>JAYEIP010000040.1:0-15987 GCA_034660155.1 Actinomycetota bacterium | reverse complement strand
GCCTTCCGCTATCGGAGATTCGGAAAGCGCTCGCGACGCTGCCGCAAGGGCGGACGCCGACCAAGAAAGATTGGGAGAGACTGGCCCGTAGGTGGCGGAGTGGAATCGATCAGCAGATTGCTGCGCTGGAACGTTTGCGCGAGGAGGCGACCTCCTGCATTGGGTGTGGATGTCTGTCGCTCGAGACTTGCGGGCTCTATAACGCCGCGGATGTCGCCTCGCGGCTCGGAGCAGGCCCCCGCTATCTACTTGGCGATGCACGCCCCTAGACGAGCTCAGTGGGACCGACCCCTCATCGGGACCGGTCCCACCTGACTTCCTATGAGTTTGACTGCGAGATTTGGATGCAGGCGCCGTCGAGTTCGCCGCTTTCTGTGCCAAAGCAGGAGCTGACGTTTACGAACCAGTCACCACTGGAAGATGTCCAGGCGACATTCGTCCAGTCCCCATCCTCGGTGGTGAAGCTCGACTCAGTGCGGTCGACATCATCGCTGTCGGGGTTGAGTTCGGAGTCGTAGAACCCAACGATGCCGTCGAAGTCGCTTCCCGGGTACTCGAGGCTCACGGTGATCATATCTTCAGCTTCAATCGACAGTAGGACGTTGCCTCCGTCGGGGACCGGTATCTGCAGCCCATCGGGCAAATCTCCACCACCGAACGAGAAGGTTCCGCCGTCCTCGCCCTCAACTGTGATTTCGAAGTCGTCGTCGTCCCCGCCACCGGTTATGGAAACGTCCTCGCCGTCCTCGCCCTCGATGTTGAGGTTGAATCCATCGCCATCGGTGTTGATGTCGATGTCGCCGATATCTTCGCCGGCGTTCTCGAAGATCTGCTCCAGCAACTCTTCCTCTGCGGACTGGCCACCGCAAGCAGCTACCACCAGTACCAGGGCAAGCATGGCACCAACGAACTTCGCGCTACGGATACTTTTCATTGCGGGATCTCCACGGTTGTCGACTAAGCATTGTTTCGTCTGATAAAGAGAGCAGCTTTACCTCTCCAAGATACGCCAATTCCTCAGAGACAGACATGTCTTATCACAGACTTGGCCAAATAGCCGCGATCGGCACCCAACTCAAGTTGCCGTCGCGGGCGTCGCCCGGCGTCCCGATGAGCGGATATCGCCGGTACGATTCAGTCAGGAGGCGCCATGTCCTCAATCAGTCTCGAGAATGTACGGATCGCCTACAACGGCACTCTGGCACTGGCAATCGAAGACTTACACATTCTCGACGGCGAGTTGCTGGTGGTGCTTGGCCCGTCCGGATCGGGCAAGACCACCCTGCTGCGAGCCGTAGCCGGACTCGACAGCGTCACTAGCGGAACCATCCGTTTTGGTGACGAGGATGTCACCAGTGTCGACACTGCGAAGCGCGGTGTTGCCATGGTGTTTCAACGCAACACCCTGTATCCGTTCAAGGACGTTCGTGGCAATGTTGCCTTTCCCCTGGAAGTCCAACACCGACCTGCCGATGAGGTGAAGAGCAGGGTCGAAGCCGAGGCGCGGGTTCTGGAGATCGAGCACTTGTTATCCCGGCAACCGAACCAGCTCGGGGCGGGTCATCAGCAACTGGTGCAAGCAGCGCGGGCTCTGGTGCAAGTACCCCAGGTCTTTCTGATGGACGAGCCGTTTGCCCGGCTTGATGCCCATCTCCGATTCCAGATGAGGCACGAATTCAGGCTGCTTCAGCAGGGTTACGGAGTGACGACTCTGTTCGTGACCAACGACCAGGACGAAGCCATGGTCATGGCCGATCGGATTGTGGTGTTGGATCAGGGCCGAATCCGGCAGGTCGCCTTACCGATGGAGATTTACGAGCGGCCCGCAAGCAAGTTTGTCGCCCAGTTCGTCGGGTCGCCGCCGATGCGCTTTGTCCCGGCACGGGTGACAGAAGATACGCCCGGCTTCACCGTCACGTTCGGTGAGTTCCGGGTGAAGGCGTGGATACCTGCCCTCGAGGGTTTGGGTTCAGGAGGTGTCGACGTGGGGCTGCGACCGGAAGATATCGTCGCCGACCCGTCGGGAGCAGCAGTTACCGCGGGTCCGGGGTCCTACCTGGGCAGCCACGGATTCGTACAGCTGCAGGTGGCCCCGGGGAGCTTTGTGGACATGAGGACCTCCGGCGTTCCCCCAACGCCGGGGTCGACTGTCCGTGTCAGGCTGCGCCGCATCCACCTGTTCCACCCCGAGTCGGGGCTAGGACTGGGTTCGGTGGAGGCAACGTAAGCTGACGCTAGTTGTTCTTGGGCTTGTCCCGCTTGATAATGCGAGCTGCAGACTCGCGGGCCTCGCCAACGGTTGCCTTCTGAGTCAGATGCACCGTCTTGCCGCCCGGAATTGCTTCCTCGCCGCCACGAAGATGCTTGGTGATCTGGTCCTGCACTTTGCCGCGCGCCACCGCACCGGTGTACACGTTGTCACCCTTGGCATTCTTGATCTTGTAAACGGCTGCCTTGTCGTTTGCAAGCTCGGCAATAGTTGTCTTGTTCAGGTTGCCGGACTTCTTGCCTGCCATCAGTGGCTCTCCTTGAGTAGGGCAGCGGATTCTCGATCGTTCCGCCTCGGGGCCAACCTACACGCGTGTTCGGGGGACGTAGCGGCAATCCGGCGTCAGCGGCCTTAACCGCGATCCCGCCACAACTCGATGGTGGCGAGAACCGAATCGGTGAGACGTCGGATTTCGGCGAGATCTGCCCCGCCGCGCATGGTCACAAAGAGCCCCATAGCGGACAGCAGCAACTGGTCGGCTCGGAGCGGATCAACGCGGCTGATTTCGCCCAATTCCACGGCTCGGGCGAGTGCCCGACCAAACGCCGTGGCGAGTCGCTGTCGGTAGGAGAATGCCCTGTCGGCTACCTCGGGGTTGGTCGATGCGGACTCGGTAGACGAGTTAACGATGAGGCAACCCTGAGCGGCCCGCTCCGGCACCTCGGCGACTACCGCGGGGAATAATTCGAAGAAGTCGGAGAGACTGTCTAGCCCACGTTGCCCCGTTTCGAGGTCGTGAAGCATCTGCGGGATCCGTTGTTCGAAGTAACGGTCAAGCGAAGCCAGGTACATCTCGCGTTTCGAGCCAAAGGCGTTGTAGAGACTGGCTCGACCGAGACCGGTGGCGTTGACCAGATCAGACAGGGAAGTGGCCTCATAGCCATGGGCCCAGAATTGCTCCATGGTCGCCACCATGGCTTCGTCGGTATCGAACTCTCGTGGCCGACCCATAGCTCCCCATTTCGTCGCGCTCAATATTAGACCGATCGGTCTGGTTCGTCGGCCCCATTTGACCGCTAGGCAAGTGGCGTTGTCAGTCTCCCCTTCTTGTGGGGAAAGTACCGCAGCGGCGGAGCCGCGGGTAGTTGGTAGGGATTAGCGACGCCCGAGAGGAAGAAACCCAAGACTGTCACATGTGTGCGCTGTGATCAGGGCGTCGCCAGGTGGCCTGTGGCCTGTTCCCCAGTCACCGTGGTGTCCGGTGCCGGCGCGGCCTCTTCCGTTTGGGCGTAGCCATCACCGTAGGTAGTCAGGGTGTCGCGGATGGTCCATACGAAGTTCTCCGTGTCGTCGACGAACCGGACCTCGAGTATGTGGCTACCTTGCAGCCAATCGGGAAACTGGTAAGAGTAGGTCTTGATTCCCATGTCGTCGACCACCTCGAACGGCCAGGCCACCAGATCGATGGGAACACCGTCGAATGTTGCCTCGATCCGAAACTTCGCGGTCTGGAATGCTGACTGCTCGGCCGGGGTCATGGACGACCAGTCCTCGCTAATCCAACCGGTCAGTAGATAGAACTCACCGTTGACGGATCTACTGATCGTGCACACTTCTCCATCACTACCGGTACAGCCGCTCGAGGATTGAATCACCTCGAGGTCCGTGCCGTTGACGGTTGCCAAACGAATTGGCACCTCCCGCACGGGTAGCTCCAGAGCCCGGGTGAGGAACGTTGCCATCTGGGCCCTGGTGACGGGTTCGTTCGGGCAGAAACTGGTGTTGGCCGGCGGATTGCACCCGAGGGTGACGCCGGCGCTTCCCAGCGCATCGATGTCTGTCTCGAAGACGGAACCATCGTCATCAACGAATAGGTCCGTTGGGCTGCGCGGATAACCCAGTGCTCTCACCAGAAACGCTGCCATTTGGCCGCGAGTGACGACGTCCTGGGGGCAGAACATGGTATTGGTCGGTGGGTTGCATCCCCGAGTGATGCCGGCTGCCGCGAGCCGGGCAATGTCGCCTTCGAATATGGAGCCATCGTCATCGATGAAGGAGTTGCCGCCACCAGTGTCGGTGAGCCCCAGTGCCCGTACCAGGAATGCAGCCATTTGCTCTCGGGTCACGGGATCGTTTGGACAGTATCCGGTCTGATAGGGAGGGTTGCAGCCCCTAGTGATGCCCTCCGCGGCGATGGCTTCAATCGAAGTCTCATGAACACTGGCGTCATCATCGAAGAAACGCCCACCATCCGGAAGAGGCCGCTCTCGAACGGTGGTGGTGTGGATCAAGCAAAGAGAGTCTTCGGTCGTTGCCAGCAGCACCGATGAGCCGAAACCCTTGGTGAACGCCGGCGTGGCCCTTAGATCCTGTGCACTACCGCAATCGGGTTCCCATTGCTCTATCAACTGAGTAGTCGCCGAGTCACTCACCGAGACGAGCAACCGACCTTGAATCCTGTCTTCGTAGAGGCTGTAGAGACGCGCCCCAGAGTCATCGAATAGTGGGACTCCGGGCTCGAAGTCGCCGATCTGGGTAAGCGTCGAGGCGTCTAGCTTCTGACCGCTCCCGATAACGACGAAGCTCCCATCGGGGGATACTGCCAAACTCTGCGTACCGCCGACCGAGCCATGGTCGTCCTCGGCCACGATGTCGAATAGCGGTGTAGAGAGATCGAGGCGATACAGCGAATTGGGGCTGAATCCGGCGCCGACATACACGTAGTTGCCGTTGTCGATGGCGAAGCGAGGACCGGCGCGGATGATCGTGTCGTCGGCGACGCGTTCCGCAGCGGCGGTGTCAAAGTTGTAGCGCACAATCCACGCAAGGCCGTTGCTGCCCGGATTGGCGGACACGAGCACTACGCCGGGTGACGTCTCAATAACATCCCAAGTACGTCGATCTCCCAGTTCCGGCAGGGTGATTTCGGTGCTCGTCCAGTCCGCTAGCTTGACCCGGGAGATCCCGGTCGAGGAATTCAAGGCAACGTAGAGGTATTGGTTGTCGGCGGACAACTCCAATCCGGTGGGTTTGGAGAAGAAGTGTCGAGCCAGGATCGCGCCGGTCGTCATGTCCGCGGACACAATCTCGTCATTGTCGGTTATGGAGACGTAGGCGAGGCCCCTTTGCATATCAACAACTACATCATTAGGTAGACCACCCACTGCTACGTTCGTGGTGTCGACCAAAAGCGTCTCGGCCTGTGCCGCGGGGGTATTGACGAACGCGGCCGTCATAACCACGAGTAGCGCCAGCAGCGCTGCCGTGGTCCCGGAGAGTCCGTGTGTGCTGAGTGGATGCATGGTTCGGACAAGCCCAGGTGCGCGTCCATCGCTCGGGGAGGCTGTCCCCGGGGGTGAAACAAGTCGCTGGGCAAGCATATTCGCCCCTGTTCTTACGCGATTCATCGATGCCCCCCGTAGCTGGTGCCGTTGCCACACCATATTCGCGTGCCCCGCTGCATGAAAAATCTGGGCTGACTCAGTTTGGGTCGGAGAGCCAGCGGACGAGGCCGGTTGTCAGTGATTCCGTGACTCTTCGTCCTCGGAGTCGTATCAAAGTCGTCCGCTGCGCCGGGGTCGAGGTCCGAGATGAGCTTGTCGGGGCGGGCCAGGGGGCCGACAGTTGTTGTGGTCGGGGTCCGCTTCTACACCGTGTAACTCTCGCCCCAGTCAAGAGTCACCATCTCGATTCCTGCCTGGGTGAGTACGTGCTTGGCCACTGAGTTGATCCAGTTGCGACCGTCGCTCGACAGATAGAAGTCATGCACCGGGATCGCCTGCTGGGGTGACAGGCTCCGCGCGAACTCGAGCGTCTTCGTTGTGGAACCCCACGGGGTGAGTAGCCCGAGCGCCAACATCGGGGCACTTCGGGTTGGCCCATAGCTGTCACCGGGGTGGGTGAGCACGCCGTCGATGGTCCATGCTCGGTTGGGTGGTGCGTCCCCCATCGGTGTGGTCTCATGCAGCACGTCCTCGCTGCTTGTCCCCGGGGGATTGACCGTCGAGACGTCGATGCCTTTGGGGGCCAGCAGATCGGCAACGTTCTGGTTGCCGTGGATGGTGACGTCATCACCGCGGTCAATGATCCAACCCAAGAAGTCGGGGCTCACATGGTCACCGTGCTCGTGAGTGATGAGCACGCGCTGGATATCCCCAATTCCACCCAGGTCGATGACATCGGTCTCGAAGGTGTGGAAGCCGGGATCGAACAGCATGGCTCCATCATCGGTTGTGACGATTAGACAGGAATCCGTGAGGCGTTTGATGGTGGTCATGCAATCGACCATAGCCGGGTACGTTCAAGCGCGTGTGGCCACTTCGGGCGGAGTGGTCCTCGGAGCTGAGTGTCGCCTAGTTGTCTTTGACGAAAATGCTCAGCACCGAACTGACGATCGAGATCACGATGGCGCCAACCAGTGCCGACCAGAAGTTATCGATGCTCAGGGCATCAGTGAATGCGGCGGTGAGTCCCAACATGGCGGCGTTAACGACGATCGCAAAAAGGCCCAGGGTCACCACCATGACGGGAAATGATAAGAGCTTCAGGATGGGTTTTATGAAGGTGTTTGCCAACCCGAAGACCAGGGCAACCAGGAGTAGTTGCCAGACGTCGCCGTCCAGGTGGATACCGCCGACCAGATAGCCGGCAATCCACAACGCGGCTGCATTGATGAGGAGTTTGAGTATCAATCTCATGGGTACAGCCTACGCCATCATCGAGTGTCAGCTGATACCCGCGTCGTGTGGCAGAATCGCTCGTATGAATCCTCGACGCATCGCTGACTGGGCAGACATCGCCGATAGGGCCCCCACCGGGGTCATCGTGGGCAATACCGATCTGGTGATCGTTCGCCATGATGACGAGGTGTCGGTGCTGTTCGGGCGGTGTCTGCACCGGGGGGCTCTACTGGCAGACGGGACCGTCGAGGGCGACGATCTGGTGTGTGGGCTGCACGGATGGGACTACCGATTCCGCACCGGGGTGTCTGCGTACAAAAACGACGAGATCCTGGAGAAGTTCTCGGCATGGGTGGAGGATGATGGAATCTACGTCGACGCAGATGAAGTCGCCGCATTCGAGCGGATGAACCCACAACAGTGGGACCGAGATTCGTACCAGGGCGCCTACCAGGACTTGCACGGCACCCCCGATGAGCCACATGTGCGGCTCATCCGGCAACTTGCATCTGAGGGCCTTTCTAAGCTGGGCCACCACGGTCCGCTGGCAGCGATGGGCGTGTCACGCGATCAGTTACCGAGCTGGGATGACATCCAGATACTCACTGCGCAGCTCGCCCGACCTCCGCTGCTCGACGACGAGGAAGTCGCTACCGACCTGGTGGTGGGGCCGCAGGCGCAACGTCCGCTCCAGCTCGATATCCCCATAATCGTCTCCGACATGTCGTTCGGGGCATTGTCCTATGAGGCCAAGTTGGCGCTTTCCCGAGGGGCGGAACTGGCAGGCACCGGGATTTGTTCCGGTGAGGGAGGGATGCTGGCAGACGAGCAAGCTGCCAACTCTCGCTACTTCTATGAACTCGCCTCTGCCCGGTTTGGGTTCTCGTGGGACAAGGTCGAAAGAGTTCAGGCTTTTCATTTCAAGGGAGGCCAGGGAGCCAAGACCGGTACCGGTGGCCATCTTCCCGGGGAGAAGGTCGTGGGTCTGATTGCCGACACCCGCGGCTTGGAAGAAGGGCAATCGGCGGTGTCGCCGCCCCGGTTCCCGGAGTGGACCGAGCCTTCCCAATTCCGTGATTTTGCGACCGAGGTGCGGGAGCGCACCGGCGGTATTCCGATCGGCTTCAAGCTATCCGCGCAGCACATCGAAGAAGATATCGACGCGGCGCTGGAGATCGGTGTGGATTACATCATCCTCGACGGCCGTGGCGGGGGTACCGGCGCCGCGCCTACCTTGTTCCGCGACAACATCTCGGTGCCGACGATCCCTGCTTTGGCCAGGGCTCGTCGTCGTCTTGATCAATGCAGCCAGCCGGGCTCGGTGACACTATTCATCACCGGAGGCCTGCGAACTCCGGCTGATTTTGTGAAGGCGTTGGCTCTGGGCGCCGACGGCATTGCGGTGTCCAACTCGGCTATCCAGGCGATCGGTTGCCTGGGGATGCGAGCGTGCAACACGAACAACTGTCCTGTCGGTATCGCGACACAAAAGGATCACCTGCGAGCCAGACTCGTCATCGACGACGCAGCCGTCAGGCTGGACCGGTTCTTCAGAGCATCGGTCGACCTGATGAAGGTTCTTGCCCGGGCGACGGGCCATCGCTCGTTGGGCGAGCTAGTGGCCGATGATCTCACGACCTTTAAGCGCGACATGGCCGACCTCACGGGTATCGCGTTCGGCGGAATCGTAGAAGGTCCGTTGCCGTAGGCTGACCCGATGCAATCAAGGATCTGGGGCGCCATCATCGCCGCTGCCCTCGCCTGGGGTACGACCGGTGTGGCGACGCGGGCTGCGCTCAATGACGGTGTCCCGCCGATGGCGCTAGTGGCCATTCGTGCGGTCCTCGCTGCCGTGCTGCTGTACGTGCTGTTGCGACTCCGGGGTCGTCGGATGCCGCGCGATATGGCCACGTGGTCGACCGGTCTGGTGCAAGGTGTGTTTCAGCTCTCGGTGCCGTTCGTACTGTTCACCCTTGCCTATGACAACGCGTCGGCCGGATTTGTGGGTCTGTTGGTGGCACTCATTCCTCTTGCGACTGCGATCCTTGCCCATTTCCTGTTACCCGACGAGCCGCTGCATTTAGCGAAGGTCGTTGGATTGGCGGTGGCTTTCGCCGGGGTGGCGTTCCTGCTGCTGAGCGGCGATAGTGGCCTCGAAGAGGGGGGTGAGCCGCTCCTCGCAGCGTTGCTGTCGATCGGTGCGGTGCTATCGCTGTCGTTCGCTGGAGTATTTGCCAAGGGTCGGGCCGATAGCTTTGACCCGATGGAAGTCACCTGGATGCAGTTCACCGTTGGCGTGGGGTTGGTGGGGGCGACGATGTTTGTGTTCGAAGGCATGCCCGGTGTCATCTCCGCTTGGGGGTGGACGCTGATCGCTTACCTGACAGTGATCGGGAGCATCATCCCGTTCCTGCTCTTCTTCTGGTTGCTCCAGCAGGTATCGAGCACGAAAGCGTCCCTTGTTGGTTATGTCGTTCCGCTGGTCGCGCTGGTATCGGGGATGGTCCTTCTCGATGAGAAGCTGCAGGTTGGCCTTGTTGTCGGAGGTGGGCTGATCCTGGCGGGCGTGGTCCTCACCGACCGTGCCGAGCGGCGGATCCCGGTCCCGACCGTGCGTTAGGGAACGCACTGGTTGCGTGGTTCGGGCACCTGCTCAGACCCCCCACCCCCGGCTCTTCGAGCCGGCGGTACTTGCCCCCCGGAGGGGGGACTGATGGATCGGTGAAGGCCGGAGGGGGACTGATCAGTTGGTGGGGCGGCCGAGTTCGTCGATCCAGTCTTCGGGTTCGACGCCGAGGCCTTCGGCGATGCGGTTGATGTAGTTGAAGTAGGCGCACACCTGGGCGGCGTCGTGGATGCCCCGGTCGTCCCAACCGGCGGCTCGCAGTGCTGCAGCGTCGGATTCGTTGCACAGGTGCGGGGTGCGGGTGAGCTTTTCGGCGTATTCGAGTAGGGCGCCCGTCGCCCGGTCGAGGCCGGCGTTGCGCCAGTCGGTGGCAAACCGGTCCACCATGGTTTGGGCTTCAGGAGTGGCGGCGACCTCCGACCGGAGATCGTATAGGTGTGCCCGGATTCAGTAGTGACAGTCGTTCACCTGAGAGGTGACGACGGCGATCATCTCGCGTTGGACCCGGCTGACGGGGGAGTCTCCGTACATCGACGATCCATACATGCGCATGGAGTCGCGCATCAACACCCCGTTCTGGCTCTGGATGGCGACGATGTTCCAGATACGGCCGGCCCTGCGGACGGCGCCCTCATATTCGCGCTTGGTGTGGCCGGTGGCTTTGTCAGGCGGGATCTGGTCGATGTATGGCATCGGCCGAGGCTACCTCCGGGAAACGGTGAGGTCCACGGCGGTTGCAGAGGTAGGGAGACGGCGACCCCAATATGGGGAGCCGGTCCCGATGTAACAGCGCGCCGTACTGGGTACCTTCGATGGAGAGAACGGAACCGAGGAGGAAGTCGTGAATCCCGCAGCCTTTGATACGGCACTCGTCACAGCTCTCCAGGACGATCGTAGATCCCGAGCGGAGCTCCATCGATTCGCCGCAGACCAGCAACCGACTATCTCGATCTTTGCTCGCTTGAGGTGGCCGCGAGTTCTGTTTGCAGGTCGCACTGCAACTCGCAAGCCAGCCCCGGCCACAGCAGTGGTGCAAGCGTCGCAGGGGGCCCACCCGGCATGAGGTCGTTCGTTTATCTGGTCGCGGAACTCGTTGCCTCCCATAGCGTCGCGGTGACGGTCGCTGTACTGACCACCGTGACGCTGGTACTTCTTGTTTTGTCAGGCGTGGCCGGCCGAGCGGTACTCCGGTTCCAGGAACGACCGGGCAGCTTTATCTGATCAGGTCGGCACCTCTGGGGCGGACCATGGCTTGACTATGCCAGGGCACTCGATGCCTTGTACGATCAACTCATGAACCTGCTTGAGCGCGAGGTGGAGTTAGCCGCGTTGGATCGAGCCTTGCACGATGCCGGCCGGGGACGTGGCCGGGTGGTCCTCATCGGAGGAGAAGCAGGGATCGGCAAGACCCGGTTGGTTCGGGAGTTCACAGACAGCCGTTGTGATCAATGTCGCATCGTGTGGGGAGGGTGCGACGACCTTTCGACGCCACGGCCGCTCGGGCCTTTTCGGGACATGGCCGGTGCCCTTGGTCGCGAGTTCAAAGAGACAATGGCATCGCAACCCTCGCGAAGTGAAGTCTTCGATGCCATCTTTGAGGCGCTTGATCATGGCGAGTTGCCAACGGTGGTTGTTGTGGAAGACGTCCATTGGGCAGACGGAGCCACACTCGATGTGGTCAAGTTCCTGGGCCGCCGCATCGAGCGGCTTCCGGTGGTGCTGATCGCTACCTACCGAAGTGAGGAAGTCGCGGTCGATCACCCGGTGACCCTCGTGCTGGGCGATATTCCGTCATCGGCCGTTATGCGGTTGGCGCCGGGGCCCCTTTCGAGGGCGGCGGTTGCGGAACTTGCCCCCGAGTACCCGGGGTCTATCTCCGATCTAGCAGCGGCGACCGGAGGCAATCCCTTCCTCGTCACCGAGGCAGCATCGGTCCCGCCGACCGACGTTCCGCCGAGCGTCAAGGACGCCGTAATGGCCAGGGTGGCGCGGTTGACCTCGCAGGCCCGCGAAGTGGCAGAGCTTGCGGCGGTGATCCCGGGACAGGCTGAGCGCTGGCTCGTGGATGACCTCTCTGGAGGAGGTCGCTTGGCTCTGGAAGAGTGTCGCTCGCGTGGTTTGGTTGAGTTTGACGAGCTTGTGGTCTGGTACCGGCACGAACTGGTGCGTGGCGCAGTGAGCGATTCGTTATCGCCCGACCATCGTCGGTCGCTCAATCAGCAACTCGTAACAGCAATGAGTGCGGCGGGGGAAGATGTCGCCCGGATCGCTCACCATGCACGCGAGGCCGGCGACGGTGCGGCGGTGGTGATGTATTCGCCGCTCGCGGCCCAAGAGGCGGCAGCCGCATCGGCCCATCGGGAGGCGCTGGCCCACTACCGGGCCGTTGCCGACCAACTGCATTTGCTCGGTCCCGAAGATCAGGCGCGTCTGCTGTCCGACTATGTCGTCGAGTGCTATCTGACCAACGAGGCAGTCGAGGGTTTGGCGGCGGCGGGAGAAGCACTTCATATCTGGCGTGAACTCGATGACGGTGAGCAGCAAGGGGTGACCCTGCGATGGCAATCCCGCTTGCATTGGTGGTTGGGTCAACCTGTTGAGGCGGAGCGCACCGGGCTTGCCGCGGTTACGATGCTCGAAGAGATCGAGGGGTCGAGGGAGTTGCCGATGGCATATAGCAACCTCGCCCAGCTCGCCATGCTGGCTCAGGACGCGGTGCCCGCGGAGATCTGGGCCACCAAGGCGATTGACTCTGCCCGCGAGTTGGAGGATCACGAGACGCTTGCTCACGCCCTGAACAATCTCGGGAGCACCCGTGCCCGAAGAGGTGACCTGGGAGGGATAGACCTTGTCGAGGAGAGCCTCCAGGTGGCGCTGGACCATGCCCTGGGCGACCACGCGGGGCGGGCATACTCCAACTTGATCTGGACGCTATTGGACTACCGCAGACTTGATGCAGCAGCACATCTGTTGGATGAGGGCTTGGAGTACACCCGAAAGCGAGAACTCGATGGGTCGGTCTATTACATGACTGCCGAGCGGGCCAAATTGAGGTTGGCCCGGGGAGACTGGACAGGAGCCGCGAGCGATGTCGAGTGGGTGCTGGATCGACCCGAACTGCCCGGCATCCCACAGGTTCCGGCGCTGGCGGTGGGAGCTCACTTGAGTGTGCGGCGCGGCGATCCGGATTCGGGTGCCCAGCTTGACGCCGCTTGGATGATGGCGGAGCCAACGGCTGAGTTACAACGGATGGGTCCGATAGCTGTGGCGCGAGCGGAGGCGGCTTGGCTTGGCAACGACCCGCCCGCCATTGTGGAGGCCGCTCGCTTGTCGTATGAGCTGGCGGTCGAAGCTGATCAGCCCTGGGTGCTCGACGAGCTTGCATTCTGGATGTGGCGAGGCGGAGCGGACCTGGTTCTTCCTTCACGGGCCGACACCCCGTATCTCATCCAGATGGCCGGCAGGTGGCAGGAAGCGGCCGCGGTCTGGGAGGAGATCGGTTGCCCGTACGAGCAGGCGGCGGCCTTGTTTGATAGCGATGCAGCGGAGCCTCTCTTGAAGTCGCTCCAAATCTTCGATCGTCTCGGAGCTGTGCCGGCCGCCCGTCTCGTCCGTCGACGATTGCAGGAACTGGGCATCAAGAGTGTGCCCCGCGGACCGCGTCCTGAGACCAGAACGAATCCTGCAGGGTTAACTCATCGGCAGCTCGAAGTGCTGGAGTTGTTGGCGGAGGGACTCACAAACTCCGATATAGCGGAACGGCTCTTCGTGTCGCCCAAGACCGTCGATCATCACGTTTCCGCGGTCTTGATGAAGCTCGAGGTTACGTCGCGACAGCACGCTGCGGCGGTCGCGATCGAGCTGGGTCTGGCCGGACCCGGGGACTAGCGACGCTCCCTGCGGGTGAGCCGCTAAATCGACCTGGATTATTGACCCAGGTACATCGGCATACGAATGAGTGCCATGCGGCCGATAGGTCCTATTCCTTAGTCGGACAATGATCGTTAAGACACTTAGTGAAAAACTTCACAATCTTTTGGAAGACTGTTTCAACACACAAGGAGAGGAAACACCAATGAACGGCCGCTTTAAGAAACTCGGTTACGCACTCGTGGCTGCAGGTCTGGCGTTTGTGGTAGCGGGCGCCGTCGCCTTCAGCATGACGCAGGATGGCTATACCTCGTTGGAGAAATTCAGCGCAGCCCAGAACGTAACTCTCAGTTACAACGAAGACGGGCAGCTCACCGACCGAGGCACCACTGAGGGCGCCGAGGCGATCATGTCGTTGCTCGAGGATGAGTGGGGCTACACAGTTGTGGCCGGCGAGCTCGACCCCAACGATCCGGTCGTGAACTCCGCAAGCGAGTACATGTATCAGATGGCGGTCGTCAGCTACCACACCCTTCACGGCACCCAGACAGTGGTGTTGGTCGCGGATGTTGAATACAACGGTGAGACGTTTGCCGCTGGCACATACGAGGTCCCCGTCGATGGCAAGTACTGGACGGACTTCGACCGCCAGCACCCGCTTGAGGGCCCAGCCCGTAGCCAGGCTTGGAGCGGCACCGCACACGGGATCGTTAGCGAACTCGGTGTAGGCACCGTCACCCACTCCGCGCTGAAGATGGGCCTGGCGCTGGCCGGCTTGTTCGCAAGCGTTGGCCTGCTGTCGATCGTTACCGGCGCCGGCCTTGTCTGGGCCGTCAGCGGTGTTGGTACCAAAGAGGCCCCGGACTTCCTGACGAAGGACATGCCGGACTCGAAGAGGGAACTCACCGGAGCCGGCGTCTAGCCGCCGAACCAATACTCGTACCCACGAAGGCAGAGGCCCCCACTCCCCGGGGGTCTCTGCTTCTTTCAGTTCTCGCGGCGTACTGTTGTCGCGATGGTTCGATATGAATATCTGGTGACACGAGAGACGCATACCCCGTTGGGGCGCACGTTGGCGGTGCCCCTCAGGTTGCGGCAGCCCACTGCGAACGATCGTCTCGAGCTTGCCACGCTGATGATGGACTCATACGTGGGGACCATTGACTACGAAGGCGAGACCTACGAGCAAGCTGTCGTGGAGGTCGACGAATACCTCGCTGCCGAGGCGTTGCTCGATGTGTCACAGATCACATTGAACGAGGGGGTAATTCAGTCTGCGGTGCTCATGAGCCGCGTCGTTGGGACGCCCCTCGTGGGATATGTAATGACCCGGGCGGACCTGAAGAACCGTGGAATCGCCAGCGCGCTGTTGGATATCGCCATCGAAGCCGTCTGGGCAACCGACGACGAAGAGGTACGGGCGTTCATTACCGAAGGCAATCTTCCATCAGAGACGATCTTCGAACGCGCCGGGTTCCGGGTGATCGGTAGCTACGGGTAGCAAGAGTGCGCGTCGGTGGCGCTTCAAGGATCCGGGACTTTAAGCTCGATCCCGTGAAGCGTCCATTGGTTCGTCATCTTGCAGTGTGGTTGGTGGGAGGAGCTCTGTTCCGCTTCGCCGTTGTTCCTCCGGAGGCCTGCCCGGTTGTCTCTCCGGATGAGGTGCGGGCGGCTGCGGTGGCTGCCGGCGACTGGCTGGAACGGAATCTCGATGAGGACGGCCGGTTTCTCTACGGCTACGACCGGGATACCAATGCGGAGAATCAGGACTACAACATTGTGCGACACGCCGGGGCGATGAACTCCCTGTACCAACTAGTCGCCGCCGGCGAGGCCCAGTACCTCGATGGAGCCGATCAGGCGCTCGGCTACCTGCTCGAGTCGCGTGTCGAGCATGAAGACTGGGTTACGATTGCCGAGCCCGGGACAAGGGCGAAGTTGGGCACGGTCGGGTTCCTCGTCGTCGGGCTGGCGCAGCGTCGAGCAATCACCGGCGATACGAAATATGACGATCTGTTGCGTGGGCTTGGTCGGTTCATTGTGGCGCAGCAGGAACCAGATGGGTCGATTCTCGCGTATTGGGATCAACGTGCTGAGTCGCCTTCGCCCGACGAGTACGGACCGTTTGCTACGGGTGAGGCAGTGTGGGCGCTGGTGGAGTTGGACAACCTGTTCCCCGGTGAGGGTTGGTGGGAAGCTGCCGAGCCAACGATGCACTACCTGGCGGACGGTGCTAGAGAGTTAAAGGAAGGACAGCTCGCCCGATTGCCCGATCATTGGGGAGCGTATGCGCTCGAGGCGGCGGGAGCTGATCGTCTCGACGATGAGCTGATCAGCTATGCCCGCAGGTTGGCCGGCTACTTCTCGATCCGGCTTCGGATGGAGAATCAGCGTACGGGTTCGCCACTCAACGTTGCGGTGCGCGGGTTTCCGGGTCCGCCGGCGGGAGTGGGTACGGCGGCGGAGGGAATGGCGGCGTTGTATCGCCTTGCGGGGACCGATCCCCGGCTGGCCGATCTACCACCCGACATGGTCGAGCGGATGGCCTGTGGTGCGGGAACGATGGTGCAGCGTCAGGTGGGGGAGGTCGAGGCAGCGGAAGA
>JAYEIP010000039.1:0-3376 GCA_034660155.1 Actinomycetota bacterium | reverse complement strand
AGTCCATCGATGCGTACCCCCGGGTTCGTGATTTCAATTGGTCAAAGAAATCAAACACAATCTCGGCAAGTGGTACCTCATAGTGCAGCTCAACCCGTTCCGGTGTGAGGTAGGTCATCTCGCCCATCTCTCCACGACGCTGCTGGATCAATTCCATGACGGTGCCCACATACTCCGATGGGGTGATGATCATCACCTTCACGTAGGGCTCCGATACGCCGGCCAGCGACTGCGACGCGGGAAGGTCCTGCGGTGACCGTACGTGTATCTCGGTGCCGTCGGTTAGAGACGCGACGTACTCCACTGATGGAGCGGTAGCCACCAGATCAAGGTCGTACTCGCGTTCGAGACGTTCCCGCACAATCTCCATATGGAGCAGTCCGAGGAAGCCGCACCGGAAGCCAAAGCCCAAGGCCCGTGACGTCTCCGCTTGGTAGACCAGCGACGAATCGTTCAAAGCCAGCTTGTCGAGCGCCTCGCGCAGCCGTTCGAAGTCGTCACCGTCGGTGGGGAAGAGCCCCGAAAAGACCATAGGCTTGGGTTCCAGGTAGCCGGCCAGGGCCTCGCTTGCCGGCCGGGTGGCGTTAGTAACGGTGTCCCCGACGCGGATCAGATCGATCTCCTTGACCCCGGTGACAAGGTAGCCGACCTCGCCCCTTCCCAGTTCCTCTACAGGATCCGGGGTAGGCCGGAGCACTCCGACCTCATCGACCGCTTCGGCAAGGTCGGTCGCCATGAACCGTATCTGATCTCCAGTGCTCATCTGGCCATCGACCATCCGGATAGAACAGACGACCCCGCGGTAGGTGTCGTAGTAGCTGTCGAAGACCAGGGCGCGCAAGGGTGTGTCATCGGCCCCTTCTGGACTGGGGAGACGGGCGACGATCGCTTCAAGCAGGTCATGGATGCCGATGCCGCTTTTAGCCGAAACATGGATAACGTCTTCTGGAGATCCGCCGAGGATACCGAGCAGTTCCTCAGAGACTCGCTCCGGTTCTGCGGAAGGTAGGTCGATCTTGTTGACAACGGGGATTATCTCGAGTCCGCTCTCGATGGCGAGATAGGCGTTGGCGAGGGTCTGCGCTTCGACCCCTTGCGCCGCATCGACCAGCAACAGCGCCCCTTCGCATGCCTCGAGACTGCGGGATACTTCGTAGGAGAAGTCGACATGCCCGGGAGTGTCGATCAGATTCAGTGTGTAGATCTCACCGTCGACGGCCCGGTACTCGAGCCGCACTGCGTTGGCCTTGATCGTGATGCCACGTTCCCGCTCAATGTCCATTGTGTCGAGCAGTTGATCGCGCATCTCGCGCTCCGACACGGCACCCGTGACTTCGAGCAGACGATCGGCCAGGGTCGACTTGCCGTGGTCGATGTGGGCGATGATGGAGAAGTTGCGAATACGCGATGGATCAGTCATAAGGTTCCGGAGAGCGGGCGGCATTGTACCCGGTCGGACACGGTGCTATTGTTCCGGCGTTCCTCCAACCCCCAGAGGTCTTTTTTCGTATGGCCAACATCCAGTCACAGAAGAAGCGGAATCGCCAGAATGAGAAGGCGCGCATCCGTAACAAGTCATTGCGCTCCGAGTTGAAGACCCGGATGCGGACGGTAGCTGATGCCGTCGAAGCCGGTGACGCCGATGCTGCCAGGGTGGCGTTGCATTCCGCGCAGAAACGAATCGACGAATCCGTTACCAAAGGCCTGCTCCACAAGAGCACGGCAGCCCGTCGCAAGTCGCGGCTTGCCAACCAGGTAAACAAGTCCTTCGGCTGAGTCCGGCATGACTGATACAACCTGGCTCACGCCGGCTGCCCACACCAAGCTATCCGAGGAGCTTGCGCATCTCACGACCGATGGCCGTCGTGCTATCGAGAAGCGGATCGCCGAAGCGCGCGATCATGGCGACCTACGGGAGAATGCCGAGTACGACACCGCCAAGAACGACCAGGGCATGATGGAAGCCCGTATCCGTCAGATCAAGCACATCCTCGAGAACTCAGAGGTCCGAGAAGCGGAAGACTCCGGTCGGGTTGAGGTAGGCACTATCGCCACCGTTGTCGACGACGACGGAGACGAAATGGACTACTTCATTGCCTCCGCCGAGAACAAGATCCCCGGAATGATCCTCGCCTCCCCCACGAGCCCCGTAGGCGCATCGCTCCTGGGAGCCACCCCCGGCGACAAAGTCTCCTACGAAGCCCCCGGCGGCACCTTCACCCTAACGGTCAGAAACGTACGCCTCTACGAAGGCTAACCCCGATCCTGCGAACCCAGGGTTCGTAGCCCCGGTTTCCGGGCACCCCAGCCCACAGTTCGCCACATCTCAGCCCACGATTTGCCAGCGTGTGAAAATGTCAGCACCAACCTTCATTGTGGGCGAATGGATACCGACAACGAAGCATTACGGGTCGCGGCAAGCCAAGGCGGTGTGATTCGCCTCGATCAAGCGCTTGGCTACGGCATCAGCAATTCAGCCATCAGCCGGCGGGTACACAGCGGACAGTGGCAGAGAATTGCTCGGTCGGTGTATCGGCTTATCGACATGGAAGATCCCCGCGATCGAGTCCGTGCCGCCATCGCTGGCCTCCCTCAAGCCGTCGCATCTCATGAGACTGCAGCTGAGCTACACCGGGTAGCGCGGCTTCCGGCGGGACGGGCGGTCGTGACGGTGCACGCTAAGACGACCCATACGTTCCCGGGCGTGACAGTTCACCGAACGCGTGATTTGGGGAAAGATCATACGACCGCCATCGACGGGCTACCGGTCACGACACTTCCACGGACCATCATCGACTTGTCGGCCAAGCTACACCCTGGTCATCTGGCAGCCATCGTCGATGACCTCGTTGCATCAAAGCGGCTCGATGTCGACAAACTGAGCGATCTCGCGGCATCGATCGCGCGACGAGGGAAGCCGGGCTCTACGACTTTGCGTAGCCTAATTAGTGAACGCGAAGGCAGCGGGATTGCCATCGCCAGCCGCCTGGAGCGTCGCGGACTCGCCGTACTCCTCGACGCCGGCCTGCCTCGCCCCACAATCGAACATCCAGCACCCTGGGACGAAACAAGGAGACTCGACGCTGCTTACCCCGACGCAAAGATCGGGATTGAGTGGGACTCGACAAGATGGCATACTCTGGTTACAGCGTTCCAACGTGACCGAGTCCGCGACCGCCTCGCGCTCCTAGAGGGCTGGCGCGTGTTCCGTTTCACCTGGGACGACGTGACGGAGCGTCCCTACGATGTCGTCGCCACTATCAGGACTGCGCTCAACAGTCCGCTATCCGCGAAGTAGCCCAAACCGTGGGCTGGTATCGTCGGTTTCCGGGCACACGAACCCTGGGTTCGCAGCACCGCGCTAGCGCCGACCTCC
>JAYEIP010000038.1:0-3380 GCA_034660155.1 Actinomycetota bacterium | reverse complement strand
ATTCATCAATCCCGTCTCGCCCGTCGGCGAGGTCACGGTGCGTGCAACCTCGACGCGTTAGCTGCAACCCGGGCTGAGTTGCTGTGGACCAGCAATGGCGTCGGACTTGGCTATCCGGACGGTCCGGACGGGGAGATCGCGCACCACATCTGGTTCAGCGCCAAGGATATGGAGAACGGACCGTGGAACGCGTGGTGGATGGCCTATCAGACAACTCAGCAGTTCCTCGAACTGATGGCATTGGTCGGAAGTCTTGGTGATCAGGTGAAGCTGGTGCGATTGCGTGAGCCGGCGGGCATCCAGGTGCAAGATCTCATCCGGCAACCCTTCCGTCGGAGCAGGATCTCGGAGAAGTCACCCTTTGAGGCTCGAACCAGAGCATCAGCCTATTTCCAGCTGCGTATTTGCGATCTAGAGGCTTGTCTGGCAGCCACCAAGCTGGAGACGTCACCCATTAGATTCAATCTCGAGCTAACCGACCCGATCGAGAGCTTGCTTGATGGTGATGGCACCTGGCGCGGGATCGGGGGGGACTACGTCGTCACGCTGGGACCCGAATCGAGCGCGGCGAGAGGCAGCGATCCGACGTTACCGATCCTCACCGCCAGCGTCGGTGCATTCTCCCGTTTGTGGATGGGCGTGCGGCCGGCGACGGGACTGACGGTCACCGACGATCTGGAGGGCCCTGCGGAACTCCTCGAACAGCTCGACCAAACACTCCGGCTCCCGGTCCCCAGCCCCGACTGGGATTTCTAAAGGCTCGCCGCTTGCAACCCGAATACGAATCGCGGATTGCGGACTACGTCCTCAAACAGCGACGTCGCGGCGCTGAAAGCCCCAAACGGCGATAGCGAGAAAGACGCCGATGACTGCCAGCATGATAAGGGTGTCCTCTACTGAGAGGCCCTTGGCGAGCGGGTCTGATCGCTGCAACCAGTAGAACGGCGTCAGCTTCTGCGGCCACTCCAGCCAACTCACCAGCGAGGCCAGACCGTTGATGAAGAAGCTGGCAACGGTGGCCCCCGAGGCGACACCGAGGGTTACCCCTCGCTTCCCGGTCAGCCCACCAACCGCCAGGGCAAGCGAGCCGAATACCAAAGCAAGCAGACCCAATTCGAAGTTTGAGGCGATCATATTCAATAGCGAAAAACCGAGGTCGACCATTGGATTGGCGATGACCATGACAGCAAGCACTGCTCCGGCAACCGCACCGACGAGGGCCACCATTGCCAGGAACCTCTCGACGACGATGCGTGCCCGGGTGATGGGGGTGGACAGCAGCAGATCCATGGTGCGCCGGTCTTCCTCGCCGGCGATGGCAGCTGTGCCCAGGCTGATGGCGAACACCGTCAGCACCACTGCACCGATGCTGGCGTTGATCCGACTGTTGACGAATCCCGCGGGTGTGAGGAGCTGAGCGACATCCGAGCTACCAAAGAAGGACAGCATGCCCTCCGGCATCGACTCGAGTAGCTGGGTGAAGGTATCGGCGCCCTCCCGCACGGATGGGTAGACCCCGACTGTGATGCCGACCAGGGCTGCCATCCCTACGGCGTACCAAAGAAGGGTGGAGCGGCGACTCCACATCGTCTCGCCGAACACACTACGCAACATCGGGTGCCTCCGAGTAGTACGCAAGGAAGGCCGACTCCAAATCACCATCGTGGCTAACGATGCTCACAACCTCGTGGTGGGCGGCCGCCTTGACGACACGGTCTACCGAACCTGTGACGGTGACGATGACCGTGTGTCTATCGTCTGTCACGGTAACGTTCTGGACGGTTTCGAGCGTATTGAATTCGGTCGGATCTACTGGTGTCGCAAAGGTCAGTTCCAGACGCCGTTGTGCTTGCTGTTTCAGTGTTTCGATTTCGGCTACGACCATCAGGCGTCCATTGCGAATGATGCCTGCCCGGTCCGTGATCCGCTCGACCTCGGGAAGGACATGTGACGACAGGAAGACGGTCCGGCCTTCTGAGCTGACCTCGCGCAATAACGCATAGAACTCTTGTTGCACGATCGGGTCGAGACCGTTGGTGGGCTCATCGAGGATGAGCAGTTGGGGCCGATGCATGAAAGCCTGTACCAGTCCGACCTTCTGCCGATTGCCGCTGCTGTAGGTTCGGATCTTGCGATCGAGATCGAGATCGAACCGTCCGGCCAGCGCGGCGATCTCAGCGTCGGCGTTGATCTTGCGCAGGGAGGCGAGATAGCCAAGCATCTCCCTGCCGGTCATCTTGTCGTACATCGCCAGCTCACCGGCGAGGTAGCCGACCTTGGAGTGGATGGCGACGCTGTCACGCCGACTCTCCATTCCGAGCACCGTCGCGGTACCGCGAGTTGGTCGGATGAAGTCAAGGATTGTTGAGATCGTGGTGCTCTTACCGGCTCCGTTGGGTCCGAGGAAACCAAAGATTTCGCCGGCTCGGATTTCGAGGTCGAGGTCCTCGATGCCGCGCACCGAGCCGTAATACTTGGTCAGCCCTTTGAGTATGAGTGGTGAAGTCATAACTGAGCCAGGCTAATCACTCGGCGACCACTCGATGCCTGTAGGTAGGGAACGGTCATCGCCGCAGCCCTTTAGAATCCGGCGAGTGAACACCGCAACCGCCCCCGCATCGTCGGCGAACCTCGGTCCGGGGTTCGATTGTCTCGGCCTCGCCTTCGAACTGCGCTGCCACGTTGAAGCGCTGCCGGCGGATCGGTGGCTCGTCGAGGAGTTGGGGAGATCCTTCGAACCGAAACCGACCGATTACGTGCGGCGGGTTGTGCAGGACGCTATCGGGGAACCGATGCGGCTCCGGATCACCAATGAGGTTCCCCGCTCCAGAGGGTTGGGTTCGAGTTCGGCGGTGATGGTTGCAGCGGCGGCTGCCTCACTGAGAGCGGTCGGTCTCGAACCTTCTTCGGGAGAGTTATACGAGTTGGTGGCGGCCATCGAAGGGCACGGTGACAATGCCGGCGCCGCCGTATTCGGAGGGTTGGTTGCGGTCGCCGACAAGACGTTGCGACAGTTGGACCTTTCACCAGATCTCCGGTTCGTGTTTGGCATTCCCGATGAGCCACTCAAGACCAGGGACGCTCGTCACGCCTTGCCAACGAAAATGTCTCGATCTGCCGCAGCTCGCAACGTTGCCAGAGCGGCGTTCCTGATCGAGGGACTGCGTACTGGTGATCCGGGGGCGTTGGCGCAGGCGGGAGGGGACGAGATCCACGAGGTTCACCGGGCGCCTTTGTCGCCCATGACCGGGCAGTTGATGGAGGCGGCCCGGGACGCCGGGGCCTTACACACCGCCTGGAGTGGCGCCGGGCCGACTGCGCTGGCAATCGCTTATGAGCCGGAACTGGTCGTTGCCGCGATGGAATCGGTTCTGGATGGG
>JAYEIP010000037.1:2939-16086 GCA_034660155.1 Actinomycetota bacterium | reverse complement strand
TGTGACCAGGTCTTCGATGGTCCGCACCCCGGGGGTGGGAAACTGCTCCGGCGCATCTGGCCCCGGCTCGTCGGTCACAGCCGTTACCCGTGAGGTTGCTCGCTCTACGTTGGCGGCGTAGTCGCAATTGGGACAGTGGGCAACGAGATCCTCTCCTGCCGCCGACCGCACCATGAATTCGACCGAGCCGCTTCCCCCCATCGCCCCGGAGGAGGCCTCGACGGGCACCGCATCGAGATCCAGCCGCTCGAAGATCCGTCGATAGGCCGCGTAGTGGGCATCGAACGCCTTATCGAGACCCTCCTGATCAATGTCGAAGCTGTACGAGTCCTTCATCGTGAACTCACGCACGCGGAGAAGACCGGACTTGGGCCGTGGCTCATCTCGGAACTTGGTGTGAATCTGGTACCAGATCTGCGGCAGTTGCTTGTACGAGGTCAGCTCGGTAGCGACCGTGGTGAATATCTCTTCGTGGGTCATCCCCAACACAACCTCACCTGATCTCCGGTCGAACAGCCGGAACATCTCGTCACCCATGATGTCCAGTCGCCCCGATTTCCTCCAGATTTCGGCCGGATGCAACGAGGGGAACAGGAACTCCTGGCCACCGATCGCGTTGATCTCCTCCTCGATTACTTGCCGGATCTTCCGCCGCGATCGAAACGCCAGCGGCAACAGCGTGTAGACCCCGGCCATCAGTTGGCGGGCAAACGCGGCGCGAATCAGCAGCTTGTGGCTAACCGCTTCAGCATCGGCAGGATCGTCTCGAAGGGTTGGGATAAAGGCTTGTGACCAGCGCACAGATGCTCCGGGTGGGTTGAGAGATGATGACAATAGTCATGCGGTCAAGTGGCGCGGACACCTGCTCAAACCCCCCCAGAGACAAAAGGGGGACTGATGACGACCGCTAGCGAGTTACGACTGCGTAGCCGGAGATGGTGGAGAGGCTGCTTTCTAGGGCGACTATGTAGCGACCGGCTGCGTTTGAGGTGAAATCGACCGAGGCGTTGTTTCTGATGAAGCCCGACTGGTCGACGTCTTCCGCGATCAGTGCACCATCGGGGCCGTAAATCCACAGGTGGGTCCTGGCGGCAGACTCGATAGTTACCGACGCTGTCTCCCCTGCCGCTAAATCGAGGTAGAAGAAGTCACGATCGTGCCCAACGTCGTAAACACCGGCGGTCATGCCTAAGCGCGCCAATGTCTTGCCATGGTCAGGATCATCAAACGATACCAACGGAAGCGAGGCGGCGAGTTGGGCGGAGACGGCCGATCCGTCGGCAGCCACTATCACCGGGAAGACTGGCCCCGGGGTGAACTCGATCAACCCCGACCCGGAAGCAATCTCCTCTCCACCGACGGTCCTGGCAGCAAGGGTCACGCCGCTCCCGGCCACAGTCACCTCCACGCTGTCCGGCAGCCATCCAAGGAACAACTGCTGGTCCCATTCGCCTTCCAATGACACATCGAGCGTACGCCGCCCGCCGCTGCGGGGAACCGTCCTTGGATCGAGGCCACGTACTTCCTCGGCATCCAGCAGCGCATCGACCCGGGCCAGGACATCGTCAACCCCGATGGAGGTCAACGAGTCGGTACTCCCAAAGGTGCTGATCCCCACCAGACGTCCGAATTCATCAACGACCGCTCCCCCGCTCTGACCACCAATTGCGGGAGCATCGACTGTGAACCACCGCACCCCGGTGAACTCCCAATCGCTGAAGCCCACGACGGTTCCTGCGTCTACGGTTGGCTCCGGCGTAAACTCCGCCGGCAAGGGGTACCCGACAACCCACAGCGAATCGTTCACGCCAATGTCGCTTGAGCTACCGAGCGCGATCGGCGGCGGCTTGCGGGAAAGACCGCTGATGTCGATCACGGCGAGATCCACAAACGGATCAACTGCAAGAACCCTCCCCTGATGGGTCGCACCGTTGAGAAACACCAGCGACACCGTCGTACCGGGCCAGGCGACATGTGCGTTTGTAACCAGCAGGTCATCGCTGACGATCACTCCGCTGCCCGTTCCCTGCAAGGTGAGCACAAAACCCACAGATGCGGCAACGTCTTCACGGACACCGTCAACGGTGACCGGAATGAGGGCCTCGACTAGAGGCACCGCGCTGACTGAGGTGGTGATTGTCGTCGCCGCAGCGGTGGAGGGTGGGGTGGTCGCAGTGATGGTGGCTGGTGTGGTCGCGGTCGACGAGAGTGGTGCAGTCGATGTGGCCGGCGACAACGTCGGCTGTGGTGCCGCAGCATTTTCCGAATCGGATGGGAGTAACACCAACGTTGCGGCGCTGACGGCGGACAGGATCACGAGGGATCTGATACCCCAGCTGCTGTCATGATTACGAGAACGGGTCACTCGGTAGCCACATCAGCCACCGCCGACCTCCGTTCAGAGGCACGGTTGGCATCACCCTGAAGCGACCGAAGCTCAAGAGCTTCCTCTGCGGCCACATCAGCGGCGGAGACGTCAGCTGCAGCCAGCCGGGCTTCCACGCCCTCGTCCGCAAGGCGACGGGCTTCGTCAACGAGGGCCTCGACCATCTCGGCTTCCTTGACGACTCGCACGACCTGCCCTTTGATGAACAGGTGGCCCCTGCCCCGTCCGGCAGCAATCCCGATGTCGGCTTCTCTGGCCTCGCCGGGACCATTGACGACGCATCCCATCACCGCGACCTGGATGGGCAAACCTTCAGCCTCGAGAGCCGCCTCGGCCTCCCTGACGACCTCAATGACGTCGACTTCGGCGCGCCCACATGAGGGGCAGGCAATCAGATCGAGGCCTTTACGTTCGCGCAGACCGAGGTACTCGAGCAGCTTACGCCCGGCCTTGGCCTCTTCGACCGGATCGGCCGTCAGCGAGAACCTGATCGTGTCACCGATTCCTTCCAACAGAAGAGTTGCGATGCCCGCGACCGATTTGATCAAGCCTCCCGGTGGCGGCCCGGCCTCAGTAACACCCAGATGAAGGGGATACTCGATCTTCTCCGCAAGAAGTCGGTACGACTCCACCATCGAAGGTACATGTGAGTGTTTGACCGAGATCTTTATGTCATGGAAACCGACGTCCTCCAGATACGCGATCTCCTGGACCGCGGAGTCCACGAGCGCCTGCGGCATCGGACCTCCGTATTGCGCCAGGAGATCTTTGTCGAGCGAGCCCGCGTTGACCCCAACCCTGATCGAGATTCCCGCTTCACCCGCAGCCCTAGCAACAGCCTTGATGTGGGCTTCTTTGCGGATATTGCCCGGGTTCAGCCTGAGGCCGGAGACACCGGCTTCGATCGACGCCAGTGCCAATCGGTACTGGAAGTGGATGTCGGCGATGATGGGAACGGGAGATCTGGGGACAATCTCGGCTAGACCCTGTGCAGCCGCGACGTCGTTGCAGGTGATGCGAACGATGTCGGCGCCCGCGCCCGATAGCGCATAGACCTGCGCCAGCGTGCCGTCAACGTCGGCCGTCTTCGTAGTTGTCATCGACTGGACCGTGATGGGGCTATCTGCCCCGACCGGAACGGAGCCGACATGGATGAGACGCGATGATCGCCTGGTGATAGTCATGATCCGCCCATGCTATTCGGTCCCAACGGGGACCGTTACCTCGGAACGGGAAGCGGGTCGACGATGTCGAAGTAGATTCCCAGCACACCGAGCGCCATGATGAAGACGAAAACCGCAACGGCGACCGGGATCAACCGTCGAACATCTGCGTCGCGGCCGCGGATCTTCTCGTAGAGAGCTACTGCGAAATGACCGCCATCGAGCGGGTACAGAGGAATGAAATTCAGAACGCCGACAAAGACGTTCACATACGCCAGCAGGAATAGAGCAAACTCAAGCCCGGTCGCGACTCTGACAAGACCGATCACGCTAACTGGACGTGCCTCCTCCAACACACTGGCGTCCTGACCGAATGCTGCGCCGACGAGCTTCGGAGTCTGTCTCACCATCTCGAAGAGGCCTTCGACCGACAGCTTCGCGGTTTCGCCGATGAGGCCGACTGCGGTGGTCACACCGGTAACCGGGCCGATGTCGACTTCCTCGCCATCGGGGTGGACACCAAGAAATCCGATCACGCCATCGTCAGACGGTCGCTCCGCGAGCACTACCTCGTGGGTTAGCAACTCGTCGCCGCGCTCGACTCCGATCGCGGTCAACTGCGCAGGGCGGGCATGGGCCATCTCGACGAAATGATCCCAGTCCTGCACCAGGATCCCGTCAACCGTCACCAATCGATCTCCCGGCTCGAGCCCGATCACGAAGGCCGGTGTTGGCACGACGTTGTCGTTGGTCTGTACCGTCACCTCGATCCCGTCACGATCGATGATCACCGTTGACACGTCGTTGGGAGCCTTGTCAGTTGTGGTGGGCACCTCGACCAACGCAACCCCGTCCAGCGAAATAACCGAGTCGCCGTCCTCGAGCAGTAACGGGACTTCTTCGCTCGCTCCGCTCGCAGTGACCAGTACTTGAGAAACTTGAGCGACCTCAGTCGATGGCTCGACCGTGTTCCACGTCACCGAGACGATGTAGAACAAGAAGAACGCGACCACGAAATGACTGGCGATCCCGGCGAGGACCACAATCGACTTCTGCCAGAAGGGCTTCTGACGGTAAGTGCGGTGCTCTTCCTCGGGAGCTACCTCTTCAAACGGATTCATACCGACGATCCGTACGTACCCGCCTAACGGGATCGCTTTGATGCCGTATTCGGTTTCACCGACGGTGGTAGACCAGATGCGTGGCCCGAATCCGAAGAAGGCCTGGGTTGCCTTCATGTCGAACAGTTTGGCCATAACAAAGTGGCCGCCCTCGTGAATGATCACCATCAGCAGCATGCCGACGATGACGACTATCGGTCCCATGGATCTTGTCCTGTCCTCTGTAGGTGTGTCACGCTAACCCGCCCTGACCGCTACTTCGACAAGATCGGCGGCAACCTTGCGGGCTTCTGCGTCGACTGCGAGCACATCCGTAACGGTCACGATTTCAACCACCGGGACCCGCGAAAGCGTCCCCGCCACCACATCGGCGATCGCCAGGAATGGGATGCGATGCTGCAGGAACGCCGCGACCGCTATCTCGTCTGCGGCGTTCAGTACTGCCGGGGCCGACCGTCCGGTACGGCCCGCCACGTATCCAAGATCCAGGCAACTGAATACGTCTCGATCCGGTTCCTCAAAGACCAGCGGCGTCCTGGTGAGATCAAACGATTCTTCGTGGCCGGCGCGGCGCTCCGGGTAGGTGACGGCGTACTGGATGGGAACTCGCATGTCCGGATCCCCCAACTCTGCCTTCAACGTTCCGTCCACAAACTCGACGAGGGAATGCACGATGCTCTGCGGGTGGACAACGACATCGATGCGGTCGTACGGGATCGCATAGAGATAGTGCGCCTCGATGACCTCGAACGCCTTGTTCATCAGCGTTGCCGAGTCGATAGTTATCCGCGGACCCATCGCCCAGGTCGGATGGGTCAGCGCCTGCTCGACTGTCACCTGTTCGAGGTATCGGCGCGTCTTGCCCCGGAAGGGACCTCCCGAAGCGGTCAAGACAAGACGGCGAACCGATTCGGCGGTTTCACCAACAAGACATTGCCACAGCGCCGAATGCTCGCTGTCAACCGGGATGATCTCGCCGCCACCGCTCGTGGCGGCCGCAACAACGACGGGCCCACCGGCGATCAGGCTCTCTTTGTTTGCCAATGCCACCCGGTTGCCAGCTTCGAGCGCAGCAACTGTTGGAGCGAGACCGGCAGCACCGACAATTCCATTGACCACGATTGTCCCGGGAGTTGCGGCAAGATCCAGAAGTGCCTCAACTCCGAACTCGACCCGAGCGCCCAGCTCAGATTTGAATCGGACGGCCTCATCGGGAGTTGGGCCGACGACGACAACACGGGCGTGAGAGGCACGGTGTGCAATCTCGAGAAGAACGTTCGAGCCACGGTTCGCCGCGATCCCGGCCACGGGGAGCCGCGACCGGGCCGCGACATCGAGTGTCTGCTGACCGATTGAACCCGTTGCTCCAAGGATCGTCAGTGGCTTCAGCTGAGTAACCCCATCCACGAATAGACAATCCAAAATGCAGGGATCGTCAGAATCATCGCATCCACGCGATCGAGGACTCCCCCGTGACCCGGGAGGATGTAGCCCATGTCCTTGACACCGAGAGAACGCTTGATAATCGAGACAGCCAGATCGCCGATCGGGCCGACGACTGCGGCGACACCGCCGAGGATCAAGCCGT
The DNA here is from genome assembly GCA_034660155.1 of Actinomycetota bacterium. GTDB lineage: Bacteria > Actinomycetota > Acidimicrobiia > Spongiisociales > UBA5794 > JAAETI01. The sequence continues at coordinate 9,828 of JAYEIP010000037.1, read as the reverse complement.
CGGTGAGCTCGAAGGGCTCAGCCCACGAGAAGGCAGCACCTACCCCGAGGGCCACGACGACCCCACCCAGATAGCCTTCGACTGTCTTTTTGGGTGAGATATGAGGCGCCAGCGGGTGCCTTCCCAGTCGGCGACCAACAAAGTATTGGGCTACGTCCATCACCGCGATGATCACTACCAGAGCGAGCACCAGCCAGCGGTAGTGAGGCGAACCCAGGAAGTCGAAAGCAAAGCCGCCAAGCCCGCCAATCCACGCCGTCACCATGATCGTCAGCGTTGCGTTCTCCAACACCGCACGCCGTCCCGGCGCCGTTGCGTAGAACAAGAAAACGGCGATCGCAGTGAGCAACAGTGCAATGGGAATTGCCACCGGACCCGACGCCCAGGTGCCGAAGAAGGCGCCGGCAATGCCGAGGAATCCGAACAATGACAGCGGCCGATATCCACTGCGGATGAGCGCGGCGAATAGTTCGCCTGCAGCAATTCCAAGCACAACAACGATCAGGGCCCCAATGCCGAACGGTGACAACAACGAGGCCCCGAAGACGATGAGCAGACCGACGGCTGTCAGCACACGCAGCGACAGGTCGGACGTCGCGGGAGGCGCGATCACATCGGTGGAGACATCTCCACCAGTCGCCGCGACAACATCTTCAAGTCCAACCACACCGCTCTCGAGACCAGGGATCTCAGCGGAGACGGCAATCGGCTGGGTCGCCTCCTCTGCTGCCCTGGCGACGTCCTCGGCAAGACCTGCATACTCCCGGGTAGTGGCTTCCAGATAGTCCTCACTGGTGAACTCAGGAAAATCGTCGAAGCCCTCCTCGTCATCGCCGCCGTCCCCGGCGCCCCACAGATCGGCAAAGGAGCCTGGCGGCTCATCCGAATCGCGCGGGGGTAGGTCTGTGACCGGAGCTGGACTTCCCTCGATCGAAGTGACCTCTTGTCGACCAGCTTGTCGAGCAGCTTCGTGCTCCGGGTCCTTGTCGACAACTTCGGACGCGGCTTGTGCGGCGACATCGGGAACGACCTCCTCGGTTCGTCCCTCTGGCTCTTCGAGCCCGTCTGCGGTGGGCCCGGCATCATCCCCAACGACTACAGCTGAGAACACGGACAGGCTATCGGGGCCACCGCTGGGTCTCGGATCGTCGTCAGGAGAATCCGGTGACTCATCTCCCGCGACTTGGTCACTTGGTGCCGCTTCTTGCCCCGGCCCAAATACCCGACCGAGCCACCCGCGACGAGTTTTCTCGGCGTCCTCGATCGGAGCAGGTCCGACGGCGGCCTCGCCTACCCAATCGCGGAACTCGTCCTCGGGCGTGGGCTCGTCATCTCCGCGCTTGTCGTCACCGTCGTCCGATGCGGATCGATTTCCCCCATCGTCGTCGTGACGACTCACGTTGTGTCCTCCATTCCACGAAGCCAATCAGGTCTTAGACCTCGAGAAGTTCATCTTCCTTTTTTGATACCAATCCATCGATCTTGTGGACATGAGCATCGGTCATTTCCTGAAGAGTCTTCTCCGCGCGTCGCACATCGTCCTCCGAAACGTCACCTTCGAGAGACTCAATGTCATCTTTGATGTGCCGCCGCACGTTTCGAATCGCGATCCGGCCATCTTCGGCCAGGTGCCGAACCATTCGAATCAGATCCTTACGCCGTTCCTCGGTCAGTTGCGGGAATGCCAGCCGGATGAGGTTCCCGTCATTCGAGGGGTTCAGTCCGAGATCAGCAGACATGATCGCCTTCTCAATGGCCTGGATCGAGCTCTTGTCATAAGGCTGAACCAGGAGCATCCGTGCCTCAGGGACACTGAACCCGGCGATCTGCTGCAACGGCGTCTGGGTGCCGTAGTAGTCGACGGTGATCCGGCTCAACAGATTGGGATTGGCTCTGCCGGTCCGCACCGTAGAAAACTCGTCGACAGTGTGAGCTATCGCTTGATCCATCTTGCTTTTTGCTTCTGCTAGCAGTTCATCGATCACAGTGTCACCTCAGTGAACTCGGGTTCCGATCGATTCTCCTCGGACGGCCGCGGCGATATTCCCCGGCTTGGCAAGGTTGAACACCCTGATCGGAATGTCGTTATCCATGCACATCGTAATGGCAGTCGAGTCCATCACCCCGAGTCTCTGCGCCAGCACCTCCATGTAGGTGAGGCTATCGAGGAGCACAGCATCGGGATCGTCCTCGGGATCGGCACTGTAAACACCGTCGACCTTGGTCGCCTTGAGGACGGCCTCTGCCCCGACTTCGGCCGCACGTAGGGCAGCCGTAGTGTCGGTGGTGAAGAACGGGTTACCGGTTCCGGCGGCAAAGATCACGACGCGTCCCTTTTCCAGGTGCCGAATCGCCCGCAGTCGTATGTACGGCTCGGCCACCTCCTGAATATTGATCGCAGTCTGCACCCGGGTGGGCGCGCCCGCCCGCTCGAGCGAATCGCGCAACGCGAGTGCGTTGATCACCGTCGCCAGCATGCCCATGTAGTCGGCGTTGGCCCGGTCCATGCCCTTGGCGGCTGAGCTCAGGCCGCGGAAGATGTTGCCCCCGCCAACGACGATGGCGACTTGGTGACCCTCGGCGACGACCTCAGCGATCTCCGTGGCACACGCGTCCACTATCACGGGATCAATACCGTACTTGAGGTCTTGATCCGCAAAGGCCTCGCCTGACAGCTTGAGAACTACTCGCCTGCCCACGACGGCTACTCGCCCTCTTCGCCGACCGCGAGCCGCTCGAACCTGGCGACAGATATGTTCTCCCCCAACGAGGAAGCAAGCTGTTTCACCATATCGCCGACCGTTCCTTCGAACTTCTCCGTCCGCACAAAGACCTGGTCGTAGAGCACATTGTCTTTGTAGAACGACGTGATCCGGCCCTCAACAATCTTTTCGATGATGTGGTCAGGCTTACCCTCATTGCGCGCCTGGGCGGCTATGAGCTCGCGCTCTTTTTCGGTGACATCCTCCGGGACATCAGCACGCTCGATCCAACCCGGCTGGGCGGCGGCGATATGCATCGCAATATCGGAGGCGGCTTCCTGGAAACCCTCGGTTTTGGCTACGAAATCTGTCTCGCAAGCCAGTTCGACCATGACACCGATGACCGGACGACCCGACTGTTGATGCAGATAAGAACCGATGATCCCCTCGGTTTGGGCACGGCCGGCGCGCTTGTCGGCCGCAGCCAATCCACGCTCGCGCAGCAAGTCTTTTGCCTTTTCGAGGTCACCTTCGACATCCTGCAACGCGCGCTTCGCATCCATCATGCCGGTGCCGGTCGCTTTGCGCAGAACCTGCACGTCTTTGGCTGTGATGTTGGACATTGGTCGTTACTCCTTGGATGCTTTTGCTTTGGGGGCCGCTGCTTCGGCCGAGGCTGGAGCACCCTTCGCAGCCTTCTTGGCTTCTTTGTCCTTCTTGGACGCCTGGAAGAGCTCCTTGCCGGTGTTGGCTGCTTCGGCGATCGAATTGGACAGCAGGTACGCAGCACGGATCGCATCATCGTTACCAGGGATGACAAGATCGATGAGATCCGGGTCGCAGTTGGTGTCAACGAGGGCGATGATCGGGATGTTGAGGCGGGCGGCCTCGGCTACGGCAATGTGCTCCTCGTTGATGTCAATAATGAACACGATTTCGGGCGTCTTGTGCATGTCACGCACCCCGCCCAACGTTGCCTGCAGTTTCGCCATCTCACGCCGGAGGCGGAGCCGTTCCTTCTTGGGCAGAGCTTCCATCTCGCCGCTGGTGTCCATGCGCTCGAGTTCGCGCATATACATGATGCGTCGATGAATCGTCTGGAAATTGGTGAGCATCCCACCGAGCCACCGATGGTTCACGTACGGCATCTCGCATGCCTCGGCACCTCTTTGGATGGCGTCCTGCGCCTGCTTCTTAGTCCCGACGAAGAGAACATTGCCGCCGTTGGTGGCGACCTTCTTGACCATCTCGTACGCCCGCTCGGCCTGGGTCACAGTCATCCTCAAGTCGAGAATGTGGATGCCATTGCGCTCGGTAAAGATGTACGGGCGCATCTTTGGGTTCCAACGACGGGTCTGATGACCGAAGTGAACCCCGGCTTCGAGCAGCTCGCGCATAGTTACTGCCATGCGATTCCTCCTGTTTTGGTTAGTCCTCCGACCACCCTGCGAGAGCGATTTCGACACTCTCATGCCTCCGCGGGGCTAAACCCCGACCATCGGAGATTGCAGTGGCCGTGCGTATTTCGGCGGTGATTGTAACTACCGGAGCGGCGCTCGGCCAGCCCGCGCCTCAGACTGGCCGTTAGCTGCGACGGGAAGGCGGCTCCATCAGCCGGTTCTTCAGACTCATGACGGCCTTGGTATGGATCTGACACACCCGCGACTCGGTGACTGTTAGGACTTTGCCAATCTCAGCAAGCGTCAAGCCCTCGTAGTAGTAGAGGGTGACGACGAGCCGCTCCCGAGCCGAAAGTCGATTGACGGCGTCGACCAGTAGGTAGCGGGTCTCTTCCTGTTCGAAGGAACCACTGGGGTCAATGGCGCCCGGATCGGCGAGGAGGTCGCCCATGGTCGCCGAGTCCCGCTCGCCCGGGTTGAGCATGTCATCGAGTCCCATGATGCCCAGTGTCGATATCTCTCCGAGACGGTCCTGCAATACCTCGGTCGGCATGTTCATGTGTTCGGCGAGCTCTTCATCACTCGGGCTACGTTGCAGCCGGTGCTCCAACTCACCGAGGCTGCGTTGAATCTCTCGGGCCCTGGCCCGCACAGAACGCGGCACCCAGTCGAGCGCCCGCAGCTCATCGAGGATCGCACCTTTGATGCGGTTCACCGCATAAGTCTCAAATTTGTAGCCACGCTCCGGCTCGAATTTGTCGATAGCGTCGATGAGCCCGAAAGTGCCGTACGAGACCAGATCCTGTGGGTCGACGCTTCGGGGCAAGCCTGCCTTGAGCCGGCCGGCAACGAACTTGACCAGGGCGGAGTAGTGCAGGATCAAGCCTTCGCGCGCCTGCGGATCTGCGCTCTCTTTGAAATCTTTCCAGAGGCCCTGGAGTTCGTGTTCGGCGCGTTCAAGCACGCGGGTGGCTTCTTTCGTAGGTCGACTTGAGATGCCGGCGGGACACAGCAGTGTAAATCTGGGTCGTCGCAAGTTCAATGTGACCGAGCAACTCTTGCACAGATCGTAGATCGGCGCCACCCTCGAGCAGGTGTGTAGCGAAGGAATGGCGCAGCGCATGAGGGAAGGTTCCGAGCCGTCTCTGCACAATTCGCCTTACGCCGCGAGTGTCCAACGGCCCTCCACGAACCCCAACCCAGAGCGCGGCATAGGCCTGGTCGCCGGCCAAAGCGGGGCGGCCTTTCTTCAGGTAGGTGGCCACGCAATCCCGTGCGGATCGATTGATCGGCACGACACGGGTTTTCCCTCCCTTACCAACGACGCGAAGAAGTTCCCCGGATCCGATGTCACTCATCTGCAACGAGGTCAGCTCGGAGACACGCAACCCGGATGAATACAACAATTCGAGGATGGCACGATCACGAAGATCGATTGGCTCTTCGCCAACGATCGCATCGAGCATGCCACCAAGACCTTGGGCGGGAAGGGCTTTGGGAAGCGAGGCCGGGCGGCGTGGTTGACGAACTCCTTCCGCAGGGTTGACCTCGACCGTGCCACGCCGCGCCGCATCGGTGAAGAACGATCTGATCGCAGAAGTTTTGCGCGCAATGGAACGCCGCGCATAACCACGGGTTGTGAGTTGCGACATGTAGCGCCGGATCATCCTTCGATTCACGTCCAAGACATCGACGGCACCGAGCCGGTCACAAAACCCCGCGAACTGGCTGAGGTCACGCTCGTACGCCTCGACCGTGTGCGGCGACAGGCCACGTTCGACCGCAATGCGGTGCACGAAGTCGGCAACGGCGTCGGCGAGCGTCATAGTTGATTCCATTAGAACCCTCATCGTCGCCGCTCCCGCGCGAGACGTCAACGACCTATGCCCCGGTCCGCCCGCCCATAGCCGTCCATTCAATCGATGACCGGAACCCGGGCCATGGCGGCCGCTACCTTCTCGTCCGGGTAGTCATAGTCAACTAGCTTGTCGTCCAGGAATGCTTCGTAGGAACTCAAGTCGAAATGGCCGTGGCCGCACATGGCCGTAAGAATCGTCTTCTCCTCACCACTCTCCCGGCAGCGGAGTGCCTCCCGAATCATGGAAGCGATGGCATGCGTGGGCTCCGGCGCGGGCACGATGCCATCGGTCTTGGCGAACTTGATGGCCGCTTCGAAACACTCGTTTTGATGAATGGATTCAGCCTCGAGCAGGCCCAATTCGTAGATGTGGGACACCAGGGGAGCCATGCCGTGATAGCGGAGACCGCCGGCATGGATCGGATCGGGAACGAAGTCGTGACCCAGCGTGTGCATCTTGACGAGCGGAGTCATACCGATCGTGTCACCGAAGTCGTACCGGTACTCGCCCTTGGTGAGAGACGGGCACGAGGCGGGTTCCACGCATCGGATCGTCGGGTTGATTCTCCCGGCAAGCTTCTCCCGCAGGAAAGGAAACGACAACCCTGCGAAGTTGGAGCCACCACCGGTGCAACCGATCAGCAAGTCCGGCATCTCGCCAACCTTCTCCATCTGTTTTAGGGCTTCTTCCCCGATGACGGTCTGGTGCATGAGAACATGGTTGAGCACCGAACCCAGGGCGTATTTGGCATCGGGATCGGGGGCCGCCCGCATCACGGCCTCGGAGATGGCGATACCGAGGCTCCCGGGCGAATCGGGATCAAGCTCCAGAATCTGGCGACCCGCCGCGGTAACGTCTGATGGGCTCGGGTGCACCTCTGCACCCCAGACTCGCATCATCACTTTCCGGTCCGGCTTCTGGTCATACG
>JAYEIP010000037.1:0-2839 GCA_034660155.1 Actinomycetota bacterium | reverse complement strand
CTCCCGGGCGAATCGGGATCAAGCTCCAGAATCTGGCGACCCGCCGCGGTAACGTCTGATGGGCTCGGGTGCACCTCTGCACCCCAGACTCGCATCATCACTTTCCGGTCCGGCTTCTGGTCATACGAGGACCGCACCTGCCACACCTCGAGATCGAGGCCGAACTGCGCACAAGCAAACGCCAGGGCCGACCCCCATTGACCGGCTCCGGTCTCGGTAGTCAGCTTCTTCACACCTTCCTTGGCGTTGTAAAAGGCCTGGGGAACTGACGTGTTCGTCTTGTGCGACCCGGCCGGGCTGACTCCCTCATACTTATAGAAGAGCTTGGCAGGCGTATCGAGCAGCTTCTCTAACCGTCGGGCCCGGTAGAGGGGCGAGGGCCGCCATAGCTTGTAGATGTCGAGCACTTCACCCGGGATGTCGATGTACCGCTCCTGGCTGACCTCCTGGCCGATCAGCTCCATCGGGAAAAGCGGCGCAAGGTCATCGGGCCCGATGGGCTCATGCGTCCCAGGATGAAGCGGCGGTGGTGGCGGTGCGGGAAGATCCGGGATGATGTTGTACCACTGCGTGGGGATCTCGGACTCGTCGAGCACGACCTTGGTGTAATCCGCCATGGCTACCTCCCGTTGCCTCAGCTGTATTCTGCGAAGCAACGACACTAGCCCGTAGGCATCGAGCGAGGAACGTGCCAAGACGAGGCGAGGGTCAAACCACGACGTAGCGTCCCGGCCCGTCGCTGCGGATGACTCCGCGCATCTCCAAACTGCCAAGTTGGGCAAGTCCGGTCCCCGCTCCCCCACCCAACTTCGCTAGTAGCTCGTCCGCTGTCCCCACCCCGGAAGCGATGAGCTTCACAATTGCTTGATCCTCGTCGGCAAGCTCTGGAACGGCAGTTACCTTGCGGGAACCGGGGGCGGGGCCGAGCACCAGTTCCAGCGACTCAATCAAGTCTTCTTCGCCAAGGACCGGAAACGCTCCGTCGCGGATCAATAGATTGCACCCCTCAGATGACGACCGGCCCACGTCACCAGGGACTGCAAACACCTGTATCCCGTGCCCGAGCGCAGCCTCCGCAGTTATCAACGCTCCACCCTTGACCGTCGCCTCAACGACCACCACCGCGGCCGACAATCCTGAGATGATCCGGTTTCGAGGTGGGAAGCGCCAACTTTCGGGTGGTGTCCCAGGTGGTGATTCGCTGATAACGGCGCCGCCCCGATCGATTAGCTCGCGGGCAAGGTCGGCATGCTCGCGGGGATACATGACATCAATCCCCGACCCGAGCACGGCGACGCCAATCCCATCCGCAGCAATAGTGCCCCGGTGGGCCGCCCCGTCAATGCCGCGCGCCAACCCGCTGACCAGCGGCCATCCCGCGGCGGCGATTGCCCGCCCATAACCGTCGGCGATGCGCTTGCCATAGGTCGTGCAGCGGCGAGTTCCCACGACGCCAACTGCCGGTTCTGTCGGCAACACCCCGCGAACGAACAACAGATCGGGGGCGTCGGGAAGATCTGCGAGCCTCCCCGGATATCTCGGGTCGCCACGAAACACCAGATCAATCCCGGAGGCGGCGAGTTCGGCCCGTCGCACCTCCGCAGAGACCGCAACCGCTTGCCGAACCCGATCAGTCGTCTTGACGGCACCCTTTTCGAGACGCCGCAACGTCCCCACGGGACCGTACTGCTCAAACAATCCGCGCACCCGATCGGGGTGTAGACCCCCAAAGGCAACCTGCAACCGGGCGTTCCTCATGGCCGGCCACGGTGGGCAACGGCCTCGGCGACATGGTGATGTGAGATCGGCGACAACCCGTCACAATTCACGACGACCCGACGGCACGGGAAGGTCAACTCCGAGCGCTCGAAGGCCGCCCACACCCGCCGCTTGACCCCACGGACAGCAGCATCCCGAAGACCAGCAAGGTGGAAACACGGGCTACCACCGCCCACAAACATTTCAGCACCCACCGAGCCCGCCTTCACTCCAACAAGGACTACATAAGACACACAATTGATCATGACCCCAACATATGAGCTGGCAGTGACATGTCCGCCAGTAACGGGGGGTTCGGAGCAGTGCTTGAACTCACGCGACTACCGCCGCATGGTCAGCCTATCTCGCGTATCAATAGTTCCATCCCCGTTGACATGCTCAGGAGGCCGCAAATTTTCCGCGGCGAGATGGCGGGGTTCCTCCACCGAGCACTCGCGGGATAACGCCTCCTGGCTCGACTGGGAAAGAGGGGCCTCAGCTCCTCTTATCGAAACCCACCGGTATGTTCAGGTTGGAGTTCCCGGTGCTCGTCGTGTTCGATGGCAGCTAGTAGGGCCAGACTGTCGACACGGCCCAGGTACCAGATCCGGCCAAGAATAGGCTTGAAGGCGACTTCAGGTGGGTAGCAGAGCAGCCCGTTCCCATTCTTCGTCACCTTCCGCGTCGTTGCTCTGTAGTTCGTTTTGGGCTGCCTCTACGCAGTGACTTCCTCCGGTCTGCTTGACAACTCAGTATCGTGTAGTCATGTACTTCACAATTAAAGAGCGGGGCGGATAGGGGGCTATCCCCCATACACACCAGACGCAACATCCGACAGACTGCCGACAGATTGTCTCGTGGGGAGGTTCGCATGGCCGACAAATTCACCGATTACGACGGACCGGTTGAGGTGGCGCAGTGCAGCAATGAGCTGTCGCGAGAGGCCCGAGAGTGGGCCGAGGGCAAGAGTCGGCGCGGGCCAGGGGCAGCAATGAATTGGGGCGAACTCCACTCGGTTTCGAGAGCCTCCAGAATCGCAATCGTGCTGTTGCCTCTGCTCCTTGTCGTGGCGAGCACGCTG
>JAYEIP010000036.1:0-3397 GCA_034660155.1 Actinomycetota bacterium | reverse complement strand
CTCGGCGAAGAAGGGTGGTTCGTCGGCCTCGACCCAGGCATCGATCACCTTGGTGCCTTCGATGGTGGAGGTCTGCTGCCAACCCTGCCCGGTTGGCGGTACCGCAATAATGCCGTACTTGCCGGGTGCAAGGTTCTTGATGGTTAAACGGCCGTCGGGGCCGGTGACAAGCGACTCGAAGCCCACGGGGTTGCCGAGCTCGTCGTAGGTCGTCCCCAGCAGGTTGCCAAAGGCGTCCGTGAGCTGCGTGCCGGCGGAAGCACCGTAACGACCTCCGGCGTCCTCGACGATGATGGAGAAGCCGCTCATGTCGGTATTGCCGGGGTTGGCCGGGTCTTCTGACGGCAGATCCGGTGCGTTGTTGATCGGGAAGTTGTCCTCAAAGATCAAGATGGTGATCTGCGCCGTAGGTATGGGGTTCTCGTTGACGTAGACCGTGATGCTCTCGTCACTATCGCTGAACGAGGTGCCACCGATGCTGTAACCGGAACGAGGCAACACCGAAACGTAGTAGTGGTTCTCTATCGCCCCATCCGGGTCGGCGAACGGGACCTCGAGACACGCAGCAGCCTCTTGCCAGGCCGGGTCTCCGAAGCAACCCTTGGCGAGCACCGGCATGTAGCTGCGGTGAAAGTTGACTGCCAGAGTGTCGGGATCGGATTGTGGTACCCCGCTGTCCACCGGGACGTGGTAGGTGAGGTCCTCCTCGACCAGCCAGCGGTAATCGGTGAGCTCAGTCTCTGCACCATCGGCAGCGACGCCGATAACAGTCAGATCCGCCGGCACGTCGTCGACTGCCTGGGCGGTCATCGGAGGCAGTCCGAGAAAACCCAGAATGACAAGACTGGAAACCATCACAAGCCACGCTCGCGACCACTTGTTGCTTCTCACACGCATCGCAGATCCTCCCGAATTAGTTGTACAACAGAAACCCACGACGTTTTGCCAACTGTGGGTCGAGCCGAGTTTCGGGGCCGGACAAGAGGACCCTTACGGCGTTGGATGGTGGGCAGTTGGATGGCGGGCGTAGGTCCTGGCAATTCCAGTGCCACATGTGCAGCCTGAACTTTCCGAGACGGGACGCGACAAACACCGGCGATGGTCCTCGCCCTACAACCAAACTGTGCAGCCCCCTGCCCATGGACAGCCTTCCTCCGAACCCTGTGTAAGTGTTTACCATCGACGACGGTAGGCAAATAGGGACGAAAGTCCTTTTTCGTCACAATTCGATCGGCAGGCAGCTCTCGGTGAGCGCCGTCAAAGGAACGCATCGATCAAAGCCGTCGTCGCACCGCGAGTCCGGCGCCTCTGCAGCCGGTTAACTCGCTTTCGTCGGGTCTAGTAGCGCCTGCGGCCGCCGTACCCACTGCCCCCGTACACCGCGACATCCGCGGCGAGGGCAAAGCCCAGCCACAGCCAGTCGAACCCGGCAACGTTCCCAGCGGGAGCGACCATCACAAACATGATGGTTGTCCAGGGGAGAAACATAAATCCAAGGAACGGCACCAAGAAACTGTCGAATGCAGCTTCCCAACGGCTTGTCGCGGATAGCCACCAGACGACGATGGCAAACCGGGGCCCACCCAGCATGAGAACGATCAACAGACACATGACACGCTCCTCGGTCGTCGGGGGTCAACGCTAACAGACGGCAAATCTCCCTCTCTGACGCAAGGCAAGCGGCGGCCGTTTATCGACGTCCGCGCCACCAAACCGGGCGTGCCGCAGGCCGATCGAGGTTGGGCCGTCCAGTTCTCCGATGTTGACGTCTTGGTCTTGCTCTGCCTACTCGGCCGGGGCGTCCGCGGTCTGTTCGTCCGCAGCCTCTTCGTTACCGGTGTCTTCGCGGTCGTCACTTTGGGCTGCGTCGAGTGCTTCGAGTTCGCCGACGAGCCGGTCGATCTCTGCGGTCGCGTCGTCGCCGGGCTCGGTGCGGCCGGCATATACGGCTTCGCCCAACTGAACGAGCAGCGACTTGCGGCCGGAGCGAGCAGCGGCCACACGCGACATCGCTGCGTCCTTGGCATCCTTGGCCGCCACGGTCACCTTCTCGGCATCATCTTTGAGGTGCTTACGGCGCCAGAACGCCAATCCCCCGAGAGCAGCTCCAATCGCTAACAACACTCGCATCAGTTCGAAACCTCCAGATAGCCAGATGTTCTGTAGGCGTCATCGTAGCGAAATCGAAACCTTGCCCAATTCGGGACGAGAGTTTGACCTGCAGACCTTTGTCTGGAATTGATCGAGCGGCCTTTCGCTGGCTGACGCCGACCAAGAAGACCGGGTCGCCGGGTTCGAACGGGCGACGGGTCTGGAGTCAGCTCGGGGGCCGGCTTAAGGCCGGCCCCCGAACAGAATCATCGAGTTGTCAGTCGTTGCGGGGAGCGAGGTAGCGCCCCCAGTACTGCTTCGCCGTATCGATGCCGCCGACGCCGAACGCAACGGCGAAGGCCACACCTAACGCCGCCGCAAAGATCTTCACGATATCTTCGGCGAAGTGGATGTTGAGCAAATCCAGCGCGGCCAGAACACCGGCGAGCAGGATCAATACACGCGTTACCGTGGTCAGCCAGGGCACCTCACGCCGGGCCGCATACGGCTGAACCAGATCGGCAACGAAGTTGGCAATAGCCGCCGCGATGACTACCAACGAAGCGGCAATCACGATCAGCGGCAGTACTGCGATCAGACGTTCCAGCAGGTTTTCGATCGGCTGGATCTCCAGAACACGGAAGACCACCAGCCACAACACCAACATCAAGAATGCATAGATGGTCGTTGCCACTACCGCCGAGGCCTTGGTCTCCGTCGGTTCCAGCGCCGAGGTGACACCGGCCTTGTCGAATACTGATTGGACTGCCGATGTTTCGAGCAGCTTCTCGACCCACCCCATCACTGTCTTTAGGATCCAGCGACCAACAACGAGCACCAGCAGTGCTACCAAGATCCGTGGGATCCACTCACCAAGGGTGGTTCCAACCGATGCAAACGCTGACTGTAGGCCGTCAACGAGATTGTCCCATGCTTCTGACATGAGGCCTTCCTTCCTTTTCTACTACTCCCATTACCTGAACCCCGAGGGCCCATGATCTCCCGAACTATAAGTTCTGCTGACTAGTCACGGCGAATCTGAGCTGGAGGGTTGACTGCCCCGTAGCGGCTATTCCGGGCGGGACGTCTCCGGCTTGGCCGCATTGCCGGTCCGGCGTAGGATGCCGCCGGCACCCGGCCCACTGAGGACCTGCTCTATGAAACAAGCCACCCGGTCGTCTACGGCACCACAACGGAGTGGGGTCGTTCTCGGTGTGCTCTCCGCAGCGATGTTCGTCTACGTCATCGACACGACGCTGATGAACGTCTCGATCTCGGCGCTGGTCAAGGATCTCAACACGACGGT
>JAYEIP010000035.1:0-16219 GCA_034660155.1 Actinomycetota bacterium | reverse complement strand
AGGATCCCACCGTTGCGCAGATACTCGATCTCGACCGGCGTGTCCGCACGGCAAGTCGCCATGAACTCGACTGTGGGCCCATCGCCTTTGGTGGCCGTTACTGCGACGAGTTGCCTTGGCTGGAGATCGTCATCGACCGCAATCGAGAACGTCTCGGTTCCATCAAGACCGAGCGTGTCGGCGTTCTCGCCCTCCGGGAACGTCAGCGGCAGCACACCCATCATCACCAGATTGGAACGGTGGATCCGCTCGTAGCTGGCCGCAATGACCGCCTTGACCCCGAGCTCGAACGTGCCCTTGGCGGCCCAGTCTCGTGAGCTGCCCATGCCGTAGTCCACACCGGCAAGAACAACGAGCGGGACGCCTGCAGCTTTGTAGCTCAGACTCGCCTCGTAGACCGGCTTGACCTCACCGTCGGTGAAGTCGGTCGTAAGACCGCCTTCCGTTCCGGCTGCGATCTGGTTACGAATCCGAACGTTTGCAAAGGTGCCCCTAGTCATAACCCGGTCGTTGCCCCGGCGGGAGCCGTAGCTGTTGAAGAGACGCCGCTCTACTTGGTTGTCGATGAGGTACTTGCCGGCAGGTGAATCGGGGGCGATCGCACCGGCCGGGCTGATGTGGTCGGTGGTCACCGAGTCACCCAGCTTGAGCAGAACCCGGGCACCATCAATCGGCTCAATTGGCGAGATATCCGCACCGAGTCCAGTAAAGAACGGAGGCTCCTGTACGTAGGTGCTTTCGGAATCCCAGCTGTAGAGCGCCTCGGACGTTGAGGCGACGGCACGCCATTCGTCTGAGCCATCGAAGACCGAGGCGTACTCGTGACGGAACTCGTCGCTGGTGACGACACGGCTAACGATCTCATCGATCTCAGCCTGCCGCGGCCAGACATCAGCCAGGAAGACATCATTGCCGTCGGCATCCTGCCCGAGGGGGCTGGTTGTCAGGTCGATGTCGACGGTGCCGGCAATGGCGTAGGCCACAACGAGCGGCGGCGACGCCAGGTAGTTGCCACGGATGTCGGGCGAGATCCGGCCTTCGAAGTTGCGGTTGCCGGACAACACCGACGTCACCACGAGATCGTTCTCGTTGATAGCGGCGCTGATCGTCTCGGGGAGCGGACCCGAGTTACCGATGCACGTGGTGCAGCCGTAACCCACCAGATAGAAACCAAGGGCCTCGAGGTCATCAAGTAGACCGGCATTGGTGAGGTAGTCCGTCACCACCTTTGACCCCGGTGCCAGCGATGTCTTAACCCACGGCTTGCGGGTAAGGCCAAGCTCGCGGGCCTTGCGGGCGACCAGCCCGGCGCCGACCATCACGTCGGGGTTGGAGGTGTTGGTGCAACTGGTGATCGCTGCGATGACCACATCGCCGTCTTCGAGATCGAACCGGGCGCCATCGAACTCTGTTGGGACCGGGGCCGATTTAGCCGCACCCTCGCGACGCAACCCGTCAACATCTTTGCGCCATTGGGTACCCATGTTGCCCAGGTCGATTCGATCCTGGGGGCGCTTCGGACCGGCCAGCGATGCGATGACCGTCGACATGTCGAGTCCGAGATTGGAGCTGTAGACGATCTCACGAGCGTCATCGCGCCACAGGCCCTGGAGCTTGCTGTACTGCTCGACGGTCTCAATCTGAGCTTCGTCGCGACCGGACAGCCGGAGATACGCGGTGGTCTGCTCGTCCACCGGGAAGAAACCCATCGTGGCGCCGTACTCCGGCGCCATGTTGGCAATCGTGGCTCGATTGGCGAGAGGCATGTCGGCCAGACCCGGACCGTAAAACTCGACGAACTTGCCAACGACACCGTGGGCGCGGAGCATCTCGACGACGCGGAGCACCAGGTCCGTTGCGGTCACACCGTCGGCGAGCTTCCCGGTGAGCTCAAATCCGACCACCTCCGGGAGAAGCATGTAGATGGGTTGCCCGACCATGGCGGCCTCGGCTTCGATGCCACCAACACCCCAACCGAGAACACCAAGACCATTGATCATCGTGGTGTGGGAATCGGTCCCGACCAGCGAATCCGGATAGAGCGCGCCGTTGCCATCCCAAACGACCTTGGCCAGGTACTCCAGGTTGACCTGGTGCACGATGCCGGTGGCCGGGGGCACTACCCGGAAATTGTCGAAAGCCGACTGGCCCCATTTGAGGAACTGGTAGCGCTCGTGGTTACGCTCGAACTCACGCTCGCTGTTGATCTGCAGCGCCATCCCCGAATTAAATGCATCCACCTGTACGGAGTGGTCGATGACGAGATCGGCAGGAATCTGCGGATTAACCCTCTGCGCAGAAGCGGGATCCCCGGTCATCCGGACGATGGCAGCACGCATCGCGGCGAGGTCGACCACGGCCGGCACCCCGGTGAAGTCCTGCAACACAACCCGCGCCGGCTTGAAGGCGATCTCGGCTTCCTCGACCTTCGTGGCGTCGTATTGGGCGAGGGCCCGGACATCCTCATCGGTGACGGTCTCGCCATCGTGCTCACGCAGTGCGGCTTCCAACAGCACCTTGATGGAATACGGCAGGCTGTCGATATCACCGATGTCTCGCAAAGCATTGAGGCGGTAGACGGTGCGGGACCCCAGCGGGGTATCGATCGTATCTCGAGCGGCGAAAGGATCGTGGCTGCTCATAGGGTGTCCTCTCCTGGTGTTTCTTTGTCTTTAAGTTCAACAAGGATACAGAGGCGATACAGCCCCAGACCGCCAATAAGACGGTCGGGTGATGTCGAGAAGGGTAAGAATGGCCTTTCTTGCGACAGAGAACCAGACCTCCGATACGCCCGGTTTCTTGTCACACCTGGTTGATAGCTTGTGGGTATGTTGTTCACCGATCAATCGCTGGTTGCAGATTTCAAGGCGGAGCTTGCCGAGACCTCCAGCGAGATGTCCCGGCTGCAGGCTCGTCGGCTCGTTCTGATCAACCAGCTCCAACGGGCCGGGGTCGCCGGTCAGGACGGCGCCCGCTCGATGGTCGACTGGACGGCGTCCGCTCTCGACATCCCTCACACCGCGGCACAGCAGCTGGTTGACGCCGCCAACCGCATGTACCGCACCGACCCGTACCTGTTCGAGCAACTCAAAGCTGGGGAAATCACCTTTGACCGGGCTATGGCTGCTCTCAGGTTGATGGGTGCGGGCGCCCCCGATCTGGTCGTGGACAAGAGCTTCGATCTAGACCTGACCACAGTCAACAGGTTGACGCATCAGCACCGGCGCATCTCCCGCAAAGACGAACAGCAGGCCTTCACCGATAGGTACTTCACGATCCAACCCACCCTGGACAACTCCCGCTGGACAGGGCACTTCGAGCTGCCAGCTGTTGAGGGCGCCATCGTTGATCAGGCCATCTCGGAACGAACCGATGAGCTGCGCAAACAGCCAGGCGGCGACAACTACACCCGCAATCAACTCCAGGCCGATGCTCTGGTGATGATCTCGATGGACTCTCTCGATCGGGATGCTGATAGCGAGAGCGCTGGTTCGGGGATCGACGCCACCGTGTTCGTTGACTTCGATCAGGTCAACGGCACCGCAGGTGAACTCGGAGCAGAACTCGCCTACGGGCCACGTGTCGGCCCGAACCTGCTCGACGAGATCCTCTGCGGCGGCACCGTCCAGCTCGTTGGTCTTGAGGACGGCAAACCCATCGTCACCTCACAATCAGCCTCAGCAATCCCTCCCGCCGTCCACAAGTACGTCCAATGGCGGGACAAGGGCTGCACCGTTTCGGGCTGCTCCAGTCGCTACCGACTACAGGTCCATCACATCAAACACCGAGCCCACCACGGCGACCACGACCCCGACAACCTGGCCACACTCTGCTGGTTTCATCACCACATCGCTATCCACCAATCGGGGTTCACGTTGCACGCCGACGACCCGCCCGGGTGCCGGAGGCTCGTCAGACCCAATCGGGGTCATGACCCACCCTGGAATCTCACCCCCTAGCTTCCCCAACGTCAGACACACAACCCGTCTTCGGTGACCCCTCGACCGCACAACGCTGTGGCTTCGACGCTCATTAGCGAGAATCCTTCGCCTCCCTCGGTCGGCTGTCCAAATATGTGGAGCCGCCAGCCAAGCTGGGCGTCGTCGGCGAGGCCGACCACGTCGAAAGTCACCTCACCGAGGTCACCGACGGTTGGTGCCACAGACATCTCGATCCGCGACCCGCCCTCATCGGTCGAGCCAAACACGGCAGCCACCATCTCTCCGAGATCGAGCATGGTCTCCGCTTCGGGGATGCCACCAAGCTGATCGACGGCGAACGACGTCAGGTCGTCGACTCCCCCGAGAAACCCGATGAACCGCGAGTTGACCCATCCGGTGAATTCTTCGGCGGTGATCTCAGTCCAGATTGAGCTTTCGAGCAGACGATGCCGACCGGTTGCGACAAGATCGTCCGCGAGCGGGTCGAGCTCTACGAAGGGTTCGTAGCCAACCCCGGGGCCGTCGCGGACAAACAGCACATCGTCGTGAGCCACCCCAACAACTCCGACAACATCGCCGGCGAGCGGTCCGATATCGAACGCCTCGCCGGGGAGCGACGTCGGCGTAGAACTCTCGGGTGGGATGGTTGTAGACGGCACCGGCCCATCGTTCCCGGGCACCAGCGTCATCGGGTAGCGAAGCTCGTTGACCCGCGAGCCGTCGCGGGCGGACTCCTCGTAGACGACGATCTCGCCTGTTGTTTCCTGGGGGACGTCGTAGGGGACGTCGACGGAGAAGTCACCCCAACAGCCGGTCCCGCAGGATGCGGTTGTGAAGCCGGAATTGAGAAGGTTCCCGTTGCCATCGACGATCTCGTACAACACCGTTGCCTCAAATACGTTTGCGATACCAGTGATGTGAACCGGACTCGGCGCTATCAAGTTGATCGCCGGCGTATCAAGAAAGATGAACGGGAGGATGTCGTAGTAGTCCTCACGGGTCTGGGGCCCATCGAGAATTAGACCCTCGGAAGAGAACACGTCGACAACTTCGCCGCCGATCATGAACAGGACCGAATCAACCCCGTTGAACTGCGTTGCAGTGAAGACAACCTGGGCCAGACGGGTCGTCATCGCCATGGTGCCGCCACCCGACTCGAACTCAGCGGGCAGGTCGATGGTCAGGACCCCAGAGTCCAGTCGCACGCTCCCTTGGTCGAACGGCACAGGGAGCGCCGTCGTGTACCCGGCAATCTTGCTCGAGCTCGAGAACAGCACGCGCATCGCCTCTTGCCAGAGCGACGCACCCTCTAGCGGGGCGGCTCTCCAATGGACCGGGACGAGCGCCGGGTCTCCCCCCGCCGTAGTCAGGGAATCGCTGAAGAGATACACGCTGAACTCGGCATCGACTGTCGCCGGCACCGGCACCGTCGTTCCCCCCGGAATCGTCGTAGTCGGCTCACCGACCACAGTCGTCGTCGGACCGCTCGCCAGCGTGGCCGCCACGTCATCGGGGGCGGTGTCACCACCGCGGAACAAGAACAGCGGCAGGCCGACCAGCAGCACCACGGCAGCTACCGCGGTAGCCCACACGAACATGGGGCGTCGTTGTTTGGTTTCGGGAACAGTCATGGCAGCCTCCTGCGGGAATGAGGGTGCATCGGGTGCCATCCCCATCAGCCGGTAAGTCAGTTCCCGAACGCTCGGATCGAGACGATCCGCTGGGTCTTGATCACTCATCGAGAGTCTCCCTGAGTCGTGAGCGTGCCCGAGCCAGGTACCGCTTCACAGACCCTTCGGAGATCCGAAGTCGCTTCGCCACCTCGGCAGCGCTGAGGTCTTCCCAATAGGTGAGGACGACGCTGGCGCGCTGTTGCACGCTCAACCGATCGACCGCAGCGAGCACATCGACATCGACCTCATAGGGCCAGTCGATGGCGGGAGTTGCTGCTCGCATCTCCCTGACTCGTCGACGCAGTGTGCTGCGATGGTGCGAACGGGCGTGGTTGAGGACCGATCGATAGAGATACGCCCGATGGTTCAGAACCTGCGGCCAGTCCTTCCCCCGAAACGACCGCAAGCAGGCGTCGGTGACCACGTCTGCGGCATCGAACGGGCCGACAAGACCGGTGGCGAACCGCACCAGATCGTCGGCGTACTTGCGGTATATCTCTTCGTTGGTCATTACACCCATAAGACGTCACCACTGACGTTCCCGGGTGACACGCTATTTGAAAAACGCTGCTCGAAAAAGCTACGTCCCGAAAGGACCGCTCCCAGCTCAGGGAATCAATGCCCATCGGCCCTAGTCCTCCGGCGGGGTTTGGAGGTACAAATTGACCAGAACCCGCATCAGGAGAATTTCGTCATGCAGAATGGAAATCAGGGCTTCGACACCGAGGCGGTCCACACCGGATTCTCGCCCGATCCGCGCTACGGCGCGGTGTCCGTGCCGATCTACCAGACCTCGACATTTGCCTTCAGAAGCGTCGACGAAGGCGCCGGCCGCTTCGCCGGCACCGAAGATGGCTACATCTATACGCGCATGGGCAACCCGACAGTGGCTGCACTCGAAGAGGCTGTCACTGCATTGGAACGCGGGCACGGTGCGCTGGCGACGTCGTCGGGCATGGCCGCCATCAGCAACGTCTTTTTCGCCTATCTCGGGGCCGGGGCGCATGTTGTGGGGACGGACTCGGTTTACGGACCGTCACGGGTGGTGGTGGAGAAGCACTTCAGCCGGTTCGGTGTGAAGTCGAGCTGGGTTGATACATCGGATCCGGCCAATATCCGCGCTGCAATCCGTCCCGAGACGACCATGCTCTACATCGAGACACCGGAGAATCCGACCATCCGGCTCACCGACATCGCGGCCTGTGCCGAGATCGCCCGCGAGCACGACCTGTTGCTGGTCGTGGACAACACGTTCGCCACCCCACTCCTGCAACGACCGCTGGAGTTGGGCGCCGACGTTGTCGTCCACAGCATGACCAAGTTCCTTAACGGGCACGCCGATGTCGTGGCCGGGATCATCGTCACCTCCACGGAGGAACAGCAGGCCCGGTTGCGGAATGCCCTCAACCACCACGGTGGTTGCATCGATCCCCATCAGGCTTGGCTGGTCCATCGCGGGTTGCGCACTTTGGGCCTTCGGGTGCGGCAGGCGCAGACCAGCGCCATCGCCGTCGCCGAGCTCCTCCGCCAACATCCTGTCGTCGAGTGGGTGCGGTACCCGGGGTCGCCGGATTTCCCGCAGAAGGAACTGGCGGAACGGCAGATGGCCGGTCCCGGTGCGATTCTCTGCTTCGGTGTCAAGGGAGGACTCGAAGGTGGTCGTCGGATCATGGAGGAAGTGAAGCTGGCGACACTCGCGGTGTCACTTGGCGGGGTTGAGACGTTGATCGAGCACCCTGCTTCGATGACACACGCTTCGATTGCGCCCGAAGCCCGTGAAGAGGCGGGGATCACGGATAACCTGATTCGGCTGGCCGTCGGGTGTGAGACGACGGAAGACTTGCTGGCGGATCTCGAACAGGCGTTGGAGAGCTTGATGTAGCCAGGATGCTCTAATCGGACCAGTGGCGCTGTTCTTGGAACGGGTCGCCGTACATGTGGTAGCCATTGCGTTCCCAAAAGCCCGGTTCGTCGTGGTCCTGGACGGTGAACCCACGAACCCATTTGACGGACTTCCAGAAGTAGAGGTGCGGCACCACGAGGCGAAGCGGAAAGCCGTGCTCGAGGTCTAGGGGTTCTCCGGCGTAGGTGTGAGCAAGCAAGTTTCCCGGTCGGATGAAATCCTCGATGGGAAGGTTCGCGGTGAACCCGTGATAGGCCTGGATCACCACGTGAGTGGCTGCCGGATTGGGGTCGAGCTGATCCCAGATCCAGGCGACGGGCACGCCCTCCCACTCGGTGTCGAACTTGGTCCACTTGGTGACGCAGTGAATGTCGGCAACGATCGGCTCAGTTGGTAGCTGTTGGAACTGCTCCCAACTCCATTGCTGCGGGTTGAGCACCAGGCCATCCACCTTGAAGTCCCACTCCCCGAGATCGACATCCGGAATCGAGCCTGCATGAATCACCGGGAACCTGTCTGTGTGGTATTGCCCTGGTGGCAGACGTGACGGATCGATCCCCAACTCGGCCAGCTTTGCTCGGTTCCGCTCAAAGAATCCCATGCGGTTTCTCCTGCCAAAGACGCTCCCAGGGCGATCCTACCGAGGTCGCTGTGGGCCGATGACGGTCGGGACTTGGTACGAGAACCGCTGGGCTAATCTCGTGGCCGATGGAAGACGACCAATCGGTAAAGAGTACGAGCACAGGCTGGCCTTCGTGGCTAATGCTGCTTGGTGTCTTCGTCGCAGGCATCGCCATCACGCTGGTCATTGGATCTCGTGGCGACACCGGCACCGACTCCACATTCCCCGATCTCGGCGATATCGCCGCCACCGACCCCAACGTTCCCAACACCGATGACGTCGCGCCCAACTTCACCCTGGCCACCCTCGACGGGCAACAGTTCGATCTTGCCGACCATATCTCCAACGACGGGCGCCCGATCGTCCTGAACCTGTGGGCGTCTTGGTGCGGTCCCTGTCGGGCGGAAATGCCCGACATCGACACAGCAGCCATCCGCCATCCAGAAGTTGCGTTTGTCGGGGTCGCCGTTCAAGACAGCGTCGAAGACGCCAAGGCGTTTGCCAGAGAGATAGGCGTCTCGTACACGATCGCATTCGATGACGAGACTGTCGAAGACGCGTATCCAGTACTCGGGCTGCCGGCAACCTTCTTCATCTCCGCCGACGGGACGATTGCCAAACGCCACTTGGGGATTGTGACCGTCGACTCACTCGACGACGACATCGCCGAGTTGTTTGGCCAGTAGGCACCAGAAGCCAAACCAGCTAGCGGCCGCGCCACTCCGGGTCACGCTTCTCCACGAACGAGGCGACGCCTTCGGCAGCGTCTTCGGTCATCGAGATTGCGGTGAGGCCCGTGTGGAGGTGGTCCAGGGCGGCGTCGAGGGGCATATCTTCGATTGCGTAGAAGGCATCCTTACCAAAAGCCAGGATCGCCGGGGACACGGCGATCAGTTTGTCGACGGTCTCATCTACCGCGGCGTCGAGTTCGGAGACCGGCACGACCCTCGATACGACGCCCAGTCGCCGTGCTTCTTCTGCGTCGATGCGCCGCCCCGTGAGCATCAGCTCCAATGCGGCGCGGCGCGGCATGAGCCGCTGCAGAATTGCGCTGATCATCATGGGCCACAGCCCCACATGAATCTCTGGCGTCCCAAACGTAGCGCCCTCCACCGCGATCACGATGTCACACGCTGCCGCCAGGCCAAAGCCACCGGCGATGGCGTGGCCGTTGACTCTGGCGATGACGGGCTTGCCGCACCGACGGAGTGCTCGGAAAAGATTCGCCAACTCGCCACGGGCACCGTGATCCGCGAGTGGAGCGTCGACAAACCGACCGGCGAGATCCCCGCCCGCGGAGAAAGCCTTGTCCCCGGCGCCGGTAATGACGATCACCCTGACCTCGTCGTCGGCGGTTGCGTCTTCAACAGCATGGGTCAAGGCAGCCATGGTCTCCAGCGACATCGGATTGCGCCGCTCGGGGTCATCGATGGTCAGATTCGCCCGCGGCCCATCAGTTTCGTAGCGCAACAACTCGTCACCTCCCGGAGGTCAGTCAGCATACCGGGGCCAACGTCGTTGCCTGAGAACGGGACTGCGCTAACGTCGCGTTCATGACCTGGCTGTTTGCGGTGATCGCCGTCTCCATCATCGTTTCACTCTTTCGCGGAGGGAAGCTCTCGAACCTGTCCGAGATCTATGCACGCGGTTGGTGGCTGTTGTTCGTCGGCTTCGGAATGCAGATCGCTGCGAACTACGTTCCCACAACCAACAAGGAGCTGGCGGTCTGGCTGGTGCTGCTCTCCTACGTTCCGCTTCTGATCGTCGTGGCGCTGAACCAGCGGATGCCGGGCATGTGGATCAGCGGCATCGGGATTCTGATGAACTTCACGGTGATCGCGCTCAACAACGGAATGCCGGTACTCCCCGAAGCTATCGAACTGGCCGGCGGTAGCGCTGACATGGCCCTTGATGCCAAACATGTCACCCTCGATGGGAACTCCCAGTTTGCTTTCCTTGCGGACATTATCCCCATCCCGCGATCCGTCATCTCGCTCGGAGATGTGCTACTTGCAATTGGTTTGGGGGTGTTCGTTGAAGATCAGCTCCAGCAGCCATTGCGACTGTTCCGCCATCGAGTACAAGGGATACCGGGGTCGGCAGCGGACAAGAGAGGCGAGGTCTGACCCGTCCTCAGTCGGACGCAGGAATCTCGCCCCGGAAAACAAGTACCCGTCGCAAAGAGCTCGTCACCTGGGGGTCGAACTCATAAGCCGAACCTCGGTGCAACTGCTCCAGTGCATCGATCGCGGGCAGCTTCATCTCGTGGACCGCTTGGTCGTAGGCGCTCACAACCTTGACGATCTTTGATGTCGTCGAAACCTCCGGGTCACGCTCCTGGCCCGGCGAACGGTATGGCAGACACTGATCGCCGACGATGCTCGCCACCTCACCGAGATGGGGTGCCTCGGCGATGATCTGTGATCCCCATCGAGCGATGTCGAGGTCGGTGAAACCGGCACGCAAGATCGCCGGTTCATTGAGCGTGATCCGCCCGATGTCATGCATGTATCCGGCGAACTCCAGATGTTCGACCTCGTCGGGATGCAGCCCCATCTCTCGCCCGATGTCTCGAGCAAGGTGGCCGGTTCGCACCGCGTGCCCCCGCGGTGCCAGACCGGCGACCTCCGGAATTTGTGAAATCGCCTGGATCGTCTGGTTATACGTGATCTTGGTCCCTTGATAGCGAGCCAGGGCGGTGTGAGTGAACGAGTAGGGAACGGCTGCCACCAAAATCGCGGTCCAGCCCAGCACGCTGTAGGCGGTGCCCACGACAGTGCCGGCAACGATTAGCACCGTGATCGCCGACCAATCCTCAAGACCGGCGAGCCACAAATATCGAACTGATAGATCGGCCCGCTCTAGACCGATGAGTGACCGGGTCACAGCTCGTAGAGCGAGATAGACGACTCCCCCCACCACCGCACCTACGATTGCTACAAGACCCTCATTCGGCCACGCGGTTTCGAAATCCATCCAGGAGACACCAAGCAAGATTGATACAACGTGGTACATGCCACCGAATCCGGCGATGGCGACGACCTCAGCGAGGTACTCGGAGTTGAGAGTGTTTCGATCAATCGGTCGAAAGAGGAGATAGCCAATCCACGCCAAAGCTAGTGAGATGGCATATATGGCACTGGCCAGCCCGGCCGACGACACGGCAAGCGGAATCGCGGCGGCAGCACCGATCCCGAGATACACACGTTGACCACTTAGCGCGGGCACGTTGAGCATCAACGTGGCACCCATGAGCAAGGACCCAATGACCACAGGCCTCGGGTTATCTCTCATCAACCAACCCAGCAAACCGGCGACGAGCGTCAACGACACGAACACCAACATTGAGATCCGGTAGAGGCGCGCTCTAGCCATGTATGGACTCCACGGAAATCGCGGCCTGTGCTTTTGCGCCCATCGGCGTTCTCCAGGTGTGCTTGTCAACACGCCTGCCCCAGCAACCCTTGCGGGTCGTCCGCCCAAGGCACGACCGTTGTCGGCACGGGGTACGTTACGCAATAAACAGTGGCCCGGCAAGGAGGCGAAGGCGCAGAACACCTATCGACCGCCATCGAGCTAATGTTATTTCGATACCGCAATGGGCATGAGGAAGGCCACGGACCGTGTTCGACAACGAGGAATTTGAGGAGACCATCGCCCAGCTCGATGCCGTTGAGGCTGTTCGAGTCGTCCGCAAAGGAGGCAAGATCGTCGAGCTGCACGTCCTGGCAGTACCCTCAAAATCTCCCAAGCAAGTGGCACGCGATATCCAGTCGCTGGCAATGGCGCGCTACGGCGTCAATGTTGACCGCAGAGTCATCTCAGTGGTCCAGCTTGCTGCCGACAGCATCAAACATCGAACGCTCCAGCGACCAGCCTTGATGCGAGTACGTGAGCAGACCGACAATACCCGGGCCACCTTGACCGTCACCCTGGCGTGGCAAAACGGCGAACATATCGGTTCTGCCAGCGGTCCAGATGCGGCATCGGCGCGGCACCGACTGATCGGCGAGGCAACCCTCCAGGCGATGGAATCAATCTTTGCGGATACGCCGCCACTGGCACTCGATGCGATCGGTACCGCCGGAGTCGGGATGCGAACTGCGGTTATCGCCGTAATCGTGTTCGCCGGAAAACAGGGAGAAGAACTGGTCGTCGGCTCTGCCCTCTCGAGTGGCGACCACGACGAGGCTGCAGTCAAGG
This sequence comes from Actinomycetota bacterium, assembly GCA_034660155.1. Taxonomy (GTDB): domain Bacteria; phylum Actinomycetota; class Acidimicrobiia; order Spongiisociales; family UBA5794; genus JAAETI01. The sequence goes on along the minus strand of JAYEIP010000035.1, from coordinate 3,877 downwards.
CCGTCCTGGATGCCCTCAACCGACGACTGCCCACACTCGTCTCATGAGCCCGGGCGCTCCCACCCGGCTTGAGGGTGCTGCCCTCGAGTCTCTCGGCCAACAAGCCGTGGTGACGCCTCACTATCTCGCATCCCAAGCCGCGCTCGAAACGATGGCCCGCGGTGGCAATGCGGTTGACGCCGCCATTGCCGCCAATGCAACTCTCGGGGTTGTCGCTCCCGATACCTGCGGCATAGGCGGCGATCTCTTCGCATTGGTACACCAGCCGGGTACCACCGTTCCCGATGCCCTTAACGCATCAGGGCGTGCCGGCGCCCGCGCCGACTCGGCGGCGGTCCGCGACGCGGGCCACACCAGCATCCCAATTCGCAGCCCCTGGTCGGCAACTGTGCCGGGATGTGTCGACGGCTGGGAAGCTCTAGCCGAGCGACACGCCCGACTACCGCTGCGCAAGTCACTTGCACCAGCAATCGAACACGCCATCGAAGGCTTCCCGGCAACACCAGAGTTATCAGCCTCGCTGACCCGTCTGCAGCCCGTGCTCGCCGGCCAGGATTCCGGAGCCGCTCTCTACCCAAACGGCGACGCGCCCCAACCCGGTGAGTTGCTGACCCGCCCCGACCTTGCAAGAACCCTCGCCGACATAGGCAGCGATGGACGCCAGGCGTTCTACACAGGTGCTATCGGCGAGAAGCTCGTTACCGCGACCAACGGCCTCGTCCAACCAGAGGATCTATCGAGGGTCCAGGCAGATTGGATCCAGGCGATATCGCTCGACATCATGGGATGGACGGGCTGGACCATCCCACCAAATTCCCAGGGCTACTTGACTCTGGCCGCCGCCTGGCTCTTCGAGCAACTCGATCCACCTCATGACCCGAATGACCCGCTGTTTACCCATGCCGCCATCGAGGCATACCGAGCCGTCGCTTGGGAACGGGATGACTTTGTGGCCGATGCGGCCTGCTCGCCCATGCCTCCCGAACGGCTGCTCGACCTGAGCCGACTCCGAGACCGCCTGGAACGCATCACTATGCACCGCCGCACCACCTGGCCGACACCGTCTCCAACACTGGGGGGCACCGCGTACCTATGCGTGCGCGATGCCACCGGCATGGGCGTGTCGTTGATCCAATCCAATTTCCATGGGATCGGATCGGGAATCGGCGTAGGCGACGCCGGGTTCTTCCTGCAGGACCGTGGCTCGAGCTTCTCGCTGATCCCCGGCCATCCCAATGAACTCGCCCCTGGGAAACGCCCCCTGCATACGCTCTCACCATCGTTGTGGACCCGGAACGACGCATTGGCGATGCTGCTCGGTACCAGGGGCGGCCACTTCCAACCGCAGACGCTTCTCCAGATGGTGACTTACATGCTGTGGGGTGAGCAAGATGCCGCCGCTGCCCAACAACTCGCACGTTGGACCAGCGGGGAATGGCGTGACGAGGGCACGACGCTCTCGTATGAACCACATCTCGCCGGCACCGTAGTGGCGGACCTAGAGCAGCTCGGACACGAGCCCACCCCGGCGCCGGGCTGGATGGCAGGCTGGGGTCCGGTCTCTGTCATTACCGGTGAGGGAAACCAGGTTGTGGGATCCGCCGACCCGCGGGTCTCTGCAACAGCGGCGCTAGCTGAGTAGCTCGATTCCAGGAGCCATTCACTCGTGCTCCGAGGGGAACAAACTCTCGTCTGCTGGAGGGGTCGGCCTGCGGGTCGCCTCCCTCTTGTTCTGGCGTCGCTTTCCCCAAGCCACTAAGACGGTAAGCACGAGGAACACAACGACAATGGCGGCACCCCACTCTGCCCCATAAGACCCGGTTCGACCCGCTAGCAATTCGTCGCGTAGAGTCACCCGCCACTCGTTTTCAAGCGGCCCCCACGTTTCCTGACGAAGATCACGCAGCACCTCAACACCGCGTGCGTTCACCGCATACTCGATGAAGTCTCCCATCGGTGATTCGACAATCTGCGGGTCGAACAAGAACGGATCCTCCTTAGGAGCACCGAGCCACCGGGTAGCGTCGTCTGCGGTTCGGCGCTCAGGATTCGGATCATCGAGAAAGAGCCCGACCACTAGTTCTCCGTGATATCTCTCGGCACGGTCGATCTCACGAGCCAGATACCAGTGAGCGATCGTCGAACCCAGCGGCTCCGGATACCCACCCGGATAATCAAGCTGAGCGGCGATCTCCCACAAGGCAATGTGCGGCAAACCGAAGGCGATTGCATCATCGATCGATCGAATCTCGACAGCCGACAACACGAACACCTTCTCCTCACCAAAAGCTGCTGCGTGAAGACGCTGCCCCTCGACAACCAGATCGCCAACGTCGAGGCTCACCGCAGGGACAGTTAGGCAAACGGCGACCCCCTCGAGCCCTCCGATCTCGGACTGGACACGGGCGGAGATGCGCTCAACATCGGCGGCAAACCGGGCGGCGGTCTCCACAGCCATACCCGAGGTCGCAAAAGTCACCGGCGCGTCGACATCGATCGCAGTCCACTCTGTCTCGGGGAAACGTTCGGTACAGCGATCCTCGTCGGCATGAGCCGACCCAGCCAGGGCAACGGTGAGCAACGCAACTAGCGCCGCAGAAATGGCGATCCTCACATGGTCGACTCTACCTTTGACCACGGGTTGCCAATATATGGTGATCACTGGCTTGCTTCTAACACCCCATTCGATCTAGCCTTCCCGGAGGCGTGCGTTGCGCCCGGCCGGGCTTCCGGCCCCTTCAAAAGCGGAGTTCTTGTTCGTGCGGCCTCGTGGTCCCATTTCTGCAGCCGGATTGATCCTGGTAGTTCTGATTGCCGCGCTCGGATTCGCAGCTGTCTCGGCCGACAGCCCCATTCAGGAAGACGCCGCGGTCGCGACGGCTGACATCCCCGTTTCCCTCTCAGCCCGGGTGGCGGCGGCAGGTTTTGCTTCGGTCCTGAATCCGGAGATAGAGCAAGAGATCGTTGCCACACCAGTCCAGGTTGCAGCCTCGCCCCAAGTCGAGCCGACGCCCACAACCGCCGCCCCGACAACAACGACTGCTGCGCCTACTACAACAACAACCCCACCAACAACAACTGCCCCTCCCCCGACAACCACCACGCCACCACCGACCACGACGACAACCACCGCTCCAACCACCACGACCGCACCCCCGGCCACGACGACGACCATCGCGTCCGGAACCACTACAACCACGCTACCGCCCGTCGAGGGCGGAACTCGTGATGTCGAAGAGTGGCGGCCGTTGGTGGAGCAGTACTTCCCTGCCGAACTCGTAGACGCGGCACTTTCAGTGATGCGATGTGAGAGTCTCGGTGACCCGCTGGCCTACAACTCGGCCTCCGGAGCGTCCGGCCTGTACCAGTTCATTCCTTCGACCTGGGCGTGGGCTTCGCCCGCCGCGGGATTCGGCGGCGCCTCCCCCTTCGAACCCGAGGCAAACGTCGGTAGCGCCGCCTGGCTGGCACAGAGGTCGATCGATCAGGGCAGAGATCCGTGGGTTCAGTGGAGTTGCAAACCCTAATGCCGGCGCTGACGACAGCGCTGACGGCAGCGATCTAGAATCGGCCTTGTGATTACAAAACTCTTTCGGTTCGCAGCGTTTCTCGCAGTCGTCTCGGTCATCGTGTGGCTGACACGAGAACGAATGCTTCCAACGCCACATGTCTCCCACGAGCCGCCCCCGCACTATCGCTCGACGCCGCCCCCCCCAGAGGTAGTGGCCGATGACCTCACCGAGATCAAAGGGATCGGTCAGGTCTACGCCGCACGACTGAACCACATGGGCATTACCTCTTTCCGCGCTCTCTCCGAAGCGGAGCCGCAGACTGTTGCCGACTCCCTCGAGACATCTCCCAGCCGCGTTACTCTCTG
>JAYEIP010000034.1:0-3446 GCA_034660155.1 Actinomycetota bacterium | reverse complement strand
TGAGGGCGGTGAGACCGTCCGGTGGTGCGACCACCGGTGTCGAGAAGTCCGGGCCCAGGAGTACCTCGTTGTCTGCGGGAGTCTTTGCGCCGGCTGCGGGAGTGATCGCGGTGGCAACTGACATCATGACAAGGATGGCGAACACCCCGAGATGGTTTCGATGGCGCAAAGCGTGACGTCCTCTTTCGGTTCGGGACGTCCACCTTGGTATGCCGTCCCCGAACAGTTGCGAGCGTAGTGCCGGTGGGGTCTTAACCCTGAGTTGCCGGGCGCGACCCTGTCGTGCGGGCGGCGATAACCGCCGGGATGGGTGTGGCCCCATCGCCAACGGAGGCTACGGTTATCGCATGCAGCGGAAAACGAGCGACTCGCGAGCGCGTGACAATCAGGGGACGGGTGCCATAGTTGTGGCGACCGCGGTAGCCGCGGTTGCGGTTTTGGTCTTTCACGCGATCGGCAGTCGCTCGCTGGGGCCAGACGGGTTCGCTCCGGTCGCCGTGTTGTGGACCCTGATGTTCTTGTTGCACACGGTGCTGCTACTGCCTGCGGAACAGCACCTCACCCGGGCGCTCGTTGTGACCCGCACGCCGGCTCAGATCGCCAAGGTTCGTCGCGACATGGTCCTCGCTTCTTTGGTCGCACTCCTCATCGGTGTGATCTTCACTGCCACAACTTTGGACCGATTCTTCGATGGATCGACGGCGTACATCGCGTTCATCGCCGCCATCGTCGTCAATAGATCTGTCATGGTGACCGGCCGAGGCCTCTTGGCCGGACATCGGAGGTTCGCTCAATATGGAGCGACCATCGCTCTTGAAGCGATAGCCCTGCTCGTCGGGGGAGTCGTCGTGGCAGCTATTGATGGCACCGCCCTTGCGTACGGTGTCGTGATCGCACTGGCACCGCTGGCTACGTTGTTGGCGCGGCCCTTTGCGAGGGGCAATGGAGGTGAAGATCACCATCTCGATGACGCCCAACCCGGCAGTTTCCTTGCGTGGCTTGTGGCGGCGACGGCTGCGAGTCAGCTGATTATTGCAGGTGGGCCGATCGCGATTAGCTTTGTGGGTGGCGATGCGGCCGCGGTGAGCGTGTTCTTCACCTCGTTCGCCTTGCTGCGGGGGCCGTTGACTTCGGCGTACAACCTGGTGGCCCGAGTATTGCCCGACTTCACCGCGCTGGCTCACGGCGAAGACCCACATCAGCTGTGGAGGTGGGCGCCACGCATCGCGCTGGGAGGTTCGATCGCGGCCCTGGTCGGTGCTCTGGGCGCAGGGCTGTTGCTGCGACCGATCGTTGATGCGATATACGGCGTGGAGTTCTCACCGCCCGTCTTTGCAGCCATTCTCGGCGGGGCCGGGGTTGGGCTCGGTCTGGGTGCGTTGTTCGCAGCGCAGGTGTACACGGCCGCGGGCCTGGGCGCTCGTCTCACCTTCGGATGGACCAGCGGCCTGGTCGCCGCTCTTGGTGTGCTGGCGCTAGCGGGATTTGATCCAGTCGAAAGGGTGGCGCTGGCCTTCGCCGTCGGCGAGGGTGTCGGTCTTGTGATGCTCGGGCTGGTGCTGCCACTCCGCTTGAAGGCGACGGGCGTAACTGCGACGGTGCCCGCGGCCGACTGACTACCGGGGTTCGTCGCGGAGAACGGCCTCAACCCAGGGCTGGTTCTCCAGGTACCACCCAACAGTCTTCCGCAAACCTTCATCCAGATCGACCGAGGGTAACCAGTCGAGCTCTTCGCGCATCTTCGTTATGTTCATTGCGTACCGGAAGTCGTGGCCCGGCCGGTCTGCAACAAACTCAATGAGCCGCCGTGACCGTCCGGCCGCGGCACCCGTCATCTCGTCGTAGAGATCGCACACCATCTCGACGAGATCGAGATTCGTCACCTCTGCTTCGCCGCCAATGCAATACGTCTCCCCGGTAACCCCCCGTTCGAAGACCTTGACCAGAGCCTCACAGTGATCACCAACGTAGAGCCAGTCGCGGACGTTTTGTCCATCCCCATAGACGGGAATCGGCTCCTGGTGCTGAATGCGGTTGATCACTACGGGTATCAGTTTCTCCGGAAACTGATACGGCCCGTAGTTGTTGGTGCAATTCGTAATGACCGTGTTGAGGCCATAAGTCTCAGCCCAGGCGCGCACGAAATGATCTGACGCTGCCTTAGAGGCTGCGTAGGGGCTCCGCGGACTGTACGGGGACGTCTCGGAGAACTGGTTGATGGGTCCGAGCGTTCCGAAGACCTCGTCTGTGGACACGTGATGAAAGCGTCTCCGCTGGTCACCGGACCACGCCCGTTCAGCTTCCGCGAGCAGTGTCACAGTGCCGTGGACATTGGTGGTTACGAAATCCATCGGCGAGTCGATGGAACGGTCGACGTGGCTTTCCGCGGCAAGGTGGAAGATGCCTTCGATGTCGTGATCCTGGAAGACGGCACGCACCGCAGCAGCGTCACGGATGTCGCCCACCACGAGAGTGGCCCGGGGATCTTGGAGGACATCATCGAGCGACTCGGTGTGGCCGCTGTAGGTGAGCGCATCAAACGCCACGATCGAGTCAGCCGTGCCGTCATCGAGCAAGCGCCGAACGAGATTCGAGCCAATAAACCCTGCTGCTCCCGTGACCAAGAGAGCCATATGCGTACCTCCGTGATGTGGCACCGCAGACTACCTGTGCGCTTCTCATCAGTTCCGCCTCCGGGAGTGGGGGGTCTTGGCAGCCGAGCGAGGTGGATCCCGAACACAGTGAACCAGCCAGTATTCGCTTTCTATACTCGCCGGGTGTTTCTCACCAAGGGTCCCCGGGTCTTTGCGATACTGCTGAATTTCCGCAATCCAGGTGACACCATTCGTTGTATGGCTTCGCTCCGGCGAAGCGTCGAGCGCGAGTTCCATCCGGTCATCGTCGACAACGCCTCGGGGGGTGACGATGTCGAGCGGTTGAGGCATGCGTTCGGTCCCGCAGTTCCGGTGCTCGAGACGTCGACGAATATCGGATACGCCGCCGGCAACAACGTCGGCATTCGCCATGCCCTAGAGCGCGATGCGGACTACGTGTGGATACTCAATCCCGACACTGAGGTTGAGCCGAACACCCTTCAGCTGATGATGACGACCATGGCGGCGAGACCCGACGCCGGGTTTGCCGGCACCTTGAATCTGTTCGGCGGATCATCGCCGCCGGTCATCCAGTTCGCCGGCGGGTTCATCGACTGGCAGGCAGGTGCGGTCGCAGAGAGCATGGGCCGGGGCCAGCCCTTGTCGACCCGGCCGGAGCGTGACCCCTACGAGGTTGACTACGTGGCCGGAACCAGCATGCTGGTACGTCGCCGGGTCTTCGAGGACGTTGGGCTCCTCCCGGAGCAGTACTTTCTGTACTTCGAGGAAACTGATTTTCAAGTGCGTGCAGCCAGGAAGGGTTGGAAGAGCGTGATCAATCCGCTTGCCAGG
>JAYEIP010000033.1:0-3505 GCA_034660155.1 Actinomycetota bacterium | reverse complement strand
CTCCAGGGCGGGATCGAAAGGTCGCTCAGGCACCGTGGCTCCCTTCCTCACACGACGGTCCGATTATGGGCTCGTCGATGGTTTCCGGTTCGCCGATGGGCACACCCTCGGTCGGCTCTCCGGTATTAACGATTACCAGCCCGTCGACAATCTCGACCGGGTACAGGCTCATCGCGCGGGGAGTCGGGCCTTTGCGGGCTTCGCCCTTGCGGTTGAAGGTCGAACCGTGGCACGGGCATTCGAATTGGCCCGACGACTCACACCAGGGGACCCGGCAGCCCAGGTGCGGGCATGTTTCCGAGACCGCCACCACTTCGCCCTCGATCTTTGCCAGGTAAGACCGCGCTGCCGGTACCGCGACGACGCCTTCCTCGGGGACGGAGTCCTCGGGGATGGTCCGGATCTCGCCACCGAAACCGGCACTCTCCATCGGCTGCAAAACGTCCCAGGTGGTCCAGGCACCCGCGACTCCGATGAGTCCGGCTCCCGCCATCCACCCGATTTTTAGAAATTCTCTGCGTTCGTGTAGTTCGCTCATAGCTCTCCGTACCACTCTTGCCAGGGCCACACCCAGCCCCAATTGGGACCGCGGAACATGAAGCCGATCAATGTCAGGATGATCCAGACCACCATGAACACCGTGAACGTCGCCACCGCAACCTTGCGGTATTTCGGTGACAGTCGGGGATTGCGGTCGATATATGGAAGCGCCACCAGGCCGATGATGATCGCTCCGGGTACCAGAACCCCGGCCACCATTGGATGGAAGTGACTGAGCAGCTCTTGCAGAGCAGCAAAGTACCAGGGCGCCTTTTCGGGATTGGGAGTGTTCAGCGGATTGGCGATCTCTCGTAACGGTGCGTTGAAAACGAGGGCCAGTAGGAGCACGATCACCAAGACGACCAGTGTGGCCACTGCGTGACGGACCAGCAAGTGTGGCCAAACCATCACGGGTTCTTGTTCGTCGAGCACCTTGCGTTCGCCGCCGGGCGGTTTGCCGGGTACGACGCCGAGGACCCGTTTGCCATCGACGATCACCGGCTCTTGTTTACTCATCCTTGCCTCCCTCCCTGGTATCGAGCATCGAGTCTTTGCGCCAGCGCCAGAGGTGGAACGTAATGAGGATCGCCATTGCGAGCGGCAGTACCGCCACATGCAGCACATAGAAGCGGAGCAGTGTGGCGGAACCGACGGTATCACCGCCGAGCAGGATGCCCTTGATGGTCTCTCCGAACAGCGGCACGAAGCCGGCCATCGACGCCCCGACCGTTACTGCCCAAAAGGCCAGTTGGTCCCACGGCAGCAGGTAGCCGGTGAATGACAGCAACAGAGTGAGGACCAGCAGCATGACCCCGATAACCCAGTTGAACTCCTTCGGTGATTTGTAGGCACCCCGGTAAAACACGCGGGCCATGTGGGCGGCAACCACAAACACCATCAGGTGAGCCGACCAGCGGTGCACATTCCGGAAGTATTGGCCAAAACCGATCTGAGTTTGAATCTCCTGGATGTTCCCGTAGGCCGATGCAGGGGAGGGCACGTAGAAGAACATCAGGTAGATGCCCGATACTGTCAGCGACCCGAAGAGGACCAGCGAGGCCACCCCCAGGAACCAGCTGTAACGGAAGCTCATCTCCTTGCGGCTCATCTTCACGGGGTAGATGTGCAGCAGGAAGCTGGCCCAGTGGCCGGCAGCCCGGTCCCGCTCGGTCACCCGGTCGGTAGATCGCCAGATGGAGCGACCCACCGTGCTCTCTCTTACTCGTTCCATCACGTTCATACAGGCACTCCCACTCCTGTCCACAGTCCCATCGACAACGCGTCGGTCGGGCAGCGCTCGATACAGAGCGCACAGCGGATGCAGCTTGTTTCGTCCAAAGTCAGGGCGGTCCCGCCCGCTTGTCCCGGCACAACTTCCTCAGAAGGTACGAGGCTGATCAGGTCGAGCGGGCACACGTCGGCACACAGCGCGCATAGGACGCACTTCGACGTATCGAGAAGGATGTTGGCGAAGCAGCGGAGACACCGTTTGGCTTCGCAACGCGCCTGATCAATCGTAAAGCCGGTCTCCACCTCGGCGAGTCCGATCCGGCGGTCGGTCGCCAGCGTTGGCACGTCTACCCGACCGATACGATCGTAGATGTCGTCGAGTCGGTGGAACTGCTGGAGTTGCACCATCGTGCCCGACTGACGTTCCTCCACCATTCCACCGAACGATTGGTGGATCTCCGCGGCCGCTTTGCGGCCGTCGGCAATGGCTTCGATCAGGGTGCGCGGCCCCCTGGCGGCGTCGCCACCCGCCCACACATTGGGCAGGGAGGTAGCCAGATTGTCTTGATCAATCTGGATTGTGCGCCGCGGGCTGATCTGGGGGCCGTCGGTTCCGAGTGCCTCGACGTCGATCGCTTGCCCGATCGCCAGGATGACCGTGTCGGCTTCGATGATCTGCCTGTCGTCCTGATCGAAGGTCGGGCTGAACCGGCCGTCCTCGTCGAATACCGAAAGGACCTTGATTGTCTCCAGGCCGGTGACCTTGCCGTTCTCAGCAACGATCCGCGCCGGGCCGCGACGGTTGACGAACTTGATGCCTTCGTTAAGCGCTTCCTCGACCTCGAACTCGGATGCCGGTAACTCCTCCGCGGACTCCAGAGTCATCACTGTGATCTGTTTGGCGCCCGACCTTGCCGCGGTGCGGGCGACGTCCATGGCCTCGGTCATGGACGCCCGTTCTTCCGCCTCTTCGTAGTTCGCGAGAGCCTTTTCCTCATACTCGTCTGCACGGAGGGCGGTGCGGGCGGCGTCCATGGCCACGTCACCACCGCCGATCACGACAACCCGTTCCCCGACCTCGACCTGGAATCCCTGATTGGCGTTGATCAGGAACTCGATCGCACGGAGGACCCCGTCAGATTCATGACCTTCGATGTCAAGACCCCTACCGAGGGTTGCTCCGATGGCGATGAAGACCGCGTCGTGTTTCTCCCGCATTGCGTCAAGCGTTATGTCGTCGCCGAGCTTGGTGTTGAGGTGAACTTCGACGCCAAGGTCGACGATGACCTTGATCTCGTTGGCGAGGAGAGTCCGGTCGAGGCGATACTCGGGGATGCCCAGGAGCATCATCCCGCCCAGTTGTCCGGTGGCCTCGTACACGGTGACCTGGTAGCCCAGTCGACGCAGATCATGGGCGGCGGATAACCCGGACGGTCCGCCGCCGATGATCCCGATACTTTCGGATCGTTCGACTTCGGGTGGTGCCGTGACCTTCTTCCAGGTCTCGCCGTTGTTGCTCTCGGGCCCGTGCTGCTCGGTAACGAAGCGCTTCAGCGCCCGGATGGCGATCGGTCGGTCGATCTCGCCGCGCCGGCAGGCGTCCTCGCACGGTGCTGCGCAGATGCGGCCGCACACCGACGCGAACGGGTTCGGCAAGCGGGCGGTCAGATACGCCAGTTCGTCTTTCCCGTCGGCGATCGCCGCCACGTACATTCCCGCATTCGTGTGTACGGGG
>JAYEIP010000032.1:0-16552 GCA_034660155.1 Actinomycetota bacterium | reverse complement strand
GGGGTTTAAGCTCCCTCGAGGGTTCAAATCCCTCCCTCTCCGCAAAGAGGTTTGAGGGCCCGTTTGGGCCCTCAAACTTCGTCAGAAGCTGCGAACCCAGGGCTCGTAGCGTCGGTTTCCGGGCTTGCCAGCCCACAGTTCAGGTGTTTCGGACAAGGGCGATACGGCCCTAGTCCGCGGCGTTGGACGCACATAGCGTTGACAGTGCGATGCTGCGTTTTGATGGTCTGCACAAGCGCTTCGGTGACGTAGTCGCGCTCGCCGATTGCAGCCTCGATGTCGAACCTGGCCAGATGCTCGGCTTCTTGGGCCCCAACGGCGCAGGCAAGACAACTGCTCTCCGTACCGTCTTCGGCCTGGTCCGTCCCGACTGCGGGCAGGTCACCTGGCAGGGCCGGAGAATCGATCAGGCCACTCGCCGTACGTTCGGATACATGCCGGAGGAGCGGGGCCTCTACCGGAAGATGCAGGTGCACGATCAGCTCGTCTACTTCGCCCGCTTGCACGGCGTCGATCGTAAGGAAGGGATTCGAGCCACGGACCGGTGGCTTGACGAGTTCGGGCTGGCCGACCGCAGCAAATCCAAGCTTGGCGAGCTTTCACACGGCAACCAGCAACGGATTCAGCTCATCGCAGCGCTGGTTCATGAGCCGGTGTTGCTGGTATTGGATGAACCGTTCGCCGGCCTCGACCCAATCGGTGCGGCCACGATGGCGGAGGTGCTCACAAAGAGAGCTGCTGACGGAGTAGCGGTCCTGTTCTCGAGCCACCAGCTCGATGTCGTGGAGGACCTGTGCGAAGAAGTGGTGATTATCAACCGCGGGGAGGTTGTTCTCGGCGGCCGGATTGATCAGCTTCGGGCCGAGTCTCCTGTGCGGTACCTCGAAGTCGCGGGTGAGACGACGGATTGGGCGCGTGGGCTCGTTGGAGCGGAAGTGGTCGAAGAACGACCGGGGATGATTCGATTGGCGGTAAGCGAGGATGCCGATCTCGGGGAACTTGCTGCGTTAGCGGCGGCCGGTGGTGGAGTCAGCCGATTTGTGTTGGAGCCTCCCCCTCTGTCGGAAGTGTTTAGCGAAGCGGTGGGTTCATGATTCTCCGCACGCTGCGGCTCGTCGTATCGAGAGAGTTGCGGTCTGCACGCAAACCTTTCGTGATTACAACGCTCATCATTCTCACGCTTGTCGGCATCGGGCTGACCGTGATGGACGTGACCCAGCAGAACCAATCCGACGACCGTACGATCACGCACGGCATCGGCCTGGTGGGCGCCACCCCGAACCAACTGCGGAACGAAATACGGGAGAGACTTCCCGACGGGTTGGCCATAAGGACCATGCGCTACAGCACTGTCGATCAAGCCGAGGATGGTCTGAGTCGGGGATCCGTATCCGTCGTAGTTGTCGGAGACGACACGGTGCTGTGGGGCCCATGGGTCCCGTCTCCACTTGCCGACAGTCTCGTCCAGGCATTGCGGACCATCGAGGCCGAAGAACGCGCCGTCAGCCTGGGTCTGGTGGTAGCCGATGCCGAGTGGCTATTCGAGTCGTCGCTCGAGTTCAGGAGTATCGAGGCTGCGGAAGCCTCCACCGAAGCGGAGGAGGCGGCCAGCGCGATAGCGGTGATTGTGATGTTCGCCGCGATCATCACTTACGGCCAGTGGATCGGCTATTCCGTGGCGGAGGAAAAGGGCAGCCGGGTGGTTGAGTTGATACTCGGCGCCGTGCCACCACACCACCTACTCACTGGGAAACTACTGGCTCTGGGCTCAATGGGGCTTGTCCAGATGTCCCTGCTGGGATCACTCATCGTTGGCTACGGAATTGTGGCCGACATCGTCAACATCCCGGATCTGGCGCTGGGACTGGTGCTTTGGATGCTCGTGTGGTTCCTGCTCGGGTACGGCCTCTACGGCGCGATATACGCGGCGGGTGGTTCGCTGGCCGCCGACACTCACGAGGCGTCTACCACCCTAAGCGTCGTAAACCTGCTCCCGATCATCGGGTACATCTTCGGAGTGATCGCTTTCTCTCAGGGGGGCGACACGTTTCTGTTGCGTCTGTCGTCGTTCATCCCGCTGTGGGCCCCGATGACGATGCCCGGGCGGATCGCTCGGGGCTGGGCGACAGCGTGGGAGGTAGCGCTGGCAGTAGGTCTCATGCTCATGGCGATCTACGCCGTCATCAGGCTCGCCGGCTGGGTCTACAAGGGCGGTGTCGCCCGAGCCAGTTCCAAACTCGGCTGGCGTGAGGCCTTCCGTGCCGGACGCGATCTTCGCCCAACCCAGGGTTCGTAGCAACGGTTTCCGCGGGCTGCCAGCCCACAGTTCGGCCTACCCAGTAACCCAGCCGTCGACCAGTCTCTCCAAGAGTCCCAACGGAACAGGTCCCGAGCCGAGCACCGTGTCGTGGAAGCCCCTGATATCGAAGCGGTCGCCCATGCTCCGCTCCGCAGCAGCGCGCAGTCGCATGATCTCGCGACGACCGATCATGTACGCCAGCGCCTGACCGGGCATGCCGATATAGCGCTCGACCTCGGTCTCGATGTTGTTGAGTGCCTGGGGCGAGTTGGCGACCATGTAGTCGATCGCCTCCTGCTTAGACCAGCCGAGAGCATGGATGCCGGTATCGACGACGAGGCGGCCGGCGCGCCACGAGTCGAACGACAACATCCCCATCCGTTCGAGAGGTCCGCTGTAGAGACCCATTTCGTCGGCGAGCCGTTCCGTGTAGAGGCCCCAGCCTTCGACATACACGGTGACGAGCGCATGTTTGCGGAACTCGGGGATACCTTCGAGTTCCTGAGCGATAGCAATCTGGAGATGATGGCCGGGGATCGATTCGTGAAAGGCGAGCGCCTCGGCCTCGTAGCGGGTGCGGGTGGTCGGTTCGGTGGTGTTGATGAAGTAGCTGCCGGGGCGCGAGCCATCGGTTGCCGGTGGCAAGTAGTAGGCAATGGGCGCGTCGGCCGCTCCTGCCGCGGGAACTTCGGCCATGACACAGTCCGCTTGTGGAAGACGACCGAACCATTCCGGTATCGCTGCTCGGGCCCGGTCCATGGCGCTTTGCGCGGTCGCCACTATCTGGTCGGCGTTGTCGAACCGCAAGGCAGGGTCGTTGCGCAAGGTCTCGTAGATGTCCTCGAGATTGGAAGCGCCGAACACCTCGCCTCCCATGGCCCGGTACTCGTCCCCGAACCTGGCGATCTCCTCCAACCCGATGTTGTGAATCTCCAGAGGTGTCAGGTCGAGCGACGTGTGACGTCGGATGGCTCTGGCGTAGACCTCCTCACCGTCGGGCAGCCAGCGCACCCCGGTGCGTTCCTCCGGTCTCGCCTTGGGGAGCACCGCCTCAACGAGCTCATCGCGATATGACGCGTAAGCCGGGCGAACCACCTTGACGACCTGGTCCGCCAGTCGCTCCCGCCACACCGCGGTTTCCTCATCGGTGAATCCGGGAGGAGGGGGCAGGTTCACCAGCGGATCTGACTTGATGTCCCCGGCAAGGTAGCTCTCGATTTGGGCGATGCTCTTCTCTACCGAAGTCCGCGGAGGAGTGCGATCCTTGGCCAAGCCTTGTCGCAGCCGATGAATCAAATCCTGGAACGTGTCGCCGAGCTTGGACCACTTCACCACGATCGCGTCGGCATGGGCCGCCTCGGTCAGCGGCAACTGCCCTGCAATCTGGGGCAGCAGCACGTGTATCCCCCAGCTGGGGCTGACATCGAACTCGGCCATGCGGGAGCGCAGCTCGTTGGCCCGTCCCGCCGCTTCCTCGATGAGGACGTCACGGGTTACCCGCTCATCGGCTGTCAGAAGCTCGTCGCCGATCTCACCGGCGGCGGCAACGAAGCCATCAAAGCGTGCAATCTGATCGTCCTCGTGCTGCCGGCTGAACCGCTCCATCTGGTCATCGAACCGATGGTCCCCAAGCAACAGCGCCTCCGTAGGAAACGTGCTGAGCGCAAAGTCCCAGTAGTCACTCGCCAGTCGATCCAACTCCGCGTGCATTGCCACTCCTCTGACGGCTGCGAACCCAGGGTTCGCAGTACCGGTTTCCGGGCTTGCCAGCCCACAGTTCGTGCGGTTAGGCCGTAGCCCACTCTTTCACCATGCGATCCAGCGTTCCGAGCGGGACCAGGCCCGAGCTCAGGACCGTGTCGTGGAATCCCTTGATGTCGAAGCGTTCCCCCATTGCATCCTCAGCCTCGCGCCGCATCCGTACGATTTCGAGCCGTCCAATCATGTACGCCAGCGCCTGGCCGGGCATACTGATGTAGCGGTCTACCTCGGGCTCGATCATTCCCAGGCTCATCGGGGAGTTGTCCGCAAAGAAGTCGATCGCTTGCTGCCGCGTCCATCCCTTGGCGTGGAGACCGGTGTCGACAACCAGCCGGCCGGCTCGCATCGAATCTGCCGATAGCATCCCCATGCGTTCCAGCGGTCCGCTGTAAAGGCCCATCTCGTCGGCGAGTCGCTCGGTATAGAGGCCCCACCCCTCGGCATAGGCCGTCACCGGAGCATGCTTACGGAACTCGGGTACGTTCTCGAGCTCCTGGGCGATAGCGAGCTGCAGATGATGCCCGGGAATCCCTTCGTGATACGCGATAGCCTCCATCTCGTAGCGGCCCCACGAGGTCGGCTCTGAAGTGTTCACGAAGAACGTGCCCGGTCTGGAGCCATCGGTGGCGGGCGGGAAGTAGAAGGCAACGGGGCCCGATGGGGTCTCCTGGACAAAGCAGTCGGCCTTGGGCAAACGGCCGAACCAGTCGCCCATGGCCGCCTTTGCTTTGGCGAGGGCCACTTCCGACGCCTCACGAACCTCGGGACCGGTGTCAAAGCGCAGCTCCGGGTCATTCCGCAACCTGCTGAAGATCTCCTGCAGGTCATCGGTGCCCAGGACCTCAGACCCGAGTTCTCGGTACTCCTCACCGAGATTCCTGATCTGCTCGAGGCCGATCTCATGGATTTCGTCGGCGGTCAGATCCACCGAGGTGTGGTGCTTGATGGCCCGCCGATACCACTCGTCACCACCTTCGAGCCAACAAATCCCCGGCTTCTCTTCGCTACGCGATGCGGGCAGGACGTGCTCGGCGAGGAAGTCGCGATGACGCTGGTATGCCGGGAAGATTTCGTCACGGACAACGTCAGCGAGCCGCCTGCGCCAGGCTGCAGCTTCATCCTCGGTGAATGCCCCCGGCGTGCGGAGGTTCATGAAGATGCTTGACGCCGGGTCGGCGCTGAGATGTTCATCTATCTGGGCGATTGTCTTTTCGACAGTGCCCGCCACAGGCGTGCGTTGGTTGGCAACCCCGGAACGCAAGCGGTCGGTCATCTGGTCAGACAGCCGAGCAATCCCTGAGTACTTCGGGATCATTGCTTCTGCGTGCTCGGGCTCGTCGATGGGGAACTGCGGGAACACCACGGGAAGCATCGCCTGGAGGCCCATCGTATGGCTAACCGCCATCTCCGCGTCCCTCATTTCGAGGAGATCAGCCTGGCTTCCCGCGACGAACATCAGCACGTCGCGGCTGATGCGCTCATCGGTGGACAACGTCGTCGGGTCGAGGGCCGCAGCCGTGGAGACGTGGTCGCGCAGCTGGGCAATACGGATGTCTTCAGCTTCCCGGGAGCCGTCCTCCATCTGTTCGTCGTAGTCATGGATACCCAGCATCAGCGCCTGAGTCGGGGAATGCGTCAGCTCGTCCTGCCAGTATTGCTCGGCGAGGGACTGAAGTTCGGTGTTCACGCTGCCTCCTGAAGAACGTGGGCTTTCCGTAACGGATTGTCCCTAGTACCTTATTGCCCCGCACACCACCATGCGCCCGTAGCTCAATTGGATAGAGCATCTGATTACGGATCAGAAGGTTGGGGGTTCGAGTCCCTCCGGGCGTGCCACTGAAATCCCCTGTAAACACAGGGGATTTCGCCTATTCAGGGGTGAGGCTTACGACGTCTGGTCCGCGGTTGGTCCGCATTTGGTCCGCGAGAGCCTGGCTTCGTGCCCCGTCGAGGGCCACCGCGAGAGCCTCCGTGTCGGAGGGGAAGAGGTGTCCGTAGCGGTCCATTGTCACCGAGATCGATGAGTGACCGAGGTGGACCTGGATCGCTTTGGGGTGCGCCCCTTGGGCAATGAGCAAGGCCGCACACGTATGCCTCAGGTCGTGGATGCGGAGCCCGTCGGGAAGCCCGGCGTCGGCCACGGCCTTGTACCAAACCTGGCGGCGGAAGTTGGAGTTCCGCAGCGGCGTTCCATGCGGCGAGGTGAAGACCAGAGCCGTTGGGTCATTGTCTACTTCTCGGACGAGGTGCTCCGCCATCAGTTCACGCAGGAAGCCTGGGATGATCACCATCCGCCGGCGGTAGGTCTTGGTAGCGCCGAAGTGCAGCATGCCCCGAGCCTCGGAGAGCGACTCGGCCACCTCGATCCGCGACCGGAGCAGATCGCAACGCTTGCGCCGAACCGCCGCGGCCTCTCCCCAGCGGAGTCCTCCATATGCGAGCAGATAAACGAGTGTCCCGTAGGGCTCTCGGATCGTCGCGACGAGGCGTTCCACCTCCTCGGCAGACAAAAAGAGCATCTCGGGATCGGGCCGGCGGGCCACCTTCACACCGACGACCGGGTTCGAGACCAGGTAGCCGGCATCCACGGCCAACAGCATCATGCTATTGAGCACCTGCCGGGCCTGACGCACCCCAGAAGGTCCCAGTCCCGAAGCGAGCAGGTCGGCGACCCACTCCTCGACTGCCATCCGGTCGACATGGCGAAGCTCGTGACTACCGAACGCAGGGAGGACATGAGCACGGAGATTGGACTCGTAGCCCTCCAGAGTCTTGGGTTTGAGATGGGCCTTGGTGCGCAACCACCGCTCGGACCACTCAACAACAGTGGTCTTCGAGAGCCGCGGGTCGGTCCACTCGCCTCTCAGCCGGTCGGCCTCCACCGTGACAGCGAACCGGCTTGCGTCCACCTTCTTGAGGAAGCTCCGGGCCCGTTCTCGCCCTGACGGATCTCGGTACCTGACCTGCCAGGGCCGCCGCCGCCCCGATCGGTGTTGGATGTGTGCCACAGTTGGAGACCTCCTTGCTTGCCTGTGTCAATCAAAGCACGTCCGCCTTGAGCCTGTCGCTGATCCACTGCTCGACGTCAGCCCGCCGGTACCGGAGATGCCTCCCGACCCGAAACCCTGGTGGGCCCTGGCGTCGGTATCGCCACGCATAGATGGTGGCCACCGGCACGTCGAGATACTCGGCGAGATCTTCAACGGTGAGCAGTCGATCGAGTGAATCCATGGCCTGATTCTCTGACAGTACCCTTTCAGCAGGATGTCATTTCGATGCCCGTAAGGCCTGTCATCACCGTTCCCGGGCAACCCAGGGCTCGGGTCCGACGGCGGGAACGTGAGATTTCTGCTGTCGGGTGACATTCCTGAGAAAGTGTTGCGGTCCAGCGGTTCTCACGGTTTACGACATCCAGTTGGAGGGTTATTGACACTTTGGTGAAAGGGTTATTGACACTTTGGTGAAAGGGTTGCCCTGTCTATTTCGTGGACATGGAGCGCAACACCAGCATCAGCCACGACAGAGAACCCGCCGTTAACGGCGACCAGGTCGTGTCCGGCTGGCTCTGGCGGCTCGGTCGTCGCACACCGGCGGTGTACTCCTCGGCTGGCCGGGTCCCTGTGGCGCATTGGACGCATCGGAACTCACGGCTACTCGACGATTCTGAATCTACGGGACAGATCAGAATCAAAGCGATTGCCACCTGTGACCCGCAGTGCGCAACCGACCAGCACGTCACAAGCTCTCTTCTCCCGTTTTCGCCGAACCGACCTGTACGACACACGCATCTGCAACGAGTTGCCCGATGTATACAGCGAGCCGTCGGTGGGGGTGGCTGGTGTTGAGTTTGGCGAAGGCTGCGAAGGACTACTACCTGCGCAAGCTGGGGGAGATCTCGCCGCGGGAGGACTATTACCTGCGCGGCGGGACCGCCACTGGCTTGTGGCGGGGCAGCGGTGCCGCCGAGTTGGGGTTGGAGGGCACGGTGAGCGCCGAGGAGCTGGTGCGGTTGTTCGACGGTCAGCATCCCGCCACGGGCAAGCAGCTCGGTCGGAGCCTGCGGAGGGACGGGGTGGCGGCGTGGGACGTGACGTTCTCGACGGATAAGTCGGTGTCGCTGTTGTGGGCTCTTGGCGACGAGCCGACCAGACGGCAGGTGATGGAGGCGTTCGATGAGGCCACGACAGCAGCGTTCGGGTATTTGGAGTCGGTGGCGTCGGCGACCAGGGGCGCCACCAAGACCCCGATGCTGGATGGCAACGGCGACCCGGTGCTCAACGAGAGCGGCAAGCGGAGGTTTCGGGTGGAGACGTGGCCGATAGAGACTTCGGGGTTTGTGGCGGCGTCGTTTACCGAGTTCACCTCCCGGGCTGATGACCCGCAGTTGCATACCCATGTGGTAGTCGCCAACAAGGTCAAGAGTGACGATGGGATATGGCGCACGATCGACGGTCGCCTGTTGTATCGCCATCAGCTCGCCGCCGGCTACCTCCACGAAGCAGTCCTTAGACGAGAACTGACAGAGCGGTTGGGGGTGCGCTGGCAGCCGGTACACAACGGGATGGCCGACATCGACGGTTTCACCCGCCACCAGATCGAAGCATTCTCCCGTCGCCGGCGCCAGCTCGAGGAATGGCGTCTGGAACAAGGCCTTGCGGATAGTGCGGCGGCGCGGCAGGTAGCGGTGGTAGCCACCCGGAGCCCGAAGCAGGACCGTCTCCTCGTGGACCTTGAAGTCGAGTGGCGGCGGCGGGCCGAACGAGTAGGCCTCACAGCCGAGCGTATCGCTTCGGTCACGGGTCGCGGCCAGCAGATCACACCAGCCGACCCAGAAACACTGTTCGAGAGCCTGGCCTCGCCGGAGGGGTTGACCGCACAGGTCTCGACATTCGCCAAGTCGGAGGTCGTCAAGGAGATCGCCGCGGCGCTACCCGAAGGCGGTACGCGAGACGACATCGAAGCCCTGACCGAGATGTTCCTCAACACCGGCGACGTCGTCCCACTCCTACCCGGACGCGACGTCGAACTATCCGGCACGGTCGACGATGTCGCCACGGTTGAGCCCGAACCGATTGACCCATCGGTGCTCAAGGATCGTGTGGTTCGGTCGATGCGCCGCCGCGACGGCCCCCTGTTCCCCGGTACTGTGCACCGCCAGTACACCACCGTCGAGCTATTGGCCACCGAACAACGAATCATCGACCACGCCCTCGCCGGGCTTGATACCGGTAGCTGGGTCGTGCCCCACCGTCTAGTAGAGGCCAGGCTGCGACGTAACGGGCAGCTCACCGCAGGTCAACGCGACATGGTGCGCCGCTTTGCCACTTCCGGCAACGCCGTCGACATCGGGATCGGTCCTGCAGGTAGTGGCAAGACCGCGGTGATGGCAGTGATCAGCCAACTCGCCGCAATCACCGGCACCCCCATCGTCGGTGCCGCGCTCGCGGCCAAAGCCGCCTCCGGGCTTCAAACAGCCACCACAATCCCCTCCACCACCCTCACCCGACTCCTCAACCAGGCTGGCGACGAAGCTGGTCTCCCCTCAGGAGTCGTGGTCGTGGTCGATGAGACTGGCATGGTCGGCACCCGCCAACTCGCTGCAGTCTCCGGCCTTGTCGAAGCCGCAGCCGGGAAGCTAATCCTGATTGGGGACGACCGGCAGCTACCCGAGATCGACGCCGGAGGTCTCTTCCGGGCCCTCGCCAACCGGCTCCCCACCGTCGAGCTGACCGACAACATCCGCCAGCACGAGCCGTGGGAACGCGTTGCTCTCGCCGAATTGCGAGACGGATCAGTAGATCAAGCGGTGGAGACATACCGCCAACACCAGCGGCTCATCATCGGACAGGACCGCGACGCCACGATGGATAGGGCGGTGGCGGACTGGCATCGCCACGTCACCACCACCGGGGACCTCACCTCGGCACTGCTCATTGCCCACAACAACGACACCGTTGCCGAACTCAACCAACGAGCCCGCACCCACATCGGCCAGTCGGGACACCTCGACGGCCCCACCCTCGAAGCCGGGGAGCGTGTGTTCCAAGCCGGTGACCGCATCCTCTGCCGCAAGAACCAGAGCCGGCTCGAGGTGCTCAACGGTGATCTCGGGACCGTCGTCGCCGTCGACCCCAACCAGAGCACGCTCGCGGTGCGGTTCGACCGTGGCTCCGATACGAGAGACCTGCCCTCCTGGTACCTCGACCAAAACCACGTCGACTATGGCTACGCCATGACTGGTCACAAGGCCCAAGGGGTCACCACCGGTCGTACCTTTGTGATCGTAAACGGCGCCACCGACCGGGAATGGGCCTACGTCGCGCTGAGTCGTGGCCGAGAAACGAACACTCTGTACCTCACAACCCCCGAACACGAAGACGAGCAGTGCACCCATCTCACCCATCCCGATGGGCAAGGGGCTCTCGACGCGCTGGCCGCGTCGCTTGTCCGCAGCTCGGCGCAGATAGCGGGTATCGACCACGCCGTTGACTCGTCGGTCAGTGCCGAAATCGACGCAGGCGGATCACCGCCGCCGAGCAGCGACGTCGCCGGAAGGGTCGCTTGGATCGTCGCCCGACGCCGCGCTGAGCGCAACGAGCTCGAACACCAGGGACCAGGGATCGACGTCGCCGCCAACCGGTGAACTCGACCACGCAACGTGGCCTGTAGAAGTCTCGGGTAAACCGGATCCCGGACGCTCGTGGGCGCTCGATATCAGTCGGTTTGGTGTGTTGGATGTACGGCTCGTGCAGGGACTTCTCGGGCCGTTGCCCATCATTTGCTGTCCGGCGTCGGGGAAGCGTGGGTTGCCGGTGGGTCTCTGCCAATGATTGCTGGCGTGCGGTGGTGGTCGTGTGGAATGCGGAGTCAAGCTGGGTTTCGACCTCGGTGACTAGCTCTTTGTGACCATTTGTTGGGATGATCCTTGTTGGTGACTGTGAGTGGCGATATACCTACTGTGAGTCACGCTAGGTTTCCGTTGATCCGGAACTCTTGGAAGGGGTCTCCCGTGGTGGTGCGTCGTTTTGCTGTTCTTCTTGCTGTTGTTCTGCTCAGCGCTTTGGTGTCTCCGATATCGATTGCTACTGCGCAGGAGCTGTCGGATTCGCCTCCGAAACGGCCCGGGGAGACGGTTGCCCCTGACCTGGATCCGGTCACTCCGCCATGGAACTCTGATCTGGATCTTGAGATTCCCGCTCCCACACCGGACCCGGAACTGACCAAACCGGGCTGGACAGCTGCTTCGGGTTCGGTAGTGGTCGACCCGGGCGCCAAGTCTCTGGCGGTGCCGGGTGTTCCGGTGCGTATTGTTTCTGATTCTCGTCTGGTTGGTGATTCCCGCACTGTCACCGTCGAGGTACTCGCCGCTGATCTTGCTGGTGGCGTGTCCCCGGTCGGGGCAGCCCTGGCCTTCGACGTTGAGACCGCGGCGACGGATGCTTTGTGGGCTGGCGTCGAGTTCGAAATCGACTATCAGGATGTGGCACTGATCGGTGGCGCTGATTTGCCAGGCCGTTTGCGGCTGGTGCAGTACTCGGGCTGTCAGCTTGATGCTGATAGCAAGGTGCCGTCGTTGGTGTGTAAGGCGTCTGAGGTCCTGGACGCCGACAACGACATCGAGAACCGCAAGCTGGTGTTCAGCTTGTCGGACACGGCTGTGGTTGTTCCCGAGGACACCCGTCGGTTGCCGTCGGGTGCGGTGATCGCGATTCCTGCCGAGCCGATCACGGTGTTGGCGATGACGGCTGGGGTTTCATCTGACTATGGCCGTTTCGATGTCGCCCCTTCGGCTTCGGTGCTGGACTATCAGGTCGGGTTGTTCACTGGTTCTGCCGAGTTGTCGTATCCGATTGCGGTGCCGGCGGCTGAGGCGGGGCCAGTTCCGGGCTAACGAGAACGCTCAGCTACGACAACCAACGGCGACTGACCGGCATCGACGCCCCGGCTGCCGGGCTAGATCTCGCCTACGACGCCTACGACCTCAACAACAACATCCTGTCGATCATCGACGGGACTGAACAGAAGCAATGCTTCTCCTATGACGATCTGGACAGGCTCACCGGCGCCTACACCACTGGTGACGGCAACGCCTGCACCGGCTACATCCAGACCGGTCCCGCACCGTACAATCTGGCGTTTGGCTACAACGAGATCGGGAACCTAATAAGCCGCAACGATCTGGGTACCTACGACTACGGAATCGACGACAACGGCGACCAGGTGATAGATCGGGGCCCCCACGCCGTAACCGGAATCGGCGCCGGCTACTCGTTCGACTACGACCTCAACGGCAACATGACCACACGGGTCACACCCGAAGGCACCCAGACCCTCGACTTTGACGAAGACCACCAACTCGAGCTAGTCACCGAAGGGACCACTACAACTCGGTTTGTCTATGACGCCGACGGCAACCGGGTGCTACGGATCATCGACAACGGCGAAGACCTAACCGGCACCATCTATGTCGCTGGTCTCTACGAATACGAAGAAATGTTGATCCCCGACCCGGAGTTGATGGCCAACCCAACCTCGGTTAGCGGCGAAGGCACCGCAGGCGAGCCGGGATATGTGTGGCTCGGCTCGGTCACAGTGTCGGCTCCCGGCGAATCGGCGGTGCCGATAACAGTCACCCCAAAGAGCGGCTGGATCCTGGCGTTGATGGATGGCTCAGGCGACGGGAAAACACCAATTGCGATCAGCATCTCAGCCACACCACAGAGCCTGTCGGCCGGCACCGAGGAGAGTTGGATCGACGTCACCGCCGCCGGCTACCAAGACCTCAGGATCCCGGTCACCTTTTTGGTGAACACCGCCGGCCTAGTCGCGGCACCTGATGATGTGACACTCAACGGCACCGCCGGAGGCGACTCCGTCCAGACCGCGGTAGACCTGTCCACCACCGACGATTCGAATGCCACCTACACCACCGAGGTCGACGCCCTGTCGTGGCTATCGGTAGACCCGCCAGACGGTGCCACCACCGTCTCAGGGACAACACTGACTGTCACTGCCGACCCCGCCACCTTAGGCGCCGGCACCCACCAAGGAACAGTGACAATCTCCGCCAACAGTTACACCACCGAAACCATCGACGTCACCTTCACCGTCGATGAAGCCACCCCCGACATCGTCGAAGTACAACAAAAAGCTATCACCGAAAGCTACGCCAGCGACACCATCTCACTAACCCTCGACTCGGCACCCACCCCAGGCAACCTGCTAGTGGTGGTCGCAGCCTCAGGAGCCGGCGGCATCCACACCGACGGGGACCCCAACGGATATGGCCCACCCGACTACGAAGCGGCACGACCCGGCTACTACGACACCCGCGCCGTGTGGTCCAAAGTCGCACAACCCGGAGACTCCTCGACCATCACAGTCAGGTTCACCGCAAACGAGGAACACGGCCTCGCCGTCTTCGAATACTCCGGACTCGGCAACGCTGTGTTCGATGTCGGCGCCGACGAATCCTCCGACTACACCGACGTCACCGCCCTCACCACCGGCACCACACCAACAACAACCGACCCCTACGAGATCGCCATCGCGTTCTGGAACCGATGGGGCCCCGCCTCGACCACCACCAGCTACAGCAACGGGTTCATCGAACAAGTAGACCTCAACTACAACGGTTCACACGGTTTCCATGTGGCCACCAAGATCCTCACCTCCACCGGTGCGGTCGAGTCGACCATGAGTGACTTCTCCGGTAGTTGGACCCACTCGATGGTCGCCACCTTCAAAGCCGACGGGGCACCCCCGGCACCGTATTTGGTGGCGGTGCCTTCGTTATTGCCGTTGACCGCTGATCAGGATGGAAGCGCCGTGTCCGATGATGTGTCTGTCACGGCGTCGGATGCACCCAATGTGGCGTCCTATACCGTAACTGACAACCAGCCCTGGCTGTCGACGGACCCAGACACCGGGAACACACCAGGGATAGTAACGATCACCGCCGACCCGGTGACCGCTGGTGTGGGGATTCACAACGGTGTCGTCACCGTCACCGCACCCGGCTATGACCCAGTGACCATCGACGTCACCTTCACCGTCAACCTAATCAGTGGTGGTGGTGACATCACCCAGGTCCAGGTTACCGACGCATCAGATTGGACCGGCACGACGGTCACCGCCACCCTGCCAACAACACCCACCGTCGCCAATCACATGATCGCGGTGGTTGGGAGCGGCGCCGGTCTCATCCATCCACCGACAGGGTGGAACACCCTGGTCGAGGACGAACACTCAGCGGCCGCTACCGGTGTCTACTGGCGGCAAGTCCAATCTGGCGACAGCGGCAGTGTGACGTTTACGTTCTCTGAGAGCGAGGAACACTTCGTCACGCTGTTTGAGTACTCGGGATTGGCTAACCCGCCAGATGACCAATCCGGCAGCGCCCAGGACAGCTCCGGAACAAACCAGTCGATCACCGTCACCGCCGACGCTGCCAACAGCCAAGCCGTTGAACTTAACGTGGTTGGTGCCATGTCATGGAACCCCGAAACCGACATCACCTGGGGCGGCTACACCGAAGCCGTCGATCAACACAACGGCGCCTACATGAACTACGGCGCCGCAACCAAGATCACAGCCGCAGTTGAGACCGCATCAACAACTGTTGACATGGACACCGGTATGCAACTATTCGCCACCATCGCCACCTTCAAAGCAGATGAGGGCGGAGGAGCACAGGCCGCAACCGTCAGCGTCACCGATCAACAAGTCAACGTCGGTCTCGCCGGACTATTCGACCGCACCAATAACAACACCGCCTACCAAGGAGCTCTCCTCCGAGCCGAACCCGACACCGTCAACGCCACAGCCGCCGCGTACCAAACCAGTGGCATCACCGTCATCACCGAAACCATGTACTACGTGTTCGGCGGACAACCTATGGCGATGCGACGCCTCATCGACAACACCGACCAAGGCGTCGAATTCCTACTATGGGACCACCTTGGATCCACATCAGTGTCGCACGCGGCAGACGGCACCAACACCCGACGCCAGTACTACAACCCATGGGGCCGAATCCGACACAGTGAACCCAGCGACATCGCCAGCGACGTCGGGTACACCGGACAACGCCTCGACACATCAACCGACCTGATGTACTACAACGCCCGCTACTACGACCCCACCATCGGCAGATTCATCTCAGCCGACACTATCGTCCCCAATCCGGCGAATCCGCAGAGCTTCAACCGGTACAGCTACGTTCGGAACAACCCCATCAAACACAACGATCCGACAGGGCGCACCGAAGCCGGCGGCGATTGCTCAAACATGAGGAACTGGGGCCAGTGTCTCAGGAACTTCGGTGACTGGCTCGATTCTGCAGAGGAGAACGTCGAGGAAGTCTTCGAGGAGCACAAAGAGCAGATAAGCCTTGTGATCGACTTGACACCCATTGCGGGGTGGATCAAGAACCTTGCGGAGATACGAACGGGCACGGATCTGTTGACCGGCGGCGTCGTTCCGTCGTGGGCGCTCTTGCTGGGCGCTATCCCCGGCGGGAAGTGGGGATCGAAGCTCCTCGGATTGTCCGACGAGGGCTCGTCGATCGGGTCTCGCATAGCCAAGCTAGATACGAGCGACGTCGTCGCCGAGACAGCTGCGGGGATCATAACCAAAGGACGATGGAAACACATCGTCGACGAAGGCAAGGTCCACCAGTACTTCGGACTCGACAGAGCCTACTCCCTGACAGATGCGCAGATC
Source organism: Actinomycetota bacterium (assembly GCA_034660155.1). Lineage (GTDB taxonomy): Bacteria > Actinomycetota > Acidimicrobiia > Spongiisociales > UBA5794 > JAAETI01. The sequence continues at coordinate 768 of JAYEIP010000032.1, read as the reverse complement.
ACCGAATTCATGGACGTGATCGCCCGCATATCACGCAACACGCGGCCCATAGCCAGTCATGTAAGAGGATCTGAGACCTTTGCCTACCTTGGACGGCTCGGAGACAAGAAAATCGCCGTACAGTATTACAATGGTGGAGAGCTTGACGGCCAGCTCGCTACCGTCTTCATTCGGCTCACACGGAATCAGAGCGACTACTACAGATCGATGATTCAATGAAGAGGGCAAATACATTCGGGCTGTATCCCGACGACGATAGCGCGGTTGTCGCCTTGGTCGATCCTGACCGTTCGTTGTCAACGCTATTTGCCGATGTGCTCCAGATGGCTGTCGACTCAGGAGTTGAACTGGTCTGGGCAGATAGTGCGCAATTGGCGGGAACCTGGAGCGTGATGCGATGGGGATCAGCTCAAGGGCTGGTAGAGCAAATCCGCTCTGGTGACTCCGATGTGAAGACCGTATACGGTCTCGGCGGCGCTTTGAGCCATCGGACAGATCCGCGCTGCATTCTTGATATGCGGGAGGAGTCGGGTGGTGTGGTGGCCACGTGGTCGGCAGCCGGTACACCTCTTGACTCAACGGATGAGGCGATTCAAGAGGAGCGGTGGACGCAAGTGGTGTCGGGGCTACGGAGGGCTGCCGATGTTGTTGATCCACTCTACGGGGCCATAACGTTCCTTTTCGGTCTGCCAGCGGGACGGGACGAACTGGCGGACCCGTCGTTCAACGATGGGATTACTACGTGGTTCTTGAGTAATCGCCTTTCCC
>JAYEIP010000031.1:0-3543 GCA_034660155.1 Actinomycetota bacterium | reverse complement strand
GGCGAACTCTGGATAGGTGACGACCGACTGACAGTGGTGCGGGTCACTGCCGATCGAGACGGGGTGTGGCATTGGCTGGACGGAGCGCTGCCCGGCGTTGGGACGGATGTGCGTGGTGAGCTTGATTGGGATCGTCGCCACCGACTCATGCGAACCCACACGGCGATGCATGCCATGTGTGGCGTGATCTGGCGAAGTTACGAGGTGCCGGTCACCGGAGGGAACATGGAACCGGGGGAGGGGCGGCTCGACTTCGAGCTTCCCAACTGGAATCCGGATGACAAGCCGATCGTGGAAGCGGAGCTCAATCGGCAGCTGGCGGCGCGTTTGCCGGTCGAGGTGTCGTTTCTGCCTCGAGAGGAAGCGGACAAGGATCCCAGCCTGATCCGCACCAAGGTCAGCCTATTGCCGCCGGGTCTGCGTGAGGTCCGGGTCATCGACATCGTCGGCTTGGATCGTCAGGCCGATGGTGGCACGCATGTCGATTCAACCGGAGAGGTTGGGGGCATCAAACTCGGCACTGTGAAATCGAAGGGCCGTGGGTTCCGTCGGTTCCGCTTTTCGCTAGATACCGACTGACCAGTAACCGACAGTTGGCGCGGCCGTCCGGCGAGAAGGGACGTTGTTTAGGGCACAGACACCAAGTGAGGTTCCTAAATGCCACGACCAGTTATGAAAAGGACGGCAGGATTCATTGTCGTTCTCGCGCTCGTGGCGGCAGCATGCGGCGGTGGTGGACACGACGCTTCATCCGATGCCCCGTCTTCTGATTCTGCATCTGCCGCCCCTTCAATTGAGCTCGAAGGCGACCCGGCTCCGACAACTCCGTTCGAAACCTTTGCGGGTGAAACGATCACGCTGGCGGCGTACAACGGCCGGCCTCTGGTGGTCAATTTCTGGGCATCATGGTGCCCATCGTGTGTCGCCGAGATGTCGGCCGCTTTTGTCCCGGCGCAGTTGGCGTTAGGTGACCAGGTCGCTTTCCTCGGATTGAATATCCAGGATGAACGCGACAAAGCCCTTGACCTCGTCGAAGAAACGGGAGTTCTCTTCGATCTCGCAGAGGACCCGGTTGGTGCGCTCTACACCGAACTCGGTGGTCTCGGAATGCCCTTCACAATCTACATCTCCGCCGATGGACAGGTGCTCGATGTGCACAACGGTCCGCTGACTGAGGGTCAGTTGATTGACCAGATCACAGAAACGTTGCTGTCATGATCCAGGCACCGATTGCTCTCGCCTTCGCCGCCGGGATGGTGGCCACCGTCAATCCGTGTGGGTTTGCAATGCTCCCGGCCTACCTGTCCTACTTCATGGGTCTCGACAACGACAAACCGCAATCACGGGTTGCCGCCGTTCGCTCAGCATTGCTGGTCGGGGGGATCGTCTCCCTCGGATTCCTCTTGGTGTTCGGCGTGACCGGCGTCTTGATCACCCTCGGATTTAGATCGATCATTACCTGGATTCCATGGCTGGCTCTCGCCATCGGATTTGGTGTGATCATCCTGGGCATCGCTTTGTTGAGGGGATTCGATCTCAATGTAAGCCTTCTCAAAGCGAAGCGTGGCCAGAAGGACAAGGACTTCCGCTCGATATTTGCATTCGGCGTCTCATACGCCGTTGCGTCACTGTCGTGCACGCTTCCGGTGTTTCTCACCGTGGTCGCCGGTCAGGTGACGCAGACGAATCTGATCTCCGGACTCATCACCTTCGTGGTGTATGGGTTAGGGATGGCCCTGGTGCTGGTGTCGCTGACGGTGGCGCTCGCTCTCGGCAAGTCCACGATCGTGAGTCGCTTTCGTTCGGTCATGAAGCGGGTCAACACCATCTCCGGTGTGATTCTGATAGTGGCCGGCGTCTACATCGTCTGGTTCTGGGGGACGACGCTCACTGCGGGCGCCACCGCCCTCGACTCTGGCGGCTTCCGTTTTGTCGAGAATCTGTCGGCAACGGCACTGAACTTTGTGAACGACAACACGGGGTTAGTCGCGTTGGGCCTCACCGGGCTCGTCGTAGCGGCAGTCGCCCTGGTGTGGGCAGGTCGCAAGTATTCTGATTCGGCACCGGAGCCGGAAGAGCCAGAGAAAGTAGATCAACTGACGTGACGGAGACGGCGACAAAACCTATACAGCGCCCGGCGGGACAACGTCGGGCGCTGCTCATTATCGCCGGCGGCCAGCTGCTGGCTTTGACGTTGTGGTTCTCGGCGTCGGCGGTGGCCCCACAGCTCGAGGAGGCGTGGGCGATCTCTTCAGGACAGGCGGCCTGGCTCACGTTGACCGTGCAGATAGGATTTGTCGTCGGGGCGCTCGGATCGGCGATCTTTGCGTTACCGGATGCAATAGCGTCGCGAAAGCTGTTCTTGTTTTCGGCACTTCTGGGAGGCGGGCTCAACCTCCTGCTGATACCGCTGGGTCCGCGGAGTTTCGCCGCCGCGTTTGTGCTGCGGTTCCTGACTGGCGTGACCCTTGCGGGGGTATACCCGAGTGGGTTGAAAGCCATGGCCGGTTGGTTTCGTCACGGCCGGGGCATGGCACTGGGAACACTCGTGGGAGCTCTCACAATCGGAAGTGCGGGCCCTCACCTCATCCGCGGCTTGGGCTTCGAATGGCAAGGCGTATTGCTCGGGGCGTCAATACTGGCTGGGATAGCCGCGCTCATACTCTGGTTCGGGGTTTCCGATGGTCCGTACGAAACTGCTCCGTCTCGCTTCTCCTGGCATTACGTTGGCGCAGCAGCTCGGGATCGTGGCGTTCAACTGTCGACGTACGGATATCTGGGCCATATGTGGGAGCTCTATGCGATGTGGACCTGGACTGCTGCCTTCCTCGCGGCTTCGGCAGCATCAGGAGGGTACGGGGAAGGTTGGGTACCGGTTGCCACGTTCGTCATCATCGGGTCCGGCGGCATCGGTTCGCTGGTAGCGGGTGTCCTCGCGGACAAAGTTGGACGAACCAAGGTGGCCGGGGGAGCGATGGCCATTTCCGGCACCTGCGCTCTCCTCACGCCGTTCGTGTTCGGTGCTGCACCCGTAATCGTCGTCGGCTTGTTCGTGGTCTGGGGCGTAACGGTGGTCGCCGACTCGGCACAGTTTTCGACCATGGTTACCGAGACCGCGGATGATGAGTACCGCGGCACCGCGTTAGCGCTCCAAACTGCGGTCGGTTTCCTACTGACGTTGGTGACGATCAAAGGTGTACCCGTCCTAGCCGAGAACTGGGGCTGGCAATGGGCCTTTCCGATACTGGCCATCGGTCCGGCCCTCGGGGTCGTTGCGATGATCCGCCTGAGGCGTTCTCCCGAGGCCGCCCAACTAGCCGGCGGCTTAGGTTGAGGGGTACTCACGAGGTGAGTACCTTGGGAGTTCGCCGAGCGAACTCCGGGGTCTGATGGGTTCGGGCTGTCAACAACCGCAGCCCCTACAGACTGCGGACTCCGGAAAGCTGCGCTGCGGCGCTCTCGCGACCACGATCGAAGGTTTTGCGAGCCTCGCGGGACTTCATGTCGAAGTCTAGATCCGCCGAGACGGGGACCTCGATGATG
>JAYEIP010000030.1:0-3560 GCA_034660155.1 Actinomycetota bacterium | reverse complement strand
GACAACGATGGCGATGACGCCGACAAGCTGTGCCAATCGGCCGTTCCCACGACCGGACCAGACGGCACGGGCCGGTTCGCCGATGTCAAGAGTCGGCATGGTCGCGTTGTGGTCGCCTTCTGCACTCCCGCCGGCCAATAGCCAACCAATGAGACCCGCCACCGTTGCCACAACGACAACGCCAAGGATCTCGATCAGGCCGATACCGTCGGCAGCTTCCCATGTATCTGCTTTGCGGTTCGAAAATACTGCGAACCATGTGATGCCGGCCAGCAACTCCCCCACAAAGAAGAGCCCGGCGACATACGATGGAGCCTCGTCAGGGGTGCGGCTGAGAGTCCGAACCACTGCCCACCACATGGCCAGGAAAATCCCGGCGAGGACGGCCAGTAAGACGAGTGGGGGCATCGACCCGTTGGGGTTTCCGGCGAAGTCCCAGTGCGAGGCCATTGGATTGGGTAGGTCTCCCCAGTTCAGGGCGAATGGCAGAACCATCGCTGCAAGGATCAGCGCCGGGATCACTCCGAGAGTGAGCCAGGAACGGGTTGTCTTCATGAGAGCTCCTTTTGCAGCATCTGAACCACTTCAGCGGATGTCATCCCCTGGCGCCGGGCTTCTGCCGCCAACTCGACCACAAGATGATGAACTCCGGCCGGGGCAGCGGAACCTTCGCGAACTATGGCTCCTCGCCCGCGGCGTAGCTCGATTAGTCCCTCGTCACGAAGGCCGTTGTAGGCCCGCAACACGGTATGCATGTTCACGTCCAACGATCGCGCCAGATCCCGGGCTGCGGGAAGCCGGTCACCGGGAACGATCTCGCCATCACTTATGGCTCGACGGACCGCGGCCGCGATCTGGCCAAAAAGGGGAAGTCCACTGTCAGGGTTCAGCTCAAGTAACATTGTTATATCAATACTAGAACAACTATACCAGAGCGTCAATCCGAAAAACGGGTCTGCGGCCATGACCGGTAGTCTCCAGCCCGTATGCCGAATCCCAACCTCTCCTTCACCACCACGCTCGCTTCCGCTCTCGCCGACCTGGGCATCGAGCACGCCTGTCTCTCTCCTGGCTCACGCAACACTCCCCTGATCGCCGGCTTCGCCGCGGAGAAGCGAATCCGAGCGTGGCCATTGCTCGACGAACGAGCTGCGGGCTTCTTCGCCACCGGCCTCGCCAGGGCAACCGGGCGGCCTGTTGTCCTCGTTTGCACTTCGGGGAGCGCTGCTGCCGAGTACCACCCGGCCGTGGTTGAAGCTAGCCAAAGCGATGTGCCGCTGATCATCCTGACCGCCGATCGTCCACCAGAGTTGCGAGGCGTCGGCGCCCCCCAGACGATCGATCAAATCTCGCTCTACGGCTCGAGCGTCCGATTGTTCATCGACGCACCCACCCCAACCACAGCAACAACCAGCAGGGAAGCGGCTGACCTAGCGATCACAGCGTGGCGCGCCGCCTCGGCAGGCATCCCCGGTCCGGCGCACATCAACCTCCCGTTTCGCGAACCGCTGCTGACTGATATCTCTTCACCGGGCCCGGAACCGATCGACCTGCCGACGGAGAATGCTGCGGAGCCGCTGGATCTGAGCCACCTGACCGGAATCATCGATGGACGTCGCGGAATCATCGTCGCCGGAAGGTCGAATGACGTGGAGTTTGCCGAGGCGTGCGTCAACCTCGCCACCGCGACTGGCTACCCAATCGTCGCCGACCCCCTATCGGGCTTACGCCACGGCTCGCACCAGCTCGAGCATGTCTTAGCATCGGGCGATGCGCTTGCCGCAGCAGGTGCCCTTGATCTCCTTACTCCCGACTTAGTGCTGCGCTTTGGCCCGGTCCCGACGTCAAAAGCCACCCGGAGTTGGCTCGAGGACCATCCGGCGGTGGAACAGCTATTGATCGATGCCGACAGCCGAGACGCCACGAGCAGCGCCGCCTCAATCCTCGCAGTACCGCTTGCCGTTGCGGCGACATCCCTCAATGCAATCGTCACCGAGACGGCGCCACCGGAATGGACCAGTCGCTGGCGTGCCCTCGACAAGGCCGCCTCCAAGGCCATTGCAGACACATCTCGTATTGCCCCCTTCCCTAATGAACCGGCAGTAGCCCGGATCGTCATGGATAGCGCACCGCCGGGGTCTTACGTCACCGTCGGCTCGTCGATGCCGATCCGCGATGTCGACACCTTTGGCGGAAAGTCGGGACGACCCATTCGCATTTTTGGAAATCGCGGCACCAATGGCATCGACGGTGTCGTGTCTGCCGCTCTTGGCACCGCAGCCACCGGACGGCCCGCCATTGTTCTTGTCGGTGATGTCTCAATGCTCCACGATCTCAACGCACTCGGCACAGCAGCACAACTGGACCTGCCGCTAACGATCATTGTGATCAACAACGACGGTGGTGGCATTTTTCACTTCCTCCCCCAACGAGACCCCGATGTCCTCGACCCGGCCACCTTCGACAAATACCTAGGCACCCCACATGGAACAGATTTCGTCGCGGTAGCGACAGCTCTCGGGCTCGAGGCGAGCAACGTCGACGAAGCCGACGAACTCGCTCAACTCGTCTCTTCCGCCGACGATAGGCCCCGGCTCATCCAGGTGAGGACGGATAGGAACGACAACGTCGAAGTGCATCGCGACATCGCAGCAGCCGTGAACGCAGCAGTGACCGCGACTCTGACGTAGGGGTGCAGACAACAACCCGCCGGGGGCGGACAGGTCATCGTTGAGCTCAACGGCTACGTAGCCGCCAACAGGTTGAGCAGTGGCTGGAACTTAAGGCGGGTTTCGAGAAGTTCGGCCGCCGGATCGGAGTCGGCCACAATCCCATTGCCGGCGTAAAGCCGGGACGTTGTGCCGTTCACGAGCGCACACCGCAACGCGAGCGCCACCTGGGCACCGCTGCTGGGATCGATCCAACCAACACCGCCCGAATACCAACCCCGGTCGATACCCTCCGCTTTGTCGATGAAAGCAAGCGCCTCCGGTCGTGGCATGCCTCCAACCGCCGGAGTCGGGTGAATCGACTTGAGCACGTCGAAGGTCGTTACGTCATCGGAAAGGGCTCCGCTGATCTCGGTCGACAGATGTTGCACGGTGGCCATCCGCCGCAACGAAGGTCTGTCGGAGTAATCAAGCCTGGAGGTCAGATCACCGAGGCGTGTCACCAAATCATCGACAACGATGCCGTGTTCAGCACGGTCCTTGGCACTGGACAAGAGCTGTTCGCCCACGGCAACATCATCCTCGCCCTTGCCCCTACGGGCGGAACCGGCCAGCGGATTGATCCGGATCGCCCGATCGTCTTGGGCCAGCAGAAGCTCAGGGCTCGCCCCAACAAAAGCAGACTCACCTACGACCATCGCGTAGATGTAACACGAGGGATTAGCCAGACCCAGGTGATGCACGAGACCAAAGGGGTCGGTAGGCCGCTCCGAGTGGACCTGCACCGATCGGGCGAGCACACGGTCGAGTCGGTGCCTTCGACGATCCAGTGGCAGTCGGAAGTAGCCGAAGCTGTGGGCGCCATTCGCGACGGCTCCCTCGATAAGGTTG
>JAYEIP010000029.1:0-3572 GCA_034660155.1 Actinomycetota bacterium | reverse complement strand
AGTTACTCGAGTTTCTCGACGAGGCTTACGGCTGGGAGCTCAACGAGGACAGTGGACTAGGGATCAAACCTATCTCAGAGACCAGCTCTAAGCGCCTTATCAGAGCTGCCATCGAGTATGCCCTGGAGAACAACCGTAGGTCGGTCACCCTGGTTCACAAGGGCAACATCATGAAGTACACCGAGGGCGCATTCCGCACTTGGGGTTACGAGGTGGTGCGAGATGAGTTCTCCGACGTGGCCGTGTCATGGGAGGACTGTGGCGGCGACCCCGGAGACAAGCTGCTGGTTCAGGATGTTATTGCAGATGCCTTCCTCCAGCAGATCCTCACTCGTCCCGCTGAGTACGACGTCGTGGCAACGATGAACCTCAACGGTGACTACATGTCGGACGCGTTGGCTGCTCAGGTGGGTGGGATAGGGATCGCGCCCGGGGGCAATATCAACTACGTCACCGGCCATGCGATCTTCGAAGCTACCCATGGAACGGCACCCAAGTACACGGGTATGGACAAGGTCAACCCCGGCTCGGTGATCCTGTCCGGTGAGATCATGTTCCGTTATCTCGGTTGGGATGAGGCGGCGGATCTGATTGTCAACGGCCTCGAAGCAGCGATAGGAGACAAGATCGTCACGTACGATTTCGCCCGTTTGATGGAAGATGCAACTGAAGTCAAGACATCGGAGTTTGGCGCTGCCGTCATCGCTCGGATGTGATGAGAAGGTATCGAAGAGTTAGATCGCAAAGGAGTCTCGAGACATGAGCAAAGTGACCGTAGTAGGGGCAGGCAAGTACGGGTCAACGACTGTGCAGCGACTGGCGGAGTGGGATATTGTCGACGAGGTTGTCATGACCGACATCGTCGAGGGTCTCCCGCAGGGCCTCGCCCTGGACATGAATCAGAGCCGTCCCGTAATGGGGCACCGCACCCTGGTAGTCGGCACGAACGACTACGCCGATACCGCGGGAAGCGACGTGGTCATCATTACCGCCGGCTTGCCACGCAAACCCGGTATGTCACGGATGGACCTGCTCGAGGTCAACGCCAAGATCGTCAAGGCTGTCACAACAGACATCGCCCGGTATTCACCAGAGGCGGTAATCATCGTGGTTACCAACCCGCTCGATCAGATGACGACTCTGGCAGCTGAGGCATCCGGGTTCCCGCGTAGCCGAGTGTTCGGCCAGGCGGGCATTCTCGACAGTTCGCGGTTTGCCCATTTCATTGCGGAGAAGACGGGGGCGGACATCCAGGCGATCGAAGCTGTGACCCTGGGGAGCCACGGTGACACCATGGTTCCAGTGCCGTCACTGTGCCTTGTCGATGGGAAACCCCTCGCAGACGTCTTGGATCCAGGGACGATTGAGGACCTCGTCGTCAGGACCCGGAAGGGCGGAGCTGAGATTGTCGGACTCTTGAAGACTGGTAGCGCCTACTACGCACCATCAGCCGCTGCGGCTTACATGGCCAAAGCCGTCATCGAGGACTCCGGCGAGCAAATGCCCGTCTGTGCCTGGATGTCAGGCGAATACGGCATCGATGAGGTCTACCTCGGGGTCGTGGCAAGAGTCGGCGCCGGTGGGGTGCAGGAGGTTGTTCTCCTCCCGCTGACCGACGAAGAGGCATCCGGTCTGACCGAAGCTGCTGCGGCGGTAAAAGGAAAGGTTGCCGATCTAGCCGAGATCGACGTCTGATCAGTTTCGCATACGTCTTCGATATGAAGATAGAGGCGGACCCGGTATGGGGTCCGCCTCTATTCATTCACAAGTGTGTCTGTTAGCTGCTGCGTTGTTTGGCCCGAGATTCGCGCTGGTGTTGCTGAGCTAGCTCGAGTGCGGCCTGGATCTCGGCAGCGCTGGCCACGGCCGCGGCGCGTTGTTGTTCGGCCCGCTGCTGACTGATGATGATGTCGCGGCGCTTCGCCCATAGGGATGTTGCACCAACGAAAGCCAGCAGGGTCCCGAACAATGCAATGAAATAGCCAGACGTAATCTGCGTGTCTTTGTACTGTCCGGCGATGCCATCGAGTTCGAATTGCGCTGCTAGCAAGTTCGTGCGCATGGCAGCGGCTGAGAGAGCGATTGCCCATCCTCCCGCGACTGTGGAGAAGATCAGCATGCGGTTGGCGGCGAGTTCCGCTGGTGTTCCCGTAATCGCAAGCCCCACCAGCAGCGCCGCGCCCAGCGTCACCCAAACAACTGGTAACGCGTCTCTCTCTGTTCCGAACAATGTTACGTTGAGAGCCACGGTGGCGAGAGCGAAGATTGCTAGGGATGACAGAATCCGTATCGCGCTTCGAGCGGCCTCGTTCGATGCTGCAGTGAGACTCAGCTTGGACACGTAGGGCCCAATCGCTGCCTTTATCACGTAGCCGCCGATGGCGGCCATGATCCAGCCAAGGAACCCTCCACCCATCGTCACTTCATCTGTCCCGTAGATTGCGGCAAGACCGATTGCGCCCGCGCCCATCGCGACCGCGATTATGCGGCTGAAGGCTGGCTCCTTGGATCGTCCCCAGATCGTCGCCAGGCCTGCGAGACCGATCAGCAACCCGATGGTGAAGACGATTGATCCGTGGATTGACTCGTAGCCACGCAATGACCAGGGTTCCACGAGGTAGGGAGTTTGGGGATCCATCCGCGTAAGCTCCCAAACGATCGACGCCATCGTCACCGCTGCCCCACCGAGCAACAGTAGTTGCGGTCGGTTGCGTTTCACTCTGCGCCTTTCCTTCGGGATCGGCACACTTTACCGGCATCGTCGACGGCCGTCTTCTCGGTGGTGGTTTGCGGTGCATCCTTGGGTCCGCGGGAGGCGGTCGGTATCGTTCGGTTCGTACAGGCAATTACAACAGGAGCCGGTTCGTGAACAAAGCGGATCTAATCGACCAGGTGGCAGCGCAAACGGGTCAGACCAAAGTTGCCGTCACCGCGATAGTGGAAGCAACGATGGCCGTGATCGTCGATACGGTTGCAGAGTCACATAGTGTGACCCTCAGCGGCTTCGGCACCTTCGAGCCTAAGGCCCGCGAACCACGCACCGGGCGCAATCCACGCACCGGCGACACCGTTCCGATCCCGGCAAGAATCGTTCCTGCGTTTAGACCCGGGAGAGCGTTTCGATCTGCGGTGGAGTAGCTGGGAAGTACTAGGTAGGAATTGGCGACACGAGGCTCTCGACAGAGCACAATCTTTCTGCATGACGATCCGGCACGAACCGCCGGTTCCGAACTCTCTACCAAGTACCTAGTACCAAGTACCTAGTACCTCTCAATAATCCACATCGACAACGCTCAACGCCTCGGCCCACTTATTGATCACGCCCTGATTCATCATCAGGACTGCCATGTTGCCCGAGACTTTGATCTGGCCGGTCATAAATGCCATCTGCGTATTGAGGTCGCCTTTGAAGAGGGAAACGGCGGTTTCGTGGGTGCTGCTAATCGACACATCGGCATCGTCCATGGTTCCCAATGCCATCGACGCGGCGCCATCGCCGACCGACAGGTAATAGTCGATCTCGCCGACCGGCGCCTCAGTTACATTGAACTGGAGACCCATGCTCACATTCG
>JAYEIP010000028.1:0-16693 GCA_034660155.1 Actinomycetota bacterium | reverse complement strand
CCGCGCTCTGGCGATAGCGCGGGCGGCATCACCGCTGGCGATGCCGAAACCGAACTTCGAGTCGGCGATACCGGTTTGGAGGTACTCATGGGTGTGAGCGTCAACCCCTGGGTTGACCCTCACCAGCACTTTGGGGGGAGTGAACCCCTTCTGGACTATTGCTTCGATGCGGTCGATCTCGTCGAACGAATCGATGACGATTCGGCCCACGCCCGCGACAAGGGCGGCCTCCAACTCTGACTCAGACTTGTTGTTGCCATGCATCACAAGTCGAGCTGCGGGTACCCCGGCCGTAAGCGCTACATGGAGCTCTCCCCCGGTGGCCACGTCCAGGTGCATCCCCTCCTCCCAAGCCAGCCGCGCCATCGCCTGCGACAAGAACGCCTTCGTGGCATATGCAACGCCTTCTCCAAACGCAGCGACAGCTTCCCGACAGCGTGCCCGGAGGTGCTCCTCGTCGTATACGAATAGCGGGGTACCAAATCTCCCGGCCAATTCGAGGACATCCACCCCGCCGACCAAGAGCCGATCACCGTCGACAACGGCAGAGTCCGGAAGGAGCCGGGCCGGGATCGGACCCAACGTCACATCCGCACCGGAACTTCGATGCCAAGCAGATCGAGCAGCAACTTGAGCTCGGCCAGTGAGGTTTCGACCAGGTGGAGCCACGAAGACTGCCGTGCGGTGTCTGGCTCACGGAGGATGTGACACGCCTCGTAAAAGCGACTGAAGTCGGCGACCAGCTCGTAGGTGTACTCGGCGATATGGTTCGGCGCCCGGTGCTCTGCCGCCCGCGCCACTGCCTCCGGCAGGCGGGTCAGCTGCAACATCAGATTGCGCTCTTGCTCACGGACTGCCGGCACGACAGGACCAGACTGCAGGCCGCGGGACCCGGCCTCGCGCAGCACCGACATCATCCTGACTGCTCCATACAGCAGGTACGGACCGGTCTTGCCGTCGAACGAGGTGAATCGCTCGATGTCGAACATGTAATTGGACGACCGATGGTTCTGCAGATCGCCGTACTTGAGCGCCGCCAGACCCACCTTCTCGGCGATGGTGGCCTTTTCTTGCTCATCGAAGTGCGCCGCGAGCTCGTTCTCCTCGATTCGGTCTGCGGCCCGAGCCACCACCAGATCGATGAGGTCGCGCAACCGGAGCAGCCCACCGTCGCGGGTCTTGAACGGTTTCCCGTCCGGCCCGTTTACGGTGCCGTTCCCCGAGTGATCGAGTACCACGGCCTCGGATGCAATCCCGGTCTTATACGCGACTCGGAACACCTGCTCGAAATGCAGCGACTGCCGGACGTCGACGATGTAGATGATCTCGGTCGCCTTGAGGTCTTCGACCCGTTCTTCGATAGTCGCAAGGTCCCATGTCGTATATAGGGAGGCTCCATCTGACTTCAGGAGAATGAATGGGGGGATCTCTTTGGTGTCCTCATCGGTCATCACCTCGACGACCAGGGCTCCGTTACTTTCGATTGCGTACCCATCGTCAAAAAGTCGCTTCGTCATCGACTCGAGCCGATAGTTGATCGTGCTTTCGCCGTTCCAAAGATCGAAGTCAACCCCGAGGCGATCGTAAACAGACTTGATCGCTTCGATCGATTCGTCTCGGAAGTGTTGCCAAAGCGCCCGATAGCCGGGGCGACCGCGGTGCAGTTCCACGACGGCGGCACGGGCACGGGCGGCGAAGTCCTCGTCTACTTTCGCCCGGGCTGCTGCTTCTGGATAGAGTTCTTGGAGGTCCTCGATCGTCACCGGCGGCTCGGCCGGGTACCCGTCAACACGCTCCTCATCAAAGTACGGCAAATCCGGTTGCCGATCCGACAGCTCCACGATGAGCTGCCCGTAGGGAGTGCCCCAATCACCGAGATGCACATCACCGACGACATCGTGACCAAGGAACCTGAAGATACGTTTGATGCTCTCGCCGATGATTGCCGGCCGCAGGTGGCCAACATGCAATTCCTTGGCCATGTTGGGACCGCCGTAGTCAATCACCATCCGCTTGACGTCCTGTTGCGCAGCGCCAAACCCGGTCGCCTCATCGAGCGAGTCGACGGACGAAGCCAAGTAGTCGTCGGTAAGGGTGATGTTGATGAACCCGGGGCCTGCCAGGGTCAACTCGGCGAAAGGCGACGTGTCTGCCAGCGAATCGAGAACTCCCTGCGCTACCCCGCGAGGATTCTTGCGGGCGTCCCTGGCGGCCGCCATCGCTCCGTTGCACTGGAACTGAGCCAGGTCGGGACGCGCCGACACGACGACCGTCCCATAGGCGCGATCAAGGCCCTGAGACGCAAAGGCGTCTCCAAAGATCTGTGACAAGGTTGTAGCGAGCGACATCGGGTTTCCTCGGTTCGATGCGGGGGAAGGATAGGCCCATGTCTCACGCCACGAACGGCTTGGTACACTCCGGCTCGCGCCCCAGTAGCTCAGGGGATAGAGCACTGGCCTCCGGAGCCGGGAGCGCAGGTTCGAATCCTGCCTGGGGCACAACCGGGAACATGTCTATTCGAGATGCGCGTTTCGGACACCTGCAAAGACCCCGGAGTTCGCCCTGCGAACTCTCAATGTACTCACCTTGTGAGTGCTCCCCTACCCCAGCGGCTTCGCCGCTGCGGTACTTTCCCCCCAGAGAAGAGAGGGGGGACCGATAGCCGCCGCTTGACTTGCTGCCAAAAGGGGGGACTGATTGCTAAAACACGTTGCCGAGTGCGCCTAGGCGCCACAAGACAAGCATGTCCATGGTGATGGCGACGCTCACGTGCAAGAAGATGCCGGGAACGAAGCTCCTCGATCGCAGCGCCAGATAACCGAGGGCGAAACCAGCGATGATCGCGGCGAAGGCCTCAGGAGCCGGTTTTCCAAAGTGAATCATGGTGTAGGGCACGGTCATGATTGCGATTCCCAGCAACCCGAACCGCTTTGCCAGGCCAAATGTCAGAAAGCCGCGGAAGAACGCCTCGATCCCAACGAACTGGAGTCCATATCCGAGTTCATAGAGCCAGAACGCGGTCCCACCTTCTACAGCCCGGTCGTAGAACGGGTAGTACGTCAGGAAACTGTTGAAGCTGGACACCCAGATGAGGATGGGGAGCATGACCAAATACATGGCCCCATAAATCGGGAGGTGTCGCGATATTCCCTGAAGGCGGAATCCGTAGTCACGGGGCGAGTCCCTGATCAACCACACAATGATTCCCACCGGTACCAAAGTTCGCACCACCAATGAGCTCGAACCCCAGTAGAGATAGGCGCCGACCCCTGGATGCCCTTCGAGGGTGCCGCCGACGTTGCGGGCCACCCAATCGATTAGACCTGATCGTACGTAGTAGTCGGGGCGGCCCCAGTAGTGGAACACATACAGCAGCAACGTCCCCGTCAGGAGAATGACAAATGCATCACGATCCGCTTTGGCGTCATCACGCACATCGAGATCAAGCGGTTTCAGCACCCGTGTCAACAATGTGGCTTCCTTCCTGCGGCGGCAGGAGTGTAAGTCAGCCAGCAGCATCCAGGCGACCGGTCAGTGCTGTTGATGGATCTTGGGAAAAGCCGTCGACCGGACGAACGTCCCCGGACTAGTGTTTTTCGCGTACTGGGAGGTCAGAACATGCGCTCTATCTGGAAAGGCGCCATATCGTTCGGGTTGGTGACGATACCCGTCGGTCTCTACTCGGCGACCGAGAGCAAACGCCCGTCGTTCCGCCAGCTACGTGAGTCCGATCACTCGCGCATCCGATACAAGAGGGTTGCCGAGGCCGACGGCCAGGAAGTTCCGAACGAAAACATCGTCAAGGGATACGAAGTCGACAAAGATCGCTACGTCGTTTTCACGTCGGGAGAGCTCCAGGACATCATGAAGGGGATCACCGGCGGGATCGTCGATGTCGTCCAGTTTGTCGATCGCGCCGATATCGATCCGATCTACTTCCGCAGTTCCTATTACCTCGCTCCCGAGAAGACCGGTATCAAGGCCTACCGCATCTTGCTGGCAGGCCTCGAAGCCAAGGACATGATCGGCATCGCAAAAGTGGCAATCCGCGAACGCGAATACCTCGCCACTCTCCGCGCCGAAGAAGGTGTGATAATCCTCGAAACGATGTATTGGCCTGACGAAATCAGGGAACCTCTATTCGAATCATTGGAAGAGCAGATCGAGATTCGCGACGAGGAAATGGCCATGGCAACAATGATCATCGACAACCTCGCCGGCACGTTCGACCCTTCGGCATGGCATGACGAATCTCGGGAAGCTGTCGAAGCCGCTGCGGCGATCAAGATCGAGGGCGAAGAGATTGTTGCGCCCGACGTTCCCGAGGCAACCGGCGTGGTCGACCTTATGGACGCGTTACGAGCCAGCGTCGCAGCCACCAAGGAACGCAAGGCTGTTTGAGGACCCAGCGCTGGTCCTCTCCGTTGGGTAGAGGGCACCTGGCGTATGGGCAGCGAGATACTTAGTCGCTCTCGATAACGTCCAATTCGACGGAGAGTCGCGCCGCCATAAGCACCAGCGTGAGCGTGATGGCTGTAACCAAAGCTTGTAGTGCGACCATGTTTTTCATATCGCCGAAACGGGTCCGATCCTTAAAGGACAGTTTTCGCGATCTCATCGATTCGCGAGCGACGGACTCTAGCTGGTCACCGAAGGACTATTCCTCGGCGCACAAACTGACTAGTGTCCCAGAAAATGTCTCAGTTCAACCTGGGACCTAGAAGGGAACTCCAGAAGGAAGGGGTGCTGCATGAAGAGCGGCAATAGCTGGAGCTAGCAAGCGAAGTATGCGGTCAATCCGGTGGAGTGACCGCATATGACAACAACACGGACGCCCCGAGCCGCAGGGTTGGGGGCGCTTCCGTGCCGGGGATCAGCTGCCGTCGCTCGAGTGCACTGGACCCTCAGACCCCCAGGTTGCAGCACCAGCCGGGAGATCACTGAAACCCTTGAATGAAGGGGCACGGAGCCGGCCGGCCGCTGTCCACTGTTTACATTGGATGGTTGCGACGAGGCGTGGCTCGACGAAGGTGGATCCCCTCGGAATATCATCATCGACACCAAAGGGAGACGTAGGTAAAACCATCTCATCGAGCGCCTCCCTGATTGCCCGCAAAGCTTTGTCGTCAAAGCCCGATCCCACCGAACCTATCCAGCGCAGCCGATCTTCAGTCCACAGTCCGAGTAGCAACGCACCGAATGTTGATGCTCGACCACCGGTGCCCACCGTATAGCCACCGACCACGGCTCGCACTTGCTTGAAGTTGGCGATCTTGCGCCAATCCGGCGACCGCACGCCTGGCTGATAGCGGCTCGTGATGCGCTTGGCGACGATCCCTTCCAAGCTGTGTTCGATAACGAAGTCCCAGATGGGCCTGGAGTCTCCACCGAACTGGTCCCCGACTATCACCGGGCCCGGCAACCGCATGGTGGCAAGTCGCTCCGATCGTTCCAGCAGCGGACTATTGACGAGGCTTTCGCCGTCATGAAGCATGTCGAAAACCACGTAGCTGATCGGGACTGCACGCGACAACGAGCCGGGTTGCTCGAGGTTCATGCGTCCTTGCAACAGCTCAAATGATGGATGGCCTTTCTCATCGAGCGCAACTATCTCGCCATCGAGCACGAATCCCCCCGCGATTTCCAACTCGGCGAGCTCCGGGTAGCGCCCCGTGAGATCGTTGCCGTTCCGACTATGCAGAGAGACATCACCGTGCTGTGAACTCAGTAGACACCTAATCCCGTCCCACTTGAGTTCAAATAGCCAGTCGTCGTCGACAAAAGGGGCATCCCACGGGGTCGCCAGCATAGGTTGATAGCGACCGGCCAGCCGGCCGGCTATGCGCCGAGCTCCTCACGGACGAGCCGGTTGACCAGGCCTCCATCAAGCTCGCCCCCGGTCTTCATGATGTGCCCCATGACCCTTCCGGTCATCTTGGGGTCATCGACGCCAAGTTCGGCAATAGCTGCTCTAACGATCGAACGCGTCTCGTCCTCACCTAATAGGGTCGGCGTCCACCGCGAAAGATACTCAACCTCATACGCGAGCTTGGCCGCCTGTTCGACACCCCTGTCCCCGAGCCCCTCGAATTCTTTGCGGGCCTTCTCCATCTTCTTCACATACGAGACAATGGTCGCCCGGTAGAGGTCATCGTCGACATCGCCCTTGAACCCGGGAGCGGATTTGGCGACGGAGATCTCCGTCTCAACCAGCCTGATCACATTGACTCGAGGCAGGTCACGGGCTTTCATCGCAACTTTGAGCTCGGCAGTTAGCTCTTCGTGGATACTCATTCGCACTCCTATACAGAACGACGCCAGCGTAGCGCTCCCTCTCCTAGGAGGCCGCTGACCAATACCTGTTACTCAGCAGACTCCTAGCAGAACACAGGCCCAAGAAAGTCCCTTTCGAGCTGGGACGGATTACCCCTTGAATTGCTGTCCCTCACTGCTATAAACTGCGCATTCGGGATCACATATATGTTGTGAATCCCTTTTGTTGGAACGAAGCTTGTGAATGCATTCACATTCACAAGGCAGAAGAAGGCCCCAGGGTCTGAGGAGAACCAAGCAGCATGCTCACATTGACCGACTGGCGAGAACTGTCCGCCTGTAGGGACAGCGACCCAGAAGTATTCTTCCCGATTGGCACAACGGGACCGGCCGTAGGCCAAATCGACAAGGCCCGTGCCATTTGCACTATGTGCTCGGTGCGGGAAGAGTGCCTCCAATACGCGCTCGAGACCAACCAGGAGTCCGGCGTTTGGGGTAGCTACCCCGAAGAAGAGCGCCGTCGTCTTCGCAAGCGTTGGCTGGCCGACCGTCGCCGCCGTCGTCAAGAGGCCGAGCGCCAAGCCTCCTAGTCCCCCGATCGCAAGTTACAGGCCAAAGCCCACCGACTTGTCGTCACTCGTCTCAATCTCAATGAACGCGAGGCGTCCGCTCACGATACCGTGACGGTCGCCTTTGCTGTCGGTGATCCACACCATCGAACCGTCGGCCAGGCCCTTCTCTAGGCTCTTCACCACAGTGTCAAAGTCGTCAACCTCGATCTCCAACTCACGGGCTCCCTCGACCCCGATTCGCATCTTTCCACCATCGCTCATGTTGATCCTGTCCCTATCTGCCGGCCGATCGTGGCCGGCCGATCATGGCCCGCCTCTCGTGTGCGGCCGATCGTAGTGCGTCGACGGACCCAGCCGTCGCCATCGGCGAAGTGCCGGCGCTAACTGATGACGAGCTGCGGATGGCTGCGAAGACGAGGCTTGCGCTTCTCTAACTCATCTGCCAGTGCGACGAAAGCCACCGCGGCCTCGCTGTCGGGCTCGGCGATCGCTATGGGCAGACCAACATCCGCTGCCGATCTAAGCGCCGGAACCAGCGGGATGCTCGCAAGAAGCGGGACCTCGAGCTCGGTGGCTAGCGTCTCGCCGCCACCCTCACCGAAGATCGCATAACGCTTGCCGTCATCGCCGGTGAACCAGGCCATATTTTCTACCACGCCAAGGATTGTCTGATTCACCTTCAGTGCC
Source organism: Actinomycetota bacterium (assembly GCA_034660155.1). Lineage (GTDB taxonomy): Bacteria > Actinomycetota > Acidimicrobiia > Spongiisociales > UBA5794 > JAAETI01. The sequence continues at coordinate 9,161 of JAYEIP010000028.1, read as the reverse complement.
ATCAGCCCCGCTCGCTTGGCGACACGTTGCGCGGTGACCTGGGGAGTGGTGACAATCAGTGCCTCAGCAGTCGGCAGGAACTGCGAAATGGACAGCGACACGTCGCCGGTCCCCGGCGGCATGTCGATCAGTAGATAGTCAGGATCATCCCAATGGACGTCGGTAAGAAACTGCTCCAGCGCCTTGTGCAACATCGGGCCCCGCCAGATCACAGCCTGATCATCGGCAACAAAGAAATCCATCGACATGGCCTTTACACCGTGAGCTTCCGGGGGAAATAGTGTCTCGTCGAGCACCGTCGGAGGGCGATCGATACCCAACATCCGCGGGATCGAGAAACCCCATACATCGGCGTCGATGACACCAACCGTCTTGCCACTGGCTGCGAGCGCCACCGCAAGATTGGTGGCAACAGAAGACTTGCCGACACCGCCCTTTCCCGACGAGACGGTGATGATGCGGGTCTTGCTACCCGGGCGAGCCAGCGCGATATCACGAGTATCGCCGCCACGAACATCGGAAACGAGTGCCGCCCTTTCCTCATCGGTCATCGACGTGAACTCAACACTCACAGCCGTGACCCCATCGACCGTTTGCGCAGCCGCGGTTACATCATTGGTCAGCGTGTCCTTGAGGGGGCAACCCGGGATCGTCAACGCGACGAGGACCCGGACGGACCCGTCAGCGGCGACGTCAACGTCGCGCAGCATGTTGAGCTCTTCCAAGCTGCGATGGATCTCCGGATCTTCGACTTTGCCGATCGCGGCGCGTAAGGCTGCAATATCGACCATTGGGAACTTCTCCTATCGGCGTAGTAGTTAGAAACTATAGTTAGCTCAGGAACCGCCAAATGTGGTCCACGTTTGGAGCCTTAATGGATGCAACGCGACTGAATGAGCAAATCGGTGATCTGGCCGCAACCCTCGGAGACGCCACCCGCCGCGGCATCTACATCACAGTGCGCGAGGCGGTGGAACCGGCGACCGCGGGCCACATCGCAGAGCTCTTTGCCATTCACCCCAATGTGGCCCGACACCACCTCGATCGACTCGTCACCGATGGCTACCTCCAGGTAACACGACGCCATCGCTCCGAACGTCGCGGTCCCGGCGCGGGACGGCCCGCCAAACACTACGAACCGACCTCAAAGGAAATCTCCGTTCAGTTTCCGGCAAGGCGGTACGACCTTCTCGCGGAGCTCCTAGCCCGCGTGGTCGAGCGGATCGCCCCTGACTCTGCGCCTCAGATCGCTGAGGAGATAGGGCGAGAGTACGGGCGCGAGCTGGCTGCCGAAGTCGGACTCTCCAAAGACGCAGCTTTCGACACCGCGGTGAAGGCTGTTGCCAAGGCGATGATGGGCGTTGGTTTTGATACTGAGGCCAACACCGATGACCGGGTGATCGTGACGCGATTCTGTCCATTCGGTGCCACCGCGGCCAATCATCCCGAGATCGTCTGTAAGCTCGACCAGGGCATCGTCGCCGGCCTGCTCGAAAGCACCAGCGCTGAGGGTGTCCCGGTGCTAACGCCTCATTTGATCCACGAAGACGATTGCGTCACCGAGATCTAGACAACAGCAAATTCATACGCCCCACGCTTCCCAACTCGCTGGAGTGGCTACCTCCTCAACCAGAGCGCCGCGCCGCCGATATACACGTAAGCCTTATGGACAAGGAGATACGTGCGCGTACGTTCCATCACGCAACGTGACCTCACGGTCGCGTCTATCTCTGCCGCTGCAGCAGGTCTGCTCGCGGTTCTCTTTGGACTGCCCGTCTATGCCGTGGCGGCGGCAAATCTGTTGGCAATCGGCGCAGGAATCGCTGCATGGATCACGTCATCAGAGGACGAGCAGTCCACTCTCATAGCCGAGGTCTCGCACGAGCTTAGAACACCTCTGACGGGCATCCTGGGAACTCTGGAGCTTCTTACCGAATCCACAATCCCGATCGAGGCCTCGGAAGCGGACGAGCTTCTCATCGCAGCTCACGGCGAGGCCAACCATCTGCTCCACATTGTCGGAAATCTGCATGCCCGTTCGAGATTGGATCGCTCGATCCTGCAACCAGACGCTGAAGCCACCAACCTGAGAACTACGATCGAGCGAGCAATGGCCCGCTCGCCAAGGGTCGCTCGACGATGCTATCTCTCCCCTGGTGACCAGGCGGTGGCGATCGGTGATGCGCAGCTAATCATGCAGATCGTCACCAATCTCATCCAGAACATCGAGCGTTATGCCCCAGACGGCGAGTGCCGGGTCACCTTCGATCGCCGCGGCGATCAGATGACGGCCGCGTTCAGCGATCAAGGTCCAGGCGTCCCTGCCGTCCGCGCCGATCGAGTTTTCGATAACGCAGCCAGCACCCAGGGGTTAGGGCTTGGCCTGGGACTTAGCCGTCAATTGGCAAGAGCCATGGGCGGGGACTTGACGCTGGACGATCCGGGAACCAACGGGGCGACGTTCACGCTCCACCTTCCAGCAAGCGATGAAGATATCCCGGCGGTCACCGCCCATGAGATCGTCCCGGGCGATAGATCTCAGGCCCATTCGCCACGCTCCCGCCTGCTGGTCGACATGGCTGAAGCCCTCTCCGAGCAGTCACTCGATCGAGTCGTCGGTGGCATCCAAAAGATCTACTCCGAGCTTCTCGGGGCAACAGGTGGCATGTTGTGGGTTCCCCGTAAAGATGGCAGCTTCCACGCCGCAGGCACTCATGGCGACAGCGAGGAAGTTGCAGCCGGCACTTCGGCAGAGCTGGAAAACGTGATGACGGGCATCGGCTCCGTCAGGTTCGAAGACATCCATTCCATTCCTTGGCTGTCCGAGGTGACACTCGGTGGAAACGCCGCCATGCTGTTGCCAGTGCACGACACCGGCAGAGTGGTGGCGGTCCTGGCAGTCGGGTGGAAAGCCGACGACGCGATGCCAACTGGCCCGGCCGTAGATGTCGCCGAGGCTCTCGCAGACTTGACCGCATCCGCAATCGCCCGCACCGCTCTGGCACGAGATGTGGTCTTCGAACGGACCCTACGCGCCTCGGTCATGGATGAGTTGCCGATCGCTGTTTCCATCTTCGTCGGCGATCCGCCACAGGTGATCGATTGGAATCGCAAGGAGCGCGAGTTACTTGGGATCGACGACGATTCGCTCCGTCCGCATGACCTTGACGCCAGCCAACACCAATTCGATGTCCGGTTCGCTGATGGGACTCCGCTCACGGTGGAGAATGCCCCGGTGACGTCGGCCGTCCGAACCGCCAAGGCGGCCGGCCCGTTCATTCTGCTGGTGCGGCGAGCCGACGGCAGTCAGATTCACACCCGTACGTACTGTGCTCCGTTCTTCGACGACGATGGTGCCGTCGCCGGTGCAGTTGTCACCTCGGAGTCGCTCGACATGGCAGTCTCCCCTTTTGGCGACCCGGCCTCTCGCGCCTGATCTTGCATCAGCTTTGTTTCCCACGTGATGTGATGGTGAATCGCCGTCCAGCGTTCTAGCGTACGAGCACGGACGAGAGGGTTGACATGGCATTCATCGAGACGATCCCGGACGACGAGTGGGAAGGTGAGTTGATGGCCCTGGCGCCCGCGGTGAGAGATCCCCTCTCAGGAAGAGTCGACAATATCTTGGCTGTTCACTCGCTCAATCCCGGCTCGCTAGCGGCCCACAACGCCGTTTATGCCTCGGCCATGACCGGGACCGGATCGCTCCGCAAAGTCGACCGGGAGCTGATCGCACTTGTTGTCTCGCAGATCAACGACTGCCACTACTGAATGGTGCATCACCGGCGTGGTCTACGCCGGCTACTGAAGGACGACGACCTGCTGGTTAGAGTCGAAGCCGATTGGACGGCCGCAGGATTGGGCATACGGCGGGAAGCGATGCTCCGCTACGCCACCAAGCTGACGGAGGCACCGGCCACAGTCGCCGCCACCGACATCGATGACATGCGCTCCTCGGGGTTGAGCGACCGGGACATTCTCGACGTGTGTGAAGTGACCGCGTATTACGCCTATGTGAACCGCATCGCCGACGGGCTCGGGGTCGAGCTCGAGGACTGGATACCTGATGTGTGAGTCGGTTGTGGAGAGGGCTCGGCGGATTCACGATGATCTGCCCGTGGTGGATGGCCACAATGATCTTCCCTGGGCCATCCGGACCAAGGCCGGTAGCTCGCTCGAAGCAGCCAATCCTGGCACCCGCCTCGTCGGCTATCACACCGATATCCCACGACTGCTCAGCGGTGGCGTGGGCGCCCAGTTTTGGTCGGTCTATGTGCCGGCGTGGTGCGATCACCCGCTACGGGACACGCTGGAACAGATCGATCTCGTAACCCGGATGGCTGCTGCCCACCCGGATCATCTCACGATGGCAGGCACGGTCGAGGAAGTCCGGTCCATTCGTGCCGCGGGAAGGGTGGCTTGTCTGCTGGGTGCAGAGGGCGGCCACAGCATCGAAGGCTCGCTCAGGGCACTGCGCATGCTGCACCAACTGGGTGTCCGTTACATGACTCTCACTCATGCGGACACCATTGCGTGGGCAGATTCGGCGACCGACGACGCCCGTCACGATGGGCTTACGGAGTTCGGTCACGAGGTTGTGCGAGAGATGAACCGGATCGGAATGGTGGTCGACATCTCTCATGTGTCGGTCGCCACCATGAATGCCGCGCTAGACACCTCCCGGGCACCGCTGATGGCCTCGCACTCGAGTGCGTTCGCTCTCGCCCCTCACCCCCGCAACATTCCCGACGATGTCATCCGGCGAATCGCGGATAACGGTGGCGTAATCATGGTGAACTTCTACCCACCGTTCCTGCTGCGGGATCTGGCCGCCGAATCCATCGAGATGTTCGCCGAGAGTCGCGTTCTCATGGCCGAGCTGGGCGACGAGCTCGCAGTGGATGAGGAGCTGCAGCGGCGGCGAGGCGATGTTGCCGACACCGGCAGCGTCGGCGATGTCGTTGACCATATCGAGCACATTGCCCGAATTGGAGGGGTGAACCACGTCGGTCTCGGTTCTGATTTCGACGGCGTCGATCTGCTGCCGACCGGGCTCGAGGACGTGTCGTGCTATCCGAATATCACCGAGGAGCTGCTACGTCGCGGCTGGGCAGAAACGGATGCACGCAAGGTGTTGGGCGAGAACGCGCTGCGGGTGCTCGAGGCTGCTGAGGATACTGCGGACTGAGATGCGCTCGCTCTTGGTCCGATACACTCGCGGGTGTTGGCCATAAGGGAGCGGCTATGTGCACTACCGGGGTGTTGCGGCTTGGCGAGGACGACTATGTGCTCTTCAAGAACAAGGATTTCGGCCGCAGCCGCTTTGAGGATCGCCTGGTGGTAGAACGCGGAGTCTTTGGCGTCGAGGGAATCTCGACGTGGGCTGGCAGCGCCGCCGATCTAGATGTGTTCTCCGGGTTCTCGATTGGGGCCAATGATTCCGGGGTGCTGTGCTGCGACTCGAACGTCCGCACAATGGACGATCACGCCAACTATGACGACCTCGTTGAGCTCGCGCTCCGTGAAGGCGCCGATGTTGCCTCCGGCGTGGGTGCGGTGCAGCGGGCCGTCGAGCAGCAGCCGTACCTATGGGGCAACCTGATCTTGATCGATTCATCGGATCAAGCTGTCATCGAAGTGCGGGGCACCGATGTCGAGGTGCGGTCGATGAATGGACCCACAGCTTGTACGAATCACCACAGCGTTTTCGAAGCCCATCCTGATATCGATGACACCGGCACAACGGAGAGGCGCCTGGCCTCGGCACAGCAATACCTAGCAATGGTGACCTCGATCGAGGACATCTTCGCCCTCGAACGCACCCATGACGACGGCGCAACCGGCATCTGTAACCACTCGGCCCGACAGACCGTCTACAGCTACGTTCTGCAGCGTCGTGGGGAAACCACGACGCTCCATGTGAGCCAGGGGAAGCCGTGCGAGGAGCCGGCTCGCGTCGTGCTCGAGCTACCGCTGGGCTCCGCGTGGTCGCTTACGGCAGCCACTGCTTTCCGATCCGGGTATCCGTCGGCAAGGGCGACGACAGACGCCTTGGTGTGAGGAGACCGCGCCAACGGACCTTGACTATGAGCCCGTCTTCCGCAGCACGTAGACCCGGGCTTCGAGCTTGCCGATCAGGATGTACACGCCATAGAGGGCGTTTGCGTACATCGACCGGTAGGCGAATTCTCCGAGCTCGTCGAGAAGCTCGTTCCTGCCCGGCGGAGCCGGGATATCTGCAGCGCGTAATTCGGGGAGGTACCTGCTTCCTGGTTTGCCTCGTACCACTCGGACCCGACCATGTCGAGACTCTCGATGATGAACCCGGCTCGCCGCACATCCTCCTCGAACCTGGTCGATGTCGTGCGCTCGGGAACGGTTGCGGTTTCGCGACAAAGCCGCTCGCTTTCGATCGGTTCCATGAGCTCTGTGTCGAATACGGCGTGCACCAGCATCAACCCGCCGGGAACCAGCACGCGCGAGCACTCCGCCAAACCCGCTTCGATATCGGCGACGTGACCCATCATGTCGCGTGAAAAGACCAGATCGAACTGGCCGTCTTCGGCCGGGATCTGTTCGATTGCTCCCAAACGCACCTCAACAAGATGACCGTATTCGTGTTTGGCAACCGCCTTGATCCCCGCCTCAATGTTGGCCGGGGCCGGATCGACGGACACGACCCGGCAACCGAAACGCTCCGCGATCAAGAGCCCATGAAAGGCGTCGCGGCCACCGATGTCGAGCACGGCATCATCCGCTCCGATGCCAAGCGATTCCACCGTGTCAAAGATCGATGCCCCGCGGCGTGGGTTGAGGCTGCGCTCCAAGACCTCAACGGCGGCCTCGTAGTCCCACTCGCCGTACATCTCTTCGACCGTTAAGGGTTTCGACCAGCGATCAACCATGCCGGAAAGCCTACCGACGGCCGTGCTACCCAGCGATTCGAGGACGACAACAACATGCTCGCCGCGGTGGGCGCCTCGACAGCAAAGAATGCCTGGTTAGCGCTGGTCCGGCTGGTCTGCCTGTGGGCTCCCTCTCTCAAAGCGGAGACGGAGTTCGGGTTGGCCGGTGTCCTCGTCGATCTGCCGGCTCACGGGTTCGAAACCGTACGAGTCATAGAAGCGACGACCCGTGGAGTTCGCCTCGAAAACACCGAGTTCCAGAAACGGGCGCGAGTCGCGGGCGCCGTCCATCAGAGCGCTCCCGATGCCTCGTCCCTGGTGGTCCGGGTCGACGAAGATGCCACCCACTTCGTTACCGATCAGAGACAGGAAACCAACCACACGCCCGCCGCTCTCGTAGACCAATGTCTCGGCCATCGGAAGCCACCGCTCGGCGATCTGGCGTCGCTCTGCCTCAAAGAATTCCTCCGAAAGAAACGAATGGACTATCAGCGACGCCCGGTACCAGACATCGAGCAACCCATCCAGGTCGTCGTCGGTGTACGGGCGAATCATCACGCAGCAACACTACGCGCTCTCCACGACACCCGTTGCCCATGACGGCACGTCCAGCGAGGGCCACGACCGAGATGAGCGCGGAATGGAGCCAGCAGCGACCTATCCAACCTAGCTATCTGTAGCCCGGACGATACGATCGGCACCGTACCCGCGAGGTCCCCCTCAAAGAAGAATCCTGTGTTCTGGGTTCGGAGGTATCCGCCGCTGCCGCCCGTGATGTCGTGGACCATGTCATCGCAGATGCCGGTTTGCTCACCACGGGGCAGCTTGGCGCAAAGGTCCGCAAGCTGTGTGTGCAGATTGATCCACAGGATGCTCGGGGACGCTACAAGTATGCCGTTGACGACCGCAGGTTGGTCGCCGAACCAACCGAATCCGGCACCTCGAACCTGCTTGGAATCGACCTCCCACCCGACCTGGTTGCTGCCGGAATGAAGCGCATCAATCAGATAGCTCGCGGCCTCAGAGGCCCCGGCGAGACAAGAACAATGGACCAACTCCGTGCTGACGTCCTGTTGGATCTGGTCATCGGAACAAGTCAGGCTACAAAGGCGGGCAGAGGAACCGTCGACATCATCGCCGACCTCAAGACTCTGACGGAACTCGCCGACCACCGGGGCGAGCTCGCTGGATATGGGCCGGTCATAGCCGATATTGCCCGTCAGGTTGCCGAGCGACAGACCGATGCCGAGTGGCGGTGGACCATGATCGATCCCGACAGCCAACAGACCCTTGACACGGACATCACTCGAAGACGACCCGCTGCCCGGCAGCGTCGCCAGATCCAAACACGAGACAGAACCTGCATCTTCCCGGGCTGTCGCATGCCCGCAGTGGGCTGCGACATCGACCGCCGCATCCCCTTGTCAGAACACGGTCCTGCCCGAAATGACCACCTCGCACCCGCTTGCCGCTACGACCACGTCACAGTGCGACACCGCTTCGGATGGTCATACATCCCCCTGTCCAACGGCGACTATCAATGAACAAGCCGCCTCGGCCACACCTACACCACCAGCGGCCGCTCCCCCTGATGGGGATCCGGATGTCCAGTCCAGATCTCCTCATCGTCTTCGTCGATTTCGCCGCTGCGACGCAATCCAATTGCCGCGGCTACTCGCTGCGAAGCCACGTGCTCCGGATGAACGTGAGCGGCAAAATGTTCTGTCCCGCTCGATGCCAACCATCCCTTCAGCGCGGCCGCACCCTCCTTCGCAAACCCCTGACCCTGCCAATCACCGCCCACCACCCAAGCCAGATCGGCGCTATCCCCCACCACCGTTGCCTGCACAAAGCCAACCGCAGTATTCGTCACAACTGATCGCAGAATCCAATTGTGCCAAAGCTCGTCACCTTGACCAGGCCCGGCAACCTGCGACCGATAGAGCGTCGTCAAATCTTCGAGCGTCGGTGGTTGACCCCCGGTGAACACATAGAGCTCCGGATCCGCGAGAACACCAACCATTTCCCTGGCGTCGCCCACCCGGAGCGGTGTCAGCAGCAGCCGCTCGGTTCGCAACACACCAGTCGACATTGCCTAGTTCGCAGCCATCCTCCGCAGCACCATGTGCAGGATCCCACCGTTGCGCAGATACTCGATCTCGACCGGCGTGTCCGCACGGCAAGTCGCCATGAACTCGACTGTGGGCCCATCGCCTTTGGTGGCCGTTACTGCGACGAGTTGCCTTGGCTGGAGAT
>JAYEIP010000027.1:0-3585 GCA_034660155.1 Actinomycetota bacterium | reverse complement strand
ATCGAGGGCGCCTCCAACATGGGGAGGTAGCCGGCGTTGCAAGGCGTTTCGATCGGCGTACCCACCGACCATCAAGAAGCAGGCAAGTGCGAACTGCCCGAGTGGCCGCGCTTCTGCCATGCCTCCCGGCATCGCAGCGAGATACAGGTCCGATAGGACTGAGCGCACACCGTCGAATCCGTCGAGCAGGACACGTTCTTGTCGAGCATCTTCCAATGAGAAGAACAGCGCTTCGGCAGCGGGGCCGCCGACGCTACTAATCGCGTCGAGCAGAGCTACGGGATGGCTCTGAGGGTCGGTGGGATCGGGTTCGGGCGGGGGAAGCGTGGCGGGGTCTTCCAGATCATCATCAAAGAGCAGGGGCGCCTGATCCGGGATCGTGAAGTCGATTTCCTCAGGCTCTTCGCTGGTGGTGCGATCCTCGCGATGGGCAAGCCAAGAACGCGGGATGGGGCGCAGCTCGTCGAAGTCAGATGCGAGCAGGTGAACGACCTCGTGGAGTGCCGAGGTTAAGGCGACTTCAGCCGGGGTCACTGGTGCGCTCCGGGCATAAGCGGCTTGGAAGACCCCGGGGTCGACGACGATTTCATCCTTACTGCCGGACGCCTGAGAGCCGAGCCTGACTGTCAGGTCATCGTTGCCGGCGATAGTGCGGGCGAATCGCGTGATGGCCGGTGCTACCCGCTGATAGCGCGCCACAACCGCTTCGATTACCCGCTCTTCTGGGGGCAGGACCTCATTGAGGACAGATTGATCACGACCGCGCATAACCATGGATTGTCTCACATCAGTCAAATGCCCGGTGTCGATCCATCTGGCATCCCCGGGTATGGTCCTCACCGTGGACGACTTGCGTGTTTCGGAGGGCGTGGTGATCCCGTCTGGAGAGCTGAAATGGCGGTTCGACCCGTCCGGCGGTCCCGGCGGTCAGCATGCCAACAAGGCCTCGACCAGGGTCGAGTTGACCTTCAGCCTGGCCGATTCAAACGCGTTCGCCGACTCTCTTCGCAAACGGGTGTTAGAGCGACTCGGCGCGGATGCCCCCGACGGTGTGATCACCATCCAGGTAAACGAATCGCGGTCGCAATGGCGTAACCGGCAGATCGCACGGCGACATTTGGTGGAGGTCCTCGTCAGCGCGATGCGCCCCCCACCACCAAAGCGACGGCCGACCCGGCCAACGCGCAGCTCCCGCGAACGCAGGTTGTCGGCCAAAAGAGCCAGGTCGGAAACAAAGAAGCTGAGAAGACGCCCTATCGACCCCGACTGACAGCATCGCAGCCTTTCTCCGTACTTAGAAGGTGTGACTTCCCTATGAGCGCGTCTTATAAGTACCGCTCTGCAATGCAAAGAGCTGCAACATCCACGTTTCAATCACACGCCGTCCACAAACTCCAATATCCTGCCAACAAACTCGGGTCCGAATACGTCGTTGAACTGCAGGCCAGTGGGTGTTCTGTCGAATACGAAGGCGCCTTGCGAGTTGAGTGCCTTGGCCGACATCCGACGCGACCAGGAAGCGCTGGTTCCGGCATTGCTTCCGACGAAGAAAATCGGGGCCTCCAGATCGCTGAGAACCACATCGGCGTTCAGGCCGTGGTCCTGGGGCGGCGAGAAGAGCATTGTGATGCCGTCGAAAGTGACACCCTCGTCGGAAGCGTCGAGGACGACGGCAGTGGTGCCTGAGCCGACCCAGCCAACCATGACAATTTTTGTGTAATCCCGGTCGATAAGGAAGTCATAGGCGGCCTTGAGGTCCTCCGGCCCGGACTGCGGATGGAACTCGCCACCCGATTGCCCGTGCCCCCGGAAGTCTGGGGAAAGGACCGTGTAGCCCTCTCGCGCCACGGTGCCGCTGTAGATCAATATGGAATCGGAGCTTTGCGGGGGCCGCTGTCCGTTGGAGCCTGCAGTCGTCACCGAGTAATCGTGACCAAAGAGAACAGCGGTGTCACCCCCTGGCCAGAACTTGGCGTAGAGCTCGACTCCGTCGGTCGTCTCGAATGTGACGTCTTCCCAGGCCGGTGGTTCTGCGACGAGCTCGATCAGGCGGGTGAATGGAGCAGCGGTTGTCTCGACAGGCTCCGTGCTTGCAACAGACTCGACGGCGGTCGTTGTTGTCGTAGCACTGATCGCGGCTGGCGCGGCGTCCACGGCTGTCGTCTCGCCGGTTCCGCTGCACGCCGCAGCCAAGACGACGAGCGCACTCGCAACAAAGACAGATTTGGGGATGATCACGGGGCGGTCTCCTGTTCGGCGTTCAACCTATAGACCAGGCCGGGTCCGAAGTTCGCGACCACGGTCTCGAGATGACTCCCTGCCCCTATCATCACGCCGATGCACTATGACTTGACAACTCTCCCCAACGGTCTCCGGATCATTACCCAACAAATGCGTTCTGTGCGATCCATCGCAATCGGTTGCTGGGTCGATGCCGGGAGCCGTGACGAACAGCCAGTCGAAGCAGGAGCCAGCCACTTCCTCGAGCATTTGCTGTTCAAAGGTTCTGATCGACATTCGGCACGAGCGATCGCTGAGGCTTTTGACGCCGTCGGTGCCAGGAATAATGCCTTCACCAGCAAGGAATACACCTGCTACTGGGCTCGCCTGCGGAGTGCGGATCTCCCGCTTGCGGTCGACATACTCGCCGAGATGCTGCAACGTCCCGCCTTTAGACAGGAAGAGATCGATTCGGAGCGGAATGTTGTTCTCGAGGAGATCAACATGAACGAGGATGACCCAACCGATGTTGCTCACGAGCAGTTTGTGGCCGCGCTCTGGGGTGGACATCCGTTGGCCCCCCCGATTCTTGGCACCAAGGACTCGATCACTGCAATGACCCGCGACACGATCCACGGCTATTGGAGCCGTCGGTACACCCCTCGGTCGACGGTCGTTGCTGCGGTCGGTGACCTGGATCACGACGCCCTGGTGGCTCTTGTGGTCGAGCACCTGAGTGATTGGGAGGGACCGCCGTTAACCCGTTCTTCTGTAACCCCGGCCATCGATCCCACCGTAAAGGTCCGGCACCGGGATACCGAGCAGTCGCACATCGTTTTTGGTACCGAAGGCTTGTCGCGGGGCGACGACCGGCGTTTCGCCGTGACGGTGTCAACCCACGTTCTTGGCGGCGGGATGTCGTCTCGCCTATTTCGAGAGATTCGGGAGGATCGTGGCCTCGCCTATGCGGTCCACGCTTTCCGGATGCCGTTCCTCGACACCGGGGCCGCTGCTATCTATGCCGGGACCACGCCGAACCAGACCTTCGAGGTGCTGAAGCTGATTCGGCTCGAGCTGGACAAGTTGATGTCAGATGGCATTACCCAGGAAGAGTTGGACCGAGCCAAGGGCAACATCAAGGGCAGCCTCGCGTTGTCGTTGGAGGACACTAACGGGCGGATGACTCAACTCGGCCGCCAGGAACTCACGGGCGTCGAGCATTTGAGCGTCGACGAAATCGTGGCCCGCATCGAGGCACTCGAACAGAAGGACATTCTTGACGCGGCTCGTCACGTCTTTGCCGGACCGTATGTGCTTGGTCTTGTAGGACCGTTCGAGGAAAGCGACTTGGAGGAGTTTGTCCAG
>JAYEIP010000026.1:0-16725 GCA_034660155.1 Actinomycetota bacterium | reverse complement strand
ATGGCCGCCTTCCTCGGCAGAGCACTCAACCTCCCCACCGGCGAAACAGACGTCTTCACCGACGACAACGGATCAGTGTTCGAAAACGACATCGACCGCCTCGCCACAGCAGGCATCACCCAGGGCTGCAACCCACCAACCAACGGCCGCTTCTGCCCCAACGACCCCGTCACCCGCGGCCAAATGGCAGCCTTCCTCCACCGTGGCCTCGATCCTTCTCCGGGGCCGGCTGGGTCAGTCTTGTACGTCGATACGGACTCATTGGGTGGAACATGTTCCGACGCCCGAGAGCGGGAGGCGGTCAGCCTGGCGACTCCATGGTGCAGTCTGGGCCGAGCAGCAGAGAAGGTCCTTCCCGGCGATGTGGTCCGGGCACGGGCAGGCGAGTACTCAACAATCCAGACATGCCCGAGTTGTAACGACAATTCGGTGCTGCAAGTCCTCGGTTCCGGTCTTCCCGGATCGTGGATCCGGTTCGAGGCCATGTCTGGAGAGGCGGTTCACGTCACCGGAGCTGGTGGTGCCACCCATGGCATCCAGATCATCGAAACCTGGGACAACACCTACCGGCCCCGTTACGTTGCTATCGAAGGGTTCGAGGTGTCAGGACTGACCGGCAACTGCGTGAAGATCGCCGACGTCAGCGACATCAGCCTGTCCGGCCTCGACATCTCAGGCTGTGGTACCGGCGCGGTCGAACTGCACTCGACAACTCGAGCCACCCTGGAGAACAGCAGGATCCACGACAACGCTCTCGCCGGCTTCACCAGCGCCGTGGACCTGTTCCAGTGTGGTGACGGGAACGTAGTGTCGGGCAACTTCATCTACAGCAACACCGATGTCGACAGCCATGAATCAGAGGGCCACGGAGTCACCATGGACTACTGCCTCGCCGCGGGTGGTGCAGTAATTGAGAACAACGTCATCTGGGAGAACGAGGGCTGGTGCATGGCCATCTACTTCAGCGATGGAGCCGTAATCCGCAACAACACCTGTTACATGAATGGCGTCGGTCGCGCCGACACCGGTGAGCTATCGATCCTGGGCAGAGATCATGCGATCCACAACAACGTACTGATCCCGCGCGACGGGCGACTCGCCCTGAATATACGAGAGCGCAACCCCGAGTACGTCGGGCATCTCGCCACAATCGAATCTGATTACAACTTGATGTGGTCGGCAACCCACACCGATGTCGTCGGATGGTCATTCGGCACCGTGGGAACCGTCGCCGAGTTTGCGGCGACGAACCCGGTCGGTTGGGGTACCGCCGACTTGCAGGTCGATCCGCTGCTTGTGGACCCCGGCAACGATGCCTTCTCGTTGACCGCGGGGTCGCCGGCAATCGATTCCGGGGACGGCGACCACGCTCCAGTCGTAGACATCACCGGGAATGCCCGACCGGAGGATGGCGACGCAGTTCCCGGTGCGGTTGTTGATCGGGGCGCCTATGAGTACCGTTGAGTCAGATCACTCGGCGGCTGCGCTCAAATATAGATCGAGCACCGGGTTCCATCCATCGTCGTACTGCGCACGGAGCTCGACGCTTTCGGCACCCAGACGCTCCCAGTGACTGTGCTTGAGCCGCACCTCGGTGCCACCGTCTACCGCGACGAATCGCACATCCACCTCGGTGAACACCTCCGGGCCACGACTCACGTGCCACGAGAGGGTCACCCGGTGTGGTGGTTCCCAGACCAGCACGGAACCCCAATCGTGCTCGGTCCCATCGTCCACGATCTCGTACAGACGCCCCCCGACGTTTGGCTCGAGGATCACCGTGTCGGTGTGGTCAAGACCGATCGAATGAGTGTCGTGTGGCCACCACGATCCGATCTGGCCGGTGAAGATTTCGAAAGCTTGCTGGGGCGAGACCGGCACCTCGATTTGTTTGGAGATGGGTTCGATTGTCATGAGGAAGTTCCTTTCAACTCATCGACTGCGGCAGCGAAGTTGCTGAGCGCCTGATTCCATATCTTCTCGACCCACCCGCGGAGCGGTTCCAGCCCCGCTGGATCTATCGAGTAGATACGGCGTGTACCGACCGCTTCGTCACTCACCAGCCCAGCATTCTTGAGGACTTTGAGATGTTGCGAAACGGCCGGACGTGAGACCGGGAATTCATCAGCGAGCTCCCCGACCGAACGCGGGCCCATCTGGAGCAACTCGAAAATCGCTCTTCGAGTTGCATCGCCCAGGGCCTCGAACTGTTCGTCGTGTCTCATGGCGCACAATAGTAAGTGAATACTTACCGTAAGTCAAGACTTACCTAACGACGTCGAGTTGGTGACAAGTTGTCGCGACACGCCAAAGGTCACTGGTTCAATCCCAGTAGCACCCACCGGCAGAATCCCCTGCCGCCCGCAGCCCTTAGCCAACAGGTGGTCGGCGGGGACCTTCTGCTGGTGCCACCAGGTCCATGATTCGCCATCGATCGGAGGGTTATCGAGGAAGGGAAGGAGAGCATTGATAAGGTTTCCTGGATAGGTGAGCGTTGCCCGATTGAACCGCTTCGGGTTGGTGTAGATCAGTCCGGCGTGGGGCCGGTTCTCGGTTGCCCATTGGGTGGTCAGAGGTGCGAAGTCGACGATGTTCTCTGTGACGACAGCGCGTCCGGAGGCGGTCGCGTACGCAAGTAGATCCCCGTCTGACATGCCACGCAGATCAGCCATCGATGACCCTGATCAACAGGTTGGCAGCGGGACCCACGTACACATGACAGTGAGAATCAACGCAAACCAAAGCACGGCAGCGAGCGGCAAAAAGGCCTTCTGACCGGGGACTTTGCTGGGGTCGCCCCAGACGGAGCGCGCGCTCGGCCCCCCCGCCAGTGTGGTTCGGACACCTGATCTCCGAAGTTTTGATCAGTTAATCCCCGGGCCTCGGTAGCCTCAGGTCATCAGCACAAGGGGGGTCCTTATGCGTCACGTCTTAACAATCATATTTTCCGCAGCGTTGGTAATACTGGGTGCGATTCCGGTTAGCGCAGGCGGGTCCTGGCTCGAGCCGAATCGGGAAAGAGTCGAACCCGGCGATCAACTCGAGCTGTCCGGCGATGTCTCCACGGGCGCTCTCGGCTGGGCGGACGACGGGCCCTTCTTTGCCTACCTTGTCGGCGAGGACTACGGCAACGTTATCGTCGAGGGACTCGGAGGTGCGGAGACCGACGTGCCCCTCGGAGAACTCAGAATCTTCACAAGCGGCGACCGTGCACGGGTATCAATCAAGATCGCGATTCCCGCTGACGCTCCTCCGGGGGAATACCAGGTGATCGCTTGTAATGACCCCTGCACTAAGGGATTTGGAGATCTGGCCGGTGCGACGATCTTTGTTGGTACTGGCCCACCGCCAGGCCTCAACGAAGTAGCCAACGGGACCGCGGTCCCAGTTGTCAATACGGCAGCACCAACGGCGGTCTCGACCGCAGGAATCGGCTTGATGTTGGCACCTCATCCAGCGCGATCTACCAATCTCGCACCAGCCTGGATCGCGGTATCAGCGGGATTAGCAGCCGTTGTCCTCCTGCTGGTCCTCTTCACCCGACAGTCAGACACCCCGTAGGTCGGGCCCAGTCGCGCCCCCGATTGGCCGCGGCCTTAATCACCGTCGCCGGGGTCCTCGCCCTCAGCCGGTGGTGACGACACCCCGATGAAGACCTTGATGTTTTGACCCACCTCAACGGTGGCACCGGCACCCGGCTCCGTTCTGATCACCCTGCCTAGTGCAGAGGGTTCATTGGTGGGCACCTCGAATCGCGTCCAGCTCAAATCAAGCCCGGTCTCCTCGTTGAAGATCGCAAGCGCTCCGTCAACCTGACCGGCGGGGACATTACGAAGGTCGAGCAATAGTGGCGGGATGCCATTGGAGATCCGGACTGTAACAATGCCGCCCTGGGTAACCCGGGACCCCGCGCTGGGTGTTTGTTCGAGGATCTCACCCTTTGGCGCAGTCGAGGCGACCATCTCGATCTTGGCTCGAAGACCCGCCTTGAATATTGCATCCTCAGCCTTGCGTTGGCTTAGGCCGCGCACATCTGGCACGTCTGTTTTCGGCGTGCGGAAGAAGGAACTGGTTCCCTCAGGCTCGTCGGGGAAGTCCTCGACCGGGAGATCGGCGGTGATGTACTCCATGAAATCGGCCCATACCGGGCCGGCGACTGTTCCGCCGTAGGCACGGCTGTGTGCTTGGTCACGGCCCGCGCCTTCGTCATAGACCTTGAATCCCACCATCTCTATTTGGGCATCGGCATGCCCTACCCATACCGCCGTCGTGTACTGAGGAATTGCACCAACAAACCACACGTCCCGGAAGTTCTGCGCAGTCCCGGTCTTGCCAAACTGCGGTCGCCCGATGTTCGCCAACCTGGCAGTCCCGCCCGGTCGCGGCACCTTTTCCAGCGTACGAACAACGGCGGCAGTCAACGCTTCATCGAGCACCCGAATCGGGATGGTCTCATGCTGGTAGATGAGATTGCCGTCGGCGTCTTCGATCCTCTCAATGAGGTAGCTGTCGCGCAGTTCGCCAAAATTCGCAATTGTGGAATAGGCAGAGGCCATCTCAAGTGGTGACACGGTTTGGGTTCCCAGGGCGATAGACAGAACCGGCTGAAGCGGAGACTCGATCCCCATCTTGTGGGCTGTATCGACAATCCGCTCCGGCCCGACCGCCAGTGACACTTGGGCATACACCGTGTTCTTCGACGTGTAGGTTGCTTGCTCGAGTGTCATCACGCCATGGCCGCCACCGCCGGCGTTGCTGACCGTCCAGATGTTTCCCTGGGGCGAGCACGGGAATCCACAGTCGATCTTCTGCGGACTCGAGTAATCCCACCAACTGCCGAGAGTGATATCCCATCCGTACTGGCTCCCGTTTTCGAGACCTGCGATCAAAGCGAATGGCTTGAACGACGATCCAGCCTGACGCCGACCTTTGACGGCCAGGTCATAGTCGCGCTGCCCGGCTTCAAAGTCGTCGCCATAGTCGAGACCGGAAGAGATAACACGAATCGCGCCCGTCTCGTTCTCGACCATTGCCAGTGCAGCGGTGGGACCGCCCTCATAACGAAACCTGGATCGCAGCAGACGATCGGCTTCTTGCTGGTCCTCGTAGTCGACGGTGATCGTGATCTTCAACCCGCCTCCACCTTCGCATTCGGTGTCCTGCTGCGGACAACCGAACAGCATCTGGCTTCGCTCGCGATACGTGGCGCCGAGCCCGAGCTTTGGATCGGCCAGAAGGCGCTCGCGAGCCTCTATCAGCAGCCGTGGATCCACCTGAGCGAAGTCCTCATGCTCGATCGGTGCCAGCGGCTCCGCCTTCGCTGCGGTGGCCTCCTCCTGGGTTATGTACCCGTTCTTCGCCATAAGGTCGATGACTACATCCCGACGCGGGATGACCTCTTCAGGGTGTTTCCGCGGATTGAACGAACTAGGACCGCGGATCGGTACCACAATCGTGGCTGCCTCGGCGACTGTCAGTTCGTCGAGGTCTTTGCCAAAGTACTCTTGCGCTGCCGCTTTGACACCGTACGCATTGGCACCGAAGAACTGAGAGTTCATGTAGAACTCGAGGATTTGGTCCTTCGTATAGATCCTCTCCAATTGGGCGGCAATTACCGCCTCGCAAATCTTGCGCTCGATTGTGATCTCATCGGACAAGATGGTCTTCTTCACGATCTGTTGGGTGATCGTCGACCCACCATGGGTCCGTCCGGTACGGGCATTCTCAAGCACGGTACGGGCAATAGCTCGAAAATCAATGCCCTCATGTTCGAAGAACTCGCCATCCTCCGCCGAGATCACCGCCCCCCGCACAAGTACGGGGATCTCTTCGAGGGATACCGGCTGGCTGTTACGCAACGTCAGGTGCCCTAACAACACCCCATCCGATGTTTCGACTTCCGAGAGGCTTCCCAGCGCGGGAAAGCTGAGGTTGTACTCGGCGGGATCACACAACAAGGAATCGGCAACATCTTCGACCGTGCCAAACGCAGTGTTGGTTTCAAGGAAGGCAAAAAGACCGTACAGCGAGGCACCAAGCAAGGTGACAACGGCGAGCAGAGACAGACTTGAAAGTCGCCTTCCCCTCCGGTCCCGGCGCTCCGCCAGATGAATGCTTTGATCCATGCGTACCTTCTCCTAAGACGCACAGTCTTGGGAGAAGGTTCCCATACGGGCTCCGCGGCGGCAAACGATCGGCATGCCAGCACTCTCGCATTGGAAACACCGTCAACCGGAGACCAGACAGAAGCCCGCCGCGGTCAGTCTTCTAGCAACGTCACGAGACGGTTGTAATCACGGTCGACCGCTCGTTGTGCCAGCCATCCCACGAGCCGCTGCACCGATCCGGGGACGGAGGGACCTCCCTCGATCTCGGCCTTCACCCGACAAGTGGATGCGGTGAGACTATCCACTCTGCGCTCTACCCGAATCGGAAACGTGCTCTTTGTGGACTCGATAAGTATCCGATGGCCCGGATCGAACTCCAACACCTCGAATGTCGACAAGACCGGACGCCCGAGAAAAGACGCCTCCCGGTCATAACGCGACCCGACGGCGACGGGTGCCGGAGTAATCCACTCACAGGTCTTCATCCCGTTCTGCCACTTGGGGTTGTTGGCCGCGTCGGCAAGAAACGCGAACACATCTGGAGCGGATCTGGCGATCTCGCGCGTGGCAGTCATCATAAATTTTCACCCTACCGGTGGCAAGGCCACCGACCATACGGCTATGCGAAGGGGCTCGTTGCCGTGACGCCCCTCCGCCGTCTTCTGTGAGCAGTTCAAGCCAGGGGCCCAACACCCGACTGAGGGGTATTGGATACTGCAGACGCGGATGACGGTGCCTTCCAGGGGGGAAAAGCAGACACCGTCATCACCATCGCTGGGACTTGTGCTCAGACGTCGAGCAGAGCCTCTGCGGCATTCGACTCTTCGGCAACACCGTCATCGCCGTCGCCGAAGAAGTCGAAACCAAATCCGTGACCGTCGTGCCCACGGAAACCATCCATATCGAATTCGAACTCTCCGAAGTCAAAATCGAAGTCGTGTAGGTCAAAGGGGAAGCCCTCTCCCGACCCGAACCTGTCGAGCAATTCTTTGATCGAATCAGCCTGATCCTGACTCAGGACACCATCGGCAACCAGCCCATCGATCTTGGCGATCGCCTGCTCCAGTGTCTCGGCGACCAGCGTCTCACGATCGATACCAAGATCGTCGAGGACATCGTCCAGGCTCATCCCTGATTCGAACTGCTCGCGGAGCTCCTCAACGGTGGTCCCAAGACCCTCAGCAAGGCCCTCCAGTTCTGCCATTAAGTCAAAGTCGCCGAAGCTATCCAAGTCGAAGGGGTAACCCTCAAACTCGAATCCTTCAGGGAGCGGACCGAACGGAAAGTGATCTAGGCCAAATTCGAATCCCTCGGGCAGAGTGCCGAAGAAGTCAGGAAGCTCGAAAGGAACGCCGTCGAGCAGCATGTCCGGATCAAAACGGAGGCGGTCACGGGAGGAGAAGGCACCGACCCGCCCTTTGAGCGCGTCGCCTTGCTCTTCAGTAATCCTGCCGGAGGTAACCGCGTCGTCTATCAGGCCTAACGCCTGTTCTTCGATCTCGGCGAGGACGTCGGCAACGTCTTCGTCCGTGAGGTCCAGACGATCTCCGAATAGATCGGGCCGAGGTGGATCGACCTCAGCCGGCGTGTCTGCAACCGGCGCCGACTCGCCACCATCTTGGGCAAATGCAAAAGCGGCACCCACGAACAAGGTGGCAACCACAACTGCGCCACCTAACGCAGCGGCAACACTCTGCCGTAGATTCTTCGGATTCATTCAGGGCCTCCTGCCTACACGGACTCATGCCACTGGCACGCACCCCCATCGTATTGGGTAACGACGCGAGTTCACTTAAGAATCCTCTGAGAAATCCGGCGACCCGGAGCCCGTGCCCGCCGGGTCTGAGACCGCACCCGTTATCCTCAGATAGGGAGGATCAACAATGCTCTACGTAGACGGCGAATGGCGCGGATCGCAATCCGGGTCGAGCTTCGAAGTCATCAACCCGGCCACCGGAGACGGTATTGGCGATGTTGCGGACGGAACCCGGAAAGACGCTGCGGACGCCATCATGGCGGCTTCGGTCGCCTTCAATGGATGGTCTCGGCTGACGGCATTCCAACGCTCGGAATACCTGCAGCGGGCTTACCAACTGATGATGGAACGCAAGGAAGCACTTGCCAAGCTGATGACCGAAGAGCAGGGCAAGCCACTCAAAGCGGCGCGCAATGAGGTCCAGTATGCGGCCGACTTCTTCCTCTGGTACGCCGAAGAGGCCAAGCGCGTCTATGGCGATATCCTGCCGGCGCCGCGATCCGATCAACGTTTCTTTGTCCTTCACCAACCCGTTGGGGTGGTCGCCGCGATTACTCCATGGAACTACCCCGTCTCGATGATCACTCGCAAGGTCGCGCCGGCGCTGGCGGCAGGTTGCACCATCGTCGTTAAGCCGGCAGAGCAGACTCCACTGTGTGCGTTGGAAGTCTTCAACATCCTTCACGATGCCGGCATCCCGGCAGGAGTGGCCAATCTCGTCCCCACCGCCAACCCTGCCCCCATTGGCGAGGAGTTTGTGACGAGCTCGCGCGTGGCGAAGATCACCTTCACCGGCTCAACTGAGGTCGGGACCATGCTTGCCGGACGCGCCGCAGGTGCGATGAAGCGGCTGTCGCTGGAGTTGGGAGGCCATGCTCCATTCATCGTGTTCGATGACGCCGACCCCGCCTACGCCGCCAAGGGAGCTTCGCTGGTCAAGTTCCTCAACACCGGACAGGCCTGTATCAGCCCCAACCGCATATACGTCCACCGCAGCATCGCAGACACATTTGTGGACGTACTCGAAGAGCGTGTTCGTAAGATGCGTGCCGGGAACGGCCTCGAGGACGGAATAACTATCGGTCCCCTGGTGGATGTCCCGGCACTCGAGAAGGTGGATCAGCAGGTGAAGGACGCTATCGGCAAGGGTGCGCAACTACGGGTCGGGGGATCTCGCCTGATCTCGGATGGACTCGATCGTGGCTTCTTCTACAGCCCCACGGTCCTCACCGGTGTGACCGCAGACATGGATATCTACACCAACGAGACCTTTGGCCCGGTGGCGCCGATCATCGAGTTTGACGATGAGGACGAGGTGCTGGCCTTAGCCAACGACACCACCTACGGTCTTGCCGCCTACGTGTACACCCAGAATCTGGGGAGGGCGATGAGGATGTTCGAGGGCCTCCATTGCGGCATCATCGGAATCAACGACATCAACCCGACCGCCGCCGCTGCACCTTTTGGAGGCATGAAGCACTCCGGGATCGGACGGGAGGGCGGTCGCGAGGGAATCAGCGAGTTCCTCGAGACCAAACTGGGCGGCTTCTCGATTTGAGCTCTCACCGAGCCGAGAGCCGTATCGCGTGCTCCTAATGAGGCTGCCGCGCACCTTCTTGCCGTAGTCCGATCGGATTGCTGACGACCGACTACTGACCATGAGCAGGTATCGTCACACGCTCATGCCTTACACAGAAACCCCTCACGATCCAGCGGTGCCCTACGAACCACATGTAGGCACAAGTCGCCAGTATTGGAGGGACATCATCCTTGGCGTCAACGACGGTCTCGTTTCGACCGTGCTGCTGGTGGCGGTTGTGGTCGGGGGTGGGCTTACCACCGAGCAGGTCCTCCTGACAGCTATCGGTGGAGCGATAGCTGGGGCCATCTCAATGGCGGCCGGCGAGTATCTAGCGACCAAGTCGCAGACTGAAGTGCTCGCACGTGAGATCGCCCTTGAGCGCGAGCACATCGAGCATCACCGCCAGATGGAGGTTGACCAGCTACGCGACATGCTGGCCGATCTCAGTATCGACGGCGATGATCTCGATAGCGCGGTCGATATCTTTGCGAGAAACGACGAGCGGCTACTGAACTCGATGAAAGTGATGGAATTCGGAATGGTGGATTCTGAGGAACGGTCGGCCTATGCGGCGATGGCCGCATCAGGTCTTCTCTTCCTCGCTGGATCACTCCCATCCGTGATTCCATTTATGTTCGTCGACAGCCCACAACCAGGACTCGCAATCGCCGCAGTGCTAACAGCAATCGGCTTGTTCGTCGTCGGAGCGGCCAAGAGTGTCGTCACCAAGACTCACCCGATTCGGGCTGGATTCGAGAACCTGGCGATCGCCGGTGTTGGTGGCGCTCTTGCCTATTGGATCGGGATCCTGTTCGACAAGGCCGTCAACTAGGCGTTGGTCAATCGCCAGGGATCGTTCCATCCTGCGGAGGTCGCGTCGCACTAGGAAGACGCGCGGATAGGAAAACCGCGCCCTATCAGTCCCCGGGTCTGCGCAGGGTGAGTTCCTTGGGAGTTCGCAAGGCGAACTCCTGGGTCTGCGCAGGTTTCCCAACAGCGAAGCTGCGCCAGGGTGCTAACACCTCGCCCTAGCCGCGGCTCTGTCAGTCCCCTGCTGCCCTACGGGCAGCTTGTGTGGAGAGGTACCGCCGGTGGCAGCCGGGGCAACCGTCGCCCTCGTCCCACCCCAGATCCGCGCGTTCCAAGTACTTGGTAATTGGCACGCGAATTGCGCAGTCTGTGTCACCTCCGGCGTCGATGGCAGTACGCTGGGGTTCACCATGAAACGTCTACTCGCCTTCGCAGTGCTTGCCGCGGCCGCCGCGGCCATCATCAAGCGACCGGTCAAACAGCCAGATCCAACAGGCAGTTGGGGTCCTGCGGAGCATCAACGGACACCGCGGTAACTGTGCGACTCGCTCTACACCAAACCGGAGAGGTGGCGACGCGCGCCGGACGCATCCTCCTTGCGGAAGGATCCTTGACAGCTCTCGGCTTGGTGGACAAGCATCCCACGGAGCCGGACGATCGCCTCGAGCATGTCGAGGTCCTAGCCACCTACGACGCGCTCATCAGCGATGACGTCGAACCCCGGAGTCATATCGAAGCCGCGCTATCCGCCGGTATCAACTGTGTTGTCTGGGTTGATGCCGATGATGAGGTCGAACAATACGGTGATAGCTTCGAGAACGCTGGCCTGCGGCTACTCACCGGATGCAACCTGGGGAGCGGAATCGCCCCGTCCCTTACCGCCCACGAGGTCGCCGGTACCGGTACGGTCCTCGACGTCACGACGGCATGGACCGAGCCCGGTACGCCGCGCCGCCGCGGCGAAGCCATCCCGTTCCCCGATCCCGTCGGGTCTCGGTGGGGAGAGTCCCGCGAGTCGCGCTACACCGACCGCGCCTACGTCGCGCGGATCACAGGAAGTTGGGCGGCGGCCATGGCTCGCGTAACCGGGGCAACCGGCGGTGGCGTGGTTACCCGGATCGTCGGCGTCTCCGACCTTGCCGTGCATCTGGAAGCACTCGCACTAGCTACCGGCGCCATGGTGATCGGCGAGTACCCACACGGGGCCAATCGTCCTGCCGATCTTGCCGAGTCTTATCTCAGCCGTGCCCTCGATGCCGGACTCGACGTTGCTGCGCACACCCACCACGGACGGTGATGGGAACGAGATACGTAACGGCGTCGTTTATTCCCCCATGCGTCTAGCTCTAGCAACCCTCGCCCTCGTCCTCGTTGCGGCTGCTTGCACCACGGACACCGGCGATACCTCGGATCGGGTCGAGACGACGGCACCGGTCACTACCGCCGGGCCGATTGAAGACGACCGGACCATCGAGCCCTCATACGCCGGTACTGTGGCAGCACCTCCATTCCCAACCGGCCTCGACTGGCTGAATACCGCAGAGGCGATCCAACTCGATGATCTCCAGGGCAAAGTGGTCCTGCTCGACTTCTGGACCTACGGTTGCATCAACTGCATCCACATCATTCCCGACCTCGAGCGTCTCGAAGAGGAGTACGCCGACGAATTGGTGGTAATCGGCGTCCATTCCGCCAAGTTCGTCAACGAGAGCGCAACCGAGAATATCCGCCAGGTAGTGCTTCGCTACGGGATCGAGCATCCAGTGGTCAATGACGAAAATTTTGCCGTTTGGCAGTCGTGGGGAGCCCAGGCATGGCCGACTATCGCGCTCGTCGATCCGGCCGGCAACGTCGTTGGCATGCATTCCGGTGAAGGCGTTTATGAGACCGTACAACCGGTGATTCAAGCCCTGGTCGCGGAGTTCGATGACGCCGGTCTGGTTGACCGGTCACCGTTCGAGGTGACACCCGAGAGTGACAACCAGGCCAACACCATCTTGTCGTATCCAGGAAAGGTTGCGACCGGGGCAAATCGAATCTTCGTCAGTGACACCGGACACAACCGGATCATTGCCGCCAACCGCACTAGCGGAGAGATCCTTGCTGTCTATGGAAACGGTAACGCAGGATTTGTTGGCGGCCCGGCTCTGTCTGCCGAGTTCGACGCCCCGCAAGGTCTGGCATACGACGACAAGGCGAATTCTCTCTATGTCGCCGACACCAATAACCATGCGATTCGAGCAATCGACCTTGCGACAGGAGCAGTCGAAACCATCGCTGGAACCGGCCAACTTGGTTGGCCGCCGGCTGCTGGTCTACTTGCCGATGTGCGCCTGAACTCGCCGTGGGGGCTCACGCTCCAAGATGGCAAGCTCTGGGTCGCTATGGCAGGCTTCCACCAGTTGTGGGTGATCGACCTCGTCGGAGGGGTCGCGACGCCGGCGGTTGGAAGCGCCCGGGAAGGTGTCGCCAACGGACCCCTAACGACGGCCGAACTTGCTCAGCCCAGCGGATTGGCATTTGACGCTACTGGTCGTCTTTACTTCGCCGACTCCGAATCGAGCTCCATCCGCTGGGCCGATGCGCTCGATCCCGATGGCACGACAGGTGTCCTCGCAGGCACAGATGTGAATCTGTTTGATTTCGGCGACACCGATGGCATTGGAACGGAAGCTCGGCTCCAGCACCCCCTCGGCATCGTTTGGGACAGAACTAGTGGTGATCTACTTATCGCCGATACCTACAACAGCAAGATCAAGCGGATAGACCCGGAGACCGGAGAGACCACCAGCTATCTCGGTACTAATCATGGCTGGGCGGATGGAACCGCTCCTCGCTTTTACGAGCCAGGGGGATTAGCCGTCGACGACGGCATTCTCTTCGTGGCCGACACCAACAACCATGTGATCCGTTCCGTCGACCTGGCCACCGGAGTGACCTCCACGCTGATCCTCAACGGGATCCAAGATTTCAGCCCACCACCCGACGATGCCGACTTCCCTGGAACCATCATCCAGCTGGATGCTGTCCAGATTGCAAGTGGCCCGGGTACGCTCCTGCTCGATATCGGCCTTCCGGCCGGATACAAAGTAAATGAAGACGCACCATCATCGGTGGTCTT
Source organism: Actinomycetota bacterium (assembly GCA_034660155.1). Classification (GTDB taxonomy): domain Bacteria; phylum Actinomycetota; class Acidimicrobiia; order Spongiisociales; family UBA5794; genus JAAETI01. The sequence goes on along the minus strand of JAYEIP010000026.1, from coordinate 3,349 downwards.
CCAAGCCACCGGTGGGTTTGTCACACTGCCGGCAGGTAACGAACAATCGCTCACCGGCGCCAGGTTGCCGGTGACCATCGACGCCGAGTTCGCTGCGGGAGCTGGTCTCCTCACTGCCGATGTCACTTTGTTGTATTGCCGTGACGATTCCGAGGGTCTCTGTGTGATCGAACAAGTGCGCTTCAGTCAACCCCTGGCTGTTGGCGCGTCAGGTTCGGACGCAATCTTGCTGCCATACCAGGTCGTGTTGCCCGACTTCTAACCGGTACGAACTCCAGGAGCCCTCCCTAGGGGTCGGCGCGGGCTCGTCGGCCTGCGACTCGAAGGACAGATCAGGATCGTTAATAATCTTGCCCTTGCCGTCAAGGCCTGTGACCGGCACCACATCGGAGTCGATCAGGGCTATGTCGACGCCGCTTCCGTCGTAAACCTTCTCCCAAAACTCGTCGGCATCGATCGTTTCCTCGGTGATCAATTTCAACGAGCCCGCGAACTCGTCAACTTTGCTCACCGACACCAACCTGGCGTCTTCCCAGGAGTCATCGAGGATCGTGAGCGACCCGTCGGTAACCACTGAGGCAACGTCGGGGTGTTGCTGCAGATTAGAGACAGCAGATCGAGGTACGACAGCGGAGAAGCCATTGATGACGGTCAGGGGCTGCTTCAACGTACCGTCAAAGCCCTCCACCAGCTCCGTCGGATCAACATTCGATCCTGCTGCCAGGCTCACGATGACATCAATGTCGCCGCTGTTGCCTCTGGCTTCGGGGCTGCGACGAGTAGCGTGGCGAATAGTGCAATCGTCGATACAAGTATGAAGAGACGCCGCTGGTGGCTGGCGCTCCGGTTCACGAACAACGTCATCTGGCCCCACACTTCGATCGCTTCCCTGCGAACTTAGGAGATCGTATGGGTATGAATCAGCAAAAACGACACCAGAACTTGCGGGTCATGAACAAGAACAACAAAGGGGCTAGTCCCGCCGTCGGCCGATCGGTGAGGCAGACCAGCGTTCCACGAACCGCAGTAGAGGGTCAACCGGTGCGGACGGTTTCCCGCTCCCGTGGTTGATCGACCGGGTCCCCATTCCCACCCTGGACCTTGGCGGGAGGCCGCATAAAGGGACGCCGCCTCACCGGAGCTGGTGGTTGGGACACGTTGTAGGTCTCTTCGAGGACTGTGATCTCGACACCACCCACAAGATCTGAGATCAGGTTGTAAACCACAGCACCAAGGGTCATGAACGCAGTCATCCCGACAACGCCGATGACGGCAAGCAACACCACGATTCGGAAGTAGAGCTCGCCCTCGATGATCAGTTCGATCGTGACCGCGTCGAAGAGATCGATGATCTTCTCGGGGATACCTTTCTGGACGACCAGTGACCACATCACCCAGGTCCCCAGTACAGATACGAGACCCATGACCGCGTTGAAGACGAACGATGCCTTCAGCACCGTCCAGGGATCAATTTTGCGAACGATCCGACGTACTCGCCGAACTGCCATAGAAAGGCTCCTTGGAATGAGACGAGTGTAACCCCACCCCGCGTGTATCCAACGTTACAAGCCCGGAAGCGGTTCCACCTGACGACTAGAGGCTACCTGGGTGAAGCCCAATCCCCGGCGTTCAGCCAATCTGTGAAGCTTGAACAGATAGACCATCTCATGTCGGGACGGATTTCTCACTCCCGATTGCAGATGCTTTTGTCAATCGGGCCGTTGGCCCCAGCTCAGACCGGACCAACTGGTACCGGACCAACTAGATCCAGACCAACTGCTGCCACTCCACGACGTGCCGGACCAGAACTTGTCGGACCAACTGGTATCGGACCAACTAGATCCAGACCAACTACTGCCACTCCACGACGTACCAGACCAACTCGTACCGGACCAAGAGCTTCCAGACCATGAGGACCCGCTCCAGCTGGTGCCATTCCAATCGCCGCCACTCCAGGAGGTTCCCAATGCGGCTGCGGTGGACCAGGACGTGCCGTCCCACGCGTTGCCGAAGATGTCCTGCTCGCCCTCGAGGATCGCGCTGTCGTTCTCGAGGTGATCGGCTCCGCGGGCGTCCTCGAGAAGGCCCAAACCGGTCGAGGCGCTATAGGACTGGGCGGCAACCGGAAGCCCGTCCGATTGGATATCGTTGCGCACCCACTCGAGGTTGGGAAGCCCGGCACCGACACACAATGCGTCGGTCTGCCGGAAACGATCGCCGGCGTTGCGCATCAGCAGGGCTTTGACCTGATCGGGCGTGGCTTCGGGGTTCCGGTCGATGATCAGAGCAGCAGTGCCGGACACGAAGGCAGCAGCCTGACTTGTCCCAGATCCGAGCATGTAGCGCTCAGCGACAACCGACTGCGGGTTGTTGTCGTCGGCATTTGAGCCGGGCACGCGCAGACTGGCGATCGACTCGCCGGGTACCACAACATCGACGAAACGATCCGAGGTTCCGCAGTTGGAGAAGTCCAACACGGATGTGACTTTCGGTCGCGTCGTCGCAGAGTTCGTCGCCCCCACCGCGATCACGAACGGATCCGTAGCCGGGTTGCGGAGCGCGGCGTCGTTCCCGTCGTTCCCCGCAGCGACGACAACGACTATGCCTGCTTTCCAGGCTTGCTCGACCGCGTAGGCCAAAGGATCTAGCTGGTACGACTGAGTGGAGTCGGTGCCGAAGGAGAGGTTGATCACCCCTATGTTGAGTCCATCGTCGTTTCTGTGCTGGACGACCCAATCTATGGCAGCGATCACCTGGGATACGTCTGTCGCGCCGTCCTCATCGGCAACCTTGACACTGACGATCCGCGAGCCGGGAGCTACCCCGAGAAAAGCCAGATTGTCATCGGTAGAGGCTCCGTCGTCGCGCCCGGCGATGATTCCTGCCATATGAGTGCCATGCCCAAATGTATCGAGATGCCGGAAGACATCCGACTGTGGTTCGAACGAAAGATCCGGGCCGTTGATGATCTTCCCGGGGTAGGTGAGACCATTGACCGGAGCGACACCCGAATCAATCAGAGCAACGTCGACTCCGGAACCGTCGTAGCCTTGAGCCCAGTAGGCGTCCACCTGCAGAATCGATCCGCCAACACGATTGACGGTGCCTTCATAAGTGGAAGGGTTGAACTTGACCTTGGTGGCATCATCCCAGCCCGCGGTAGTCAATTGCAGAGGGGCATCCACAACGGCCGAGGCGATAGCGGGTTCCGCCCGCAGTGTATCGAGAGCGGCGGCCGGGACAGTGGCACTAACGCTGCCGATCAGACCTAGCTCTGTTCCAATCGACCCACCTACATCTTGAACCACATCCGACGCTGTAGCAGCCAATCCGTCGGTCGCAGTAACGA
>JAYEIP010000025.1:0-3614 GCA_034660155.1 Actinomycetota bacterium | reverse complement strand
TGCACCCCCTCCTTGTGAATCCCTTCACAAGAGGGACTTTCGGCCCTAGAGCATATGCATAAGTAGGCATAGGCTGCACAGTGTTCACAAGATGCACACGCTGCACGAAGAGGCCATGCGAATGACATTGCTCACCACAAAGCAGGTACAAGAGCTCTTCCGTGTCGACCGTTCCACGATCTATCGGATGGCCGAAGATGGTCGTTTGCCCGCCGTCAAAGTCGGTAGACAGTGGCGATTCCCCTCCGACAAAGTCGAATCTCTGCTTGGTCAACCAGATAACAGCGCCTCCGCTGCCAGCAATGGTGACAGCAACGCTGGTCCGATCGCCCTCGATACCGTGCTGCCCGCCGACACTGCCCAGGCAATCGCGGACCTGGCAGCCGACCTCTTCGGTGTAATGGCGGTCGTAACCGACATGAGAGGTCACGCCCTAACAACCGTTGCCAATCCTTGCGGCTACTTCACTGCGGTCTACGACAGCGTCTACACGCCCGACAGATGTAGCGACGGCTGGCGCCGGCTCGGTGAAGAAATCGACCTCGAACCACATTTCGTGCCCAGCCACCTAGGTTTTCTTTGCGCTCGCAGCTTTATCCGGCTCGGATCGACCCTCGCCGGAATGGTCATCGTCGGCGGGGTTGCCCCCCAGATCTGGCCACCTTCAGACGAGGAAATCGCAGCCGTGGCCATCGAAACCGGAACACCGGAACAGACGATCCGCGATCACATCAGCGAGGTCTACTGGATCGATGGCCCCCACCAGGACTGGATCGTCCGCAATCTTTCCAGAGTGAGCGACCTGATCTCTCACATGGCCGACGGCCACGGCCGTCTTGTACAGAAACTAGAAAGCATCGCTGCTCTTGCTAGGGCGGCTTCGTGACACTCCAAGGAGTAACAAAGTGAAAAGACTGCTCGTATTGGGAGCCGGAACTGCAGGCACGATGGTTGCCAACAAGCTCCGTCCCCGTCTTGACGAACGGGAGTGGAAGATCACTCTCGTCGACCAGGATGAGACGCATTACTACCAGCCGGGCTTCCTGTTCCTGCCATTCGGTACCTACAAGCGTGAGGAACTCGAAAAGCCCAAGCGTCGTTTCATGCCGGCGGGTGTCGATCTACTCATGGGCGAGATCGATCTCGTAGAGCCGGAAGAAAACCAGGTCAAACTGGTCGACGGGACTGTGCTCCCCTACGACTACTTGATCATCGCAACCGGCACCCATCCCACTCCAGAGGAAACTCCCGGCCTCGGTGACGATGAGTGGTACAAGTCGGTCTTCGACTTCTACACCATCGACGGTGCCGAAGCTCTTGCTGAGAAGCTCGAGACGTGGGAAGGCGGCAAGCTGGTGATCAACATCATCGAGATGCCGATCAAATGCCCGGTTGCCCCTCTCGAATTCATCTTTCTCGCCGATGCGTTCTTCACCGAGCGAGGCATGCGGGATGCAGTCGAACTCGAGTATGTGACTCCCCTCCCTGGAGCTTTCACCAAGCCAGTGGCTGCACGCTATCTGGGCGACATGCTCGCTGACCGGAAGATCGCACTCGAAAGCGATTACATGCTCGAGCGGGTCGATACCGAAAACAACAAGCTCGTGTCATACGATGAACGAGAGATCGACTACGACATCCTGGTGACTATCCCCGTCAACATGGGCTCCGAGTACATCGCGCGGTCGGGCCTTGGCGACGAATTGCGCCACGTCCCGGTGGACAAGCACAATTTCTTGTCCACCGAGTACAGCAACATCTTCGCTCTCGGGGATGCCGCGGCCCTACCCACATCGAAAGCAGGCTCGGTTGCCCACTTTGGGGTTGACATCTTCACCGAGAATTTCATCGACTACATCAACGGGCGCCAGATGCGGGAACAGTTCGACGGGCATGCCAATTGCTTCATCGAGTCTGGTCACGGCAAGGGAATGTTGATCGACTTCAACTACGACACCGAGCCGCTCCCCGGCAAGTACCCGCTCCCGGGTGTTGGCCCGTTCTCACTCCTCCAGGAGACCGAAGCCAACCACTGGGGCAAGCTGATGTTCAAGTGGATGTACTGGAACGTGATGCTGTCCGGTCGGGCCATGCCGATCCCGGCCCTGATGTCGATGGCCGGCAAGATCCGCGAGGAAGTGAAATGACCACCGCCGCTCCGGCCCGGGCTGAAGAGCTCGAAGCCAAGATCGACGCTTTGACCGAACAGGTCGCATATCTTGCAGAGGAGGCGCGTCAGGCAAGCCTGCGCCGCGAGATGTGGACCGAGCTCCAGCAGGATGCGATGCCGATCGCCGGTGACGTCCTCGAGGTCGTGAGCCGGGAGCTGGACGAACTCAGTGCCGACGTGGAGATTGCGGACTTCGCCAATCTTCTACGACGCCTGGTGCGAGTCGCCCCGGTTCTCGAACGAGGGCTCACCTACCTCGAGATGTTCTCCGAGCTGTTTGACGACATGATGCCGTTAACGGAGCACGCGATGGACGTCGCCACCGATCGCCTCGTCAACCTCGACCAGAAGGGCTACTTCACGTTCGCGAAGAGTGGTCTCCATGTTTTGGATCGCATCGTCACCGGCTTCAGCGAAGACGATATCGAAGCCCTCGGCGACAACGTCGTGCTCATCCTCGAAACGGTGAAGGAAATGACCCAGCCAGAAGTCATGGCAGTCCTCTACCGGATGATTGAGGCTGTACAGCGCCAGCAAAGTCACATGGCTGAGGAGCCGGAGGATGCACCCAGCCTGTTTGCACTCGCCCGCCGGATGAGAGACCCGGAAATCAGGAAGGGTATGGGCCGGGCCCTCAACACGCTCCGTGCTGTATCAGAGGTCGAAACCGGGCCGCCTCGCAAATTTGTAACTACCCACGATCAACCAACAGAACAACAAGCAGGAGGAAAGTAAATGGCAACCACAACGATTGCCGGAGCCGAAGTCAACGTTGACGAAGAAGGCTTCATGACCGAGTACGACGAGTGGAATGAAGACATCGCCGCGGCGCTCGCATCCAACATCGGAATCGAGTTGGGAGAGGGCCACTGGCAGGTCATCAAGTTCCTCCGTGAGGACTACAAGGAGCAGGGCGAGACGCCAATGCTGCGTCGTGTATCGAACGTCGGCGGTGTCTCCACCAAAGAACTGTTCCAGCTCTTCCCGAAGAAGCCCGCCAAGAAGATGTCCTACGTTGCGGGCGTTCCGAAGCCGCACGGTTGCGTCTGACAGCCAAGCCTCTACAAGTACAGGAGTACATGACATGACAACCGCTCAAGAAGCACCGTCGATGGTTCCGGACTTTGGTGACGAAGAGGCCGATCGCAAGATCTGCTTCATCGCCTCCAAGGGAACCCTGGACATGGTGTATCCCTCCCTAGTGATGGCAAACGCTGCACTTGGCGAAGGGGTCGAGACGCACATCTTCTTCACCTTCTGGGGCATGGACATCATCACCAAGAAGCACATGGAGAACCTCCAGTTCACCTGGCTGGGTAACACCGCCATGCATCCTCCCGGCAAGAAGTTGCACATGCCCCAGGGTGCAGCCGGTCTTCCGGGCGTGACCAAGATGGCGACCAAGATGATGAAGAAGCAGATCGCCGACCTGGACGTTCCCGAG
>JAYEIP010000024.1:0-3624 GCA_034660155.1 Actinomycetota bacterium | reverse complement strand
CACTTCCACGATCAAACGCCGCACGCTCATAGGTACATCCCTTCTCATAACACCCAATAATCACCGGTCAATCACCGGTGTGAGGGATGCCCCGCGACATATGTGAGGGATGTCCTGCAAGAACACATCGTCGGTTTCCGGGCACCCCAGCCCACGGTTCGGTGCAGACGCGGCCGGTTTTCCCAACCCAGGGTTGGCATCGTCGGTTTCCGGGCACCCGAACCCAGGGTTCGCAGAGTCGTTAGAGGGCGACTACTTCGGTGACGCCGGGAACGCGGTCTTGGAGGATGCGTTCGATACCGGCGGTGAGAGTCATTGTCGAAAGTGGGCAACCGCCGCAGGCTCCGACCATTTGCAGCGTGACTTTGCCACCGGTGGTCCCGAGCAGCACCAGGTCACCACCATCGGCCTGGAGCGCAGGCCGGATGTACTCCAACGTCTCATCGAGCAGGGCGAGATCGATGATCTCGCTACCGGGCTCGTCGAATGCCTGCTCGGAGGGCGAAGCCACCTCGATGATGGAGTTCTGTACCTGATCACTCATGTCTCGTTCAATCCAGTCGGCGCGGGCGCTATTCCCTATTCGCACTATCAGTGTAGGGGAAAATACGTCGCCAATTCCCAGCTCAGTGGCTGCACCCATGATCGCCTTGTCGCTGAGCCGCCCGGCGATAAGAGCGGCCTTGCCAGGATCGTGAACTCGATAGAGGTGGTACCAGTGGGCAAGCGAGCCCACCGATATCTCGACACCGCCCAAATCGACACGCTGACCCGATCCGAAGGGGAAGATGGCAACCCTCTCGTCGATGACCAGCGCCAGTCCCCCGATCACATCGATATTGACCGTGCCGGAATCTGTTGGCCACGATGTGCGTACAAACCAATCCGACCGCCACGGGCCGCTGGAATCCGGTTCCTCGACGTCGCGGTCGGCCAACACCCTGTCGACTGCCTCTCGCGAGGTTGCGTCAACTACGAGATCGATGTCGCCTATTGGTACATCGATCCCGGACATCGCCAGCATCGCGCTACCGCCGATGCGATAGCTGATCCGCTCTGAATCGAATTTCCGGGCGATCTCGATCAGGGCAGCTTGGATAGGTTCGGGGAGCATCGTTACCTCGGTCGCCAACGCTGCTGGCGCAGCAGCCGGGAATCGTACACCGATCCCTCAGGGGCCACGATTACGAGCCCTTGTCCGGAACGCCGGAAAATCCACTCCCCCGCCCCTACCGTGATCCTCTCGAATTCGGCGGTCACCAGCTCAAACGGCCCATCGGCTGTCACCACAATCACGGGCTCCTCCGTGGCTAGGCCAACTCGCACGGTGTCGGGGAGCATGTCTTTTCCGTCGACCGGGGTCAATCCGTAGTAGAGATCGAGAATCGAGCGATATGACTCCCCGGCGGTCCCCATCGCCATGGCTCCCCATTGGCTCATGCCCACGCCGTGGCCCCAGCCTTCGCCCTGCACCGTCAGCACACCCGGGACTCCGGCATCGCCGCGTGGGAGCAGAGCCTTCCTGATCGACGTCGGGGGTTCGAAATCGACATCGAAGGTATAGGACAAAACCGTCTGTGGCCACCTCCCGCCGGTGGGACGGGCCGCCGGCATCAACCCGGGGTAGAGATCGGGTCCGTAAACATTGAAGATTGCCCGGAACCGCGTCACTGGAATCACGGTGATGCCTTGCTCGGTGTGAACTTCGACGCCCACCTGGCCCGCACCCTCCCCATCGCTGCGGATCTGTACGGACGTAATCGTGTCACCGAAGTTGTAGCCGCCGCGCTCAAAGATCCTGCCGAAGGCGTCGGCCGAGACAGTCAACTCCCAGTTGCGGTAAGGCGTGACACTCAACTCGGGTGAATTCACCGGCTGCAGGTATGGCGCGGCCCCACCACCGAACACGTCCTGCACTGCCCTGGTTCTCGACCCGGCACTCGACGAGTACAAGGCCTGGGCGGGACGACCTTCGTGGACGAGGATCTCGCCCCCGGTGCGGCCCACGGCAGCCGACCAGTCTTCCGCAGAATCCCCAGGACCGCGGTAAACCTGACAGAATTGCGACGCACAGATGTCGTACTCGTATTTGTTGCCCTGGGAGGTTCGCCCCCGGTACAGGGTCCAGGCCAGATAGGTGCGAGCCGCCACCGCCTGTGCCGCCAGTGTTTCCGCGGGCCATGATGCAGGCACCTCGCTGATACCCGCCAGATAACGATCAATCGTTGTGGTCTCAACTGCCGCAAGACCGCCGGGGTAGGCACTGATCTCCAGCTCGCCCTCGTAACCCCCGCGACCCATAGCGAGGGTCGTACCGTCGGCAGGAACCAGAGTCACGCTGTCGACCAGTGCGGCGGAAGCCGTCTGGCCAACTGTCAACGCCAGCGTAAGAATCAGCGCGATCACACTCAACGCCTAGCGGTCGATGTCTGCGCCGAGCGAAGCCAGCACATCAACGAACCCGTCGTAACCACGGTCGATGTGCTCGGCGTCGCTCACGATGGTCTCCCCGTCGGCCGACAGCCCGGCAATGGTCAACGCCGCGGCCGCACGGATGTCGCACCCGTCGACCTCGCACCCGCTAAGCGTCTCCACCCCGCGGATAACAACATGCTGTCCATCGGCATGCACCTCAGCGCCCATCCGATTGAGCTCACCGATGTACCGAAAGCGAGCCGCGTAAACATTCTCGGTTAGTAGCGAGGTGCCTCCGGCCCTGGTGAGGAAAGCAACCATCTGTGGGTGCATGTCCGTGTGGAAACCCGGGTACGGGAGGGTTGCAACGTCCTGAGGTTCCGGCCGCTCGGGACCGGTAACGGAGAACCAATCCTCGCCGCGCTCCACCGCGCAACCGGCGCCTTCCATCTTGCGGAGTTCCATACGAAGGAAGTCTGGATTGCAGCCATGCACTTGGAGGCTCCCACCAGTTGCTGCGGCAGCCAGCGCATAGGTCCCGGCCACCAACCTGTCTGCGACAACCGTGTGATCGGTGGGCGCCAACGCAGGCACCCCCATAACTTCGATCGTTGAAGTTCCAGCCCCGTCCACTTTGGCGCCCATCGCATTGAGGAATGAAGCGAGATCAGCAAGCTCGGGCTCACGGGCGGCATTGCCGATCACGGTTCGACCCTTCGCCAGCACGGCAGCGAGCAGCAGATTCTCCGTAGCCCCGACACTGGGGAACTCCAGAAAGATCTCTGTTCCGTTTAGTCCATCCGGTGCGGAACCCACCAGTACCCCATGACGAAGCTCGAACTCCGCACCCATCTGTTCCAATCCCTCGAGATGCATACCAATCGGGCGCGACCCGAAGTCATCTCCACCGGGCAGGGCGACCCGGGCGATACCGACGCGGGCAAGTAGTGCTCCAAGAATCAAGATGGAGGCTCGCATCCGTCGCACCAATCCCAGAGGCGCTTCGGGATTCAGCTTCTCGGGAACATCAACTTCGACGACCGACCCGCGACGTGTGCAGCGGGCCCCGACATGGTCCAGAACCTCTCCCATGATGTCCACATCGAGAATGCCGGGGACGTTGTCGAGGTGATAATGGCCCGGCGCCAACAGCATCGCGACCATGTGCTTGAGCACGGCATTCTTGGCACCGTGGACGGTCACCTCTCC
>JAYEIP010000023.1:0-3644 GCA_034660155.1 Actinomycetota bacterium | reverse complement strand
CCAATCACTCGGTTCATTGTCCATAGCAACTCCTTCTATACCGACCCACAGTGCGAGGGTCTCCCAGTCTTTCCACCACTCAACTTAGCTCGGACCACTGGTCGGTCTGAATCGCCCGGTGTTGGGGATTCGTGGTGCTGCCGTCCGTGCAGGCTCTCATAGTTCGGTTGGTCCCTGCAAGGTAGAAGTCGGGTAGAACCCGCGAGGACCGACTGCCGTGGCCGGAAGTAACCACTCGCGGAGGTGCCGCTCCGGACGATTGGCGTGTTGGGTGTTACTGCTCGGTATATCTAGTGATCGGCAGTCGACTTCCTCCTATCGGAGGACGATGCGGCCCGCCTGGGCGAATACTGTAAGAGAGAACTCGAACTCCCCAACCTTCTGATCCGTAGATCTCCAAGCCCTGTCCATGGGTGTCCACAGCCGTCCACACAGCCCGGCATTCTGTGGTTCGATGTCCATGAGGGTCCAGAGCCGTCCGCAGCAATCCACCGCGAATGGCTCCCATTGGCTCTCAACTGATCGACCGAGAGCCGTGAGACGCTCCCTCACTTGATGTGCCCTACTCCCGAACGGGCTGGCAAACAACGGCGGTTACGCGTTCCTCGGTGCCGGACCATCTCGTCAGCTTGAGATGTTGTGACTGGTCGTTGGCAGGTCAAAAGCCGAACGGCGGGCGTGGCCGACTCACACTCGCGGCGACGTTGCAATGTCCTCCGACTTTCCGGGTCCTACCACCCACCCCGTGCAATAATGAGTGAGGCCAGCACCAAGGGGGGTGCATTGTGAAAATCCTCCAGGTGGCACCACCGTGGTTGTCAGTACCACCTTCGGGCTATGGCGGTATCGAGTGGGTCGTGAGCGGTCTGACCGACGGTCTTGTCGACGCAGGACACGAGGTTACGCTGCTCGCTTCGGGCGGGTCCAAGACGCGGGCGCAGCTCGAAACGGTCTTCGAGGAGCCACCCTTCGAGCAGCTTGGGGACGCCCGTATCGAGACCATCCAAGCGCTCACCGCCTACCGCCGCCGGGGCGAGTACGACCTCATCCACGATCACACCGCAGCTGTGGGTCCTGCTCTGGGCGCGGTAGCCGGCGGGCCACCTGTTGTACACACCCTTCACCTGGCATGGCTGGATGAGCAGATCGAGCTGGCCCGCCTTATCGCGCCACCGGTGCGGCTAGTGGCGATTAGTAGTGACCAGGCTGCTCGCGCCCCCGCCGGCGTTCCTATCAGCGCGGTCGTCCACAACGGTGTCCCCGTCGACCGATATCCGTTCACCGCCGAAAAGGACGACTACCTGCTGTTTGTCGGTCGCGCCAACCCGGAGAAGGGACCGGAGGTAGCGATCGAGATCTCCAGTCGCCTCGGCCGGCCATTGATCATGGCGATGAAGATCAACGAGCGTTACGAACGCAAATACTGGCGGGAGGTACTGCAGCCGCTGGTGGCCTCAGCTCCGGTTGACATCGAGGTGGTGCCGGATCCGAACCACGAACGCAAGGCTGGCCTGATGGCCCGAGCGGCGGCTGTGGTGGTGCCAATCCAATGGGCGGAGCCGTTCGGAATGGTCATGCCGGAAGCCAACGCTTGCGGCACCCCGGTCGTGGCATTCGACATGGGGGCTACGTCGGAAGTCATCGCCCACGGCAAGACCGGGTTTGTGGTCCCTCCTGGCGATCTTGACGCCTTCTGCGCCGCCATCGATCAGACCAAACGGCTGCTCCCCGAGGATTGTCGAGCACACGTCATCGAGCACTTCTCGGTGCAGCGGATGGTCGCCGACTACGAGCGGGTCTACGAAACGGTGTCGACGATCGATCTCCGCACACCAACCGACGTCGGCACACCGATCCCTCGGTCGTTGTGAGCGGGTGGGGAGGACCCGTACCATACGCTCCCATAGCCTACGAAGGATTGGTGCCGCTCCCATGTGGTCGGATATTGGCAGGGTCCCCTCTCATGCGCGCGGTGGAATCTTCACCATCGCCGGACGGGCGTTCTGTGTCTCGGGACGCAGCGGCAACATCGCCGAATTGGGGCCCCAGGGCTTCTTCAGCAACGACACCCGTTTCCTCTCCGGGCTCAGCCTCCTGGTCAACGGCGTCGATCCGGAAGTCGTAGACGCCGCATCGATCGATGCCGGCGAGGCCATCTTCTACCTTCGGAGCCGAGCGATCGAACAAGACGAGTTCGCTGAACCGGGACTCGTGGTACGACGACATCGCTATCAGGGCCCCACCCTCCACGAGGACATCATTATCGAGAACCGCACCGGCCGCGCCGCGACCGTGACCGTCGAGCTAGAGATGAGGGTAGATTTCGCCGACGTCTTCGACGTACGTCGAGCGGGACCGGCAACAGAAAGCCTTATTGGGGCTCGGCGTACCAACGGCAACTTGGTCTTCAACTACAGCTCGAACGGCTTTGAGCGGGCGACGGAGATCGCCACCTCCGAAGACGCCGCGAGTGAAGGAAACCGCCTGGTGTTTACACCGCAGATCGATCCCAACCAAGAATGGAGGACCTGTCTGGACGTTATTCCGATCGTCGATGGTTTAGCCACGCCGATCGAGCGATCATGCACCACCGGTCACCAACCCCACAAGGTGACCACTGCCCCCCGCCAGCTCGCTCACCCGCCCCGGTTGCGTTCCTCCGCCGATGCGCTCGAACACCTGTGGGCCCGCAGCCTCACCGACCTGGCCGCCCTCGAGATTGAGATGGACGGCCAGCGCTCCTTCGCAGCAGGTATCCCGTGGTTCGTTGCGTTGTTCGGTCGAGACAGCATGATCACTTCGATCGAAGCGATGCTGCTCGACCGCGATGCCGCACTTGGCACCGCCCAGCTGCTGGCCAACCTTCAGGGCACCAAAACCGACCCATCGGTATCAGAGGAGCCGGGGAAGATCCTTCACGAGGTGCGCTTGGGTCAACGAAGTCTCCCCCACGACCGCATGAGCCTCTACTACGGAGCGGTCGATACAACGCCCCTGTGGTGCATGCTGCTCTCCAAGCTGCACCGGTGGGGAGCCGATCCGGCTCGGCTCAGAGCCTTGCTGCCCAATCTGCGGGCGGCCGTCGATTGGATCAGACGCGGGCTCGAGACCGGCGACGGATTTCTCACCTACAGAGGCGATGTCACCCGGCTCACCAACCAGGGCTGGAAGGACTCGGGCGATTCGATGGTCGATGGACGAGGACGGCAGCTTGAGCAGCCCATTGCGGTTGTGGAGGCGCAGGGATATGCCGTGGCGGCCCTGCGGTCGGCAGCTCGACTCGAGATCGAGCTGGGAGAACCGGAGCGGGCGACCTCCCTGCGCGTCGAGGCCGACGAACTCCGGCAGCGGATCGACGACCGCTTCTGGCGCGATGATCTCGGCACCTTCGCCATGGCGATCGGCAAGGACGGCTGGGTGGCCGACACGGTCTCGTCCAACCCGGGCCACCTCTTGTGGGCGGAAGCGGTTCGCCCAGAAAAGGCGGCAGCGGTCGCCGAGTCGCTGGTCGGCGATGGAATGTGGTCGGGGTGGGGAATCCGCACCCTTACCCGGGACCACCCGGCATACCATCCGGTCTCCTATCACCGGGGTAGCGTGTGGCCCCACGACACCATGTTGGCCATCACTGGGCTGCTTCCGTG
>JAYEIP010000022.1:0-3659 GCA_034660155.1 Actinomycetota bacterium | reverse complement strand
ACACCCGGTCTCCCGTCAGCTTCTCGTAGAGCAAGGAGGCGAAGTGGATGACAGTCGCAAAGCCGGGGAGGCTGCTGCTGGCCCCCACAAAGTACAAGTTCGGGAACGGGCTCCTGTAATTGAGTCGGCGTAGGTTGACGTGCTGGGGATCCAACGGCGTGCTGTAGCAGTTGCCTTTCGGCGCATGGACGTAGAAGTCGTTCGTGAGGGGAGTACCGACTATTTGCTCAACGATGTGGTTGGACAGGCCCGGCACCAATTCGACTTCCACGACGGCGATGATCCGGTCGGCGAACAGCTGCTTGGCGGCTTGGTAGGCATCCTCGCTCTCCGCACGCAATCTGGCGAAAAAGTCGTAGGTACACGGCGCGACAATGACGAGTTGGCTACCGCCTCTCGGTGCGATAACGCCTTCGTGCGGTCGGAGACTCGGGGAGTTACAGAAGAAGTAGGGGCGCTCGGGGATTGTGTCTCCAAGCTGATCGTCGTACACCTCGTTCAGGTCGACCTTGGGATGCCAGAAGATGTTCTCTTCCCCTAGACCGTATGCCCGCAGGTCGATGTCGCGCAGGCCGAGGTAAATACTGATCACGCTCGGTCCGTATTCGTAGTCAAGCTTCCTGAGGAAGCGCTTTTGAAAGTGCTCGCGGCCGATCAAGTCCACGCTGAGCTGTGCATCTGCATTCACCAGGAATCTGTCGGCTGTGAACCGGTCCCCTCCTGCCGTCGTAACGGATCGGGCTATCCCGTCTTCTACCTGAATCCCCGTGATCTCCGTCGACAGCATCGACCGACATCCTCGCTGTTGTTTGATCTTGCGGAGCAGTGATCGCATCACATGTCGGTAACTCTGTGCCGGATGGTATGCCCCCTGGTCGTAGCTGCCGACGCCACCGGCCTGAGCCAGTAGCGAGAGGTCGCGGGGAGGCATGAAGAAGATCGCACTTTGGCCGGCAAGGATCAGCCGAAGCTCCACCGGAAAGCCAAGCTTGTCGAAAAGTCTTTCCAGCGTCCATGTCGCATAGCGGAGAATGTGTGAATACCGCTTCGGGTGCGCGGCCATCGTGCGCCAGGAGAAACCGATCGGTAGGTCATACATCTGTCGATGGATCGTGTCGACGATCCTGTAATAGTCCCGCAAGCCTGGTTCATGACCCGGGAACATCTCAGCGAGTCGCTCCAGTTCGCGATCGAATCCGCTGCCGATCGTGTAGTCGACTCCCGGGCCAACGATGCGATCAAAGCCGTCCGGGTCGAGCCGCCGGAACGTCACGTCCGTTTCCAGCCCGAGTTTCTCGAGCATCTTGTAAACCCGCTCGCCGGGGCCGCAGTCCCACACGTAGTGAAGCTCGGCGCAGAAAGAGAACCCACCCTGAGCGAATGTGTGGCCGTACCCGCCGGGCAGGTAGTGCTGCTCGAAGATGATCACCCGATTGCCCGCGTTGGCGAGGAGCGCGCCCATGGTGAGCCCGCCGATGCCCATGCCGACGATGGCGTAGTCGTAATGCTCAGTTGCCCGGTCGTCTCGCTTCATGACTGCGCTCGAAAGCGGTTGAGACCTCAAAGCGCCCTCCGGAGGTCATTATCGTCGCATGGCTACCAGACTGGTCGAGTGGGTGTGAAGATTCGGACGATATCAGTGACAGTCTCAATGGTCAGTTCTACTTGCTCACTGGCTGGTTCGTTGAGGACTGGTCCTCATACACAACGGCGGAAAGGAAGGCACTCCAGTCCGAGAAATTGCGGTTGGAAGCGACCTTCGATGGTGTTGCAATCGATCTAGTGGTCTGGCCATTTGAGATCGTGAACGACACCGCGTTCAAGATCTACTCGTTCCAGTTTCCCGGGTGGCTACAGAACAGTCATGTTCTGGAGGTCGACTTCATCGACGACACCGAGAACTACGTGTGGACCATCCGCGACAACCTGACCACCAACGGCAGCGGGTACCCCCAAACGGCGGTAGCGGCCGCGGCATCCCCACTCCTCCACTCGGACTGGTCCTGTACTCCCAACTCAGGGACAAGGCTCTCCGAACGGTTGTGAATGTGCGTGGCCGGGCGAGTCTGCACAGGGGCAGTGGTCTTCACCTGGATGTCGGGGACGTAGACCATCAGATGGCCAAGAACCTGGTGGAAATGGGCCTAAACGGCCAGAAACCCATATCTGTGATGGATACCCACCGCTTTCAGCGTCGTCTCAACATCGGTGAGCAGCTTCTACTTCGCCAGGGAACCTGATCCACGTCGACCTTCGCCGCGGATATATCTTGGTTGTCCGCGACCGGGATCACCAAAGGCTGCTCCGCAACCGAATGCTGCCCGGACAAGGCTGTCACACGCGGCCAGATGGCTGCGTTCTTGGTGCCTGCCCTCGGTTACAACGACGATGGTAGCGGTGACCTGTTCACCGACCACGATGAGTCGGTGTTCCGCTTCGACATCGACAAGCTGGCTACAGCCGGGGTGACGCTCGGGTGTAATCCGCCGGTCAACGACCAGTTCTGTCCGGGCCGAAATGTGACGAGGGGCCAGATGGCAGCATTCCTCCACCGAGCACTCGGGTAGGACCGGGTCGCGGCACTACGCAGAATACGGAGCCTCATCGGAAACGTGGACCTCGGTGCTTATGCCTCGGAGCTAGGAGATCGTTACAGGTCCGGGCTACGCTCGCTGTGTGTTTCGCCACGTACTCGTCTTCGTGTTGATCCTGGTGCTGCTGCGGAGATTCACCGCCATCCAAGTGTCGATCCTCGGCAGCGTTGCCCTCACCGTTGTCGTGTCGCTAGTCGTCTCCCGACTCGATCGGCGGGGCGACTGAGTCCAGGTGAATCTAAGAATGAATGACTAGGGATCAGATGGCAGCGTTCCTGCACAGGGCACTCGGGACATAGCTACTCCGGCTGGTATCGGGAAGCAGGGGCCTCAGCCCTCCACACCTCGCCACACCCGGGAAGCCTCATCTACCACCGTGTCGAACTTGAGGCCGGTCACGATGACGCCGGCACACCCTGCTTCCTTCGCTTCTGCCGATACCTCAAGCGCCAGCTCCCAAGCACGTTCCCGGGCGATGCCTTCGGCGAGCTCGCTGCGGAGCGAATCGGATACCGGGACGCTCCCTACTTGCTCCATGCGCTTCACCCAATAGCTGCTGAAGGGGGGCACGACCATCAGGTACACGGGCGGGTCCGCGGGGTCGCGCTTGAGCCGGGCAACGTTGGCTGCAACGGTCGTGGGATCGATCACCGGCCCGGCCACAAAGAACTCGGCACCGGCATCTATCCGGCGCCGGAACTGCCAGTCACGGAAACGGGTGGTCATCCCTGCCTCAAACAACGGAAGGTGGCTCTGTAGCTCACGAAGATGCTCAACGATCTCGTAGTGATGAGCCATGTGCTCCACCTGGGGCCGGGTATCACCCACGACCACCAGGAACGACCGCACACCGTTGCCAAGCGCACCCCGCACCTCGCTCTCTATGGCGAGGATATTGCGATCGCGCGTTGACACCACTACCGATGGCACCACCGCCGGATGTGGCTATGGTCAACTTCTCCTGAAAATGCTCCAGATGAGAAAGAATATATCACTATTGGATATAAAAATGGTGATCCTATCTCTTTAAATGGAAAAGAGCTATCTCCTGCGACAATGCTTAGA
>JAYEIP010000021.1:0-3676 GCA_034660155.1 Actinomycetota bacterium | reverse complement strand
TCCGGCTCGCTTGGGATGTGTCCTGACGTGTGCCGATTAGCCGGATATGTCGGGGACCGTCCGATCGCGTTATCGGCATTGTTGTATGACCCGCCACACTCTTTGGAGCACGCGGCGTACGCGCCTCGTGAGCTGGTGAGCGGTGCGGTCAACGTAGACGGTACCGGGGTGGCGTGGTGGAACGAGGGCGACGGGTCGCCGCTTCGATACATCTCGGACAAGCCGCCCTGGGCCGACCCGAACCTTCCCGACCTTGCACCAAAGCTAGGTGGTAACACGGTCCTGGCTGCGGTCCGCTCGGCGACGCCGGGTCTGGCTTTCGGTCCTGCAAACGTCGCCCCTTATGTCGCGGATGATGTCGCAGGCGTGCACAACGGCTGGGTTGGCGGGTTCCGCGGAGAAGTCGGAAGACGCCTGATACAGCGACTCTCGGACGAGCGTCATGGCGATCTCGTGGCGATGAACGATTCGCTGGTGCTCTTCCTTCTCGTGCTCCAACACCTGGATGACAGTCCAGGGGCGACTATGGGCGACGGGATCGCGGCAGTTGTGCAATTGGTGGCTGCTGAAGTCGATCGTGCCGGGGAAGCTGCAACGCTCAATCTGGTGGTTGCCTCCTCTTCCGAGATCGTCGCCGCTCGCACCTCCGTTGGGGCACCGGTCAATTCGTTGTACATCCGCAGAACCGGAGACGGCGGCTGGGTGGCATCCGAGCCGCTCGATCCGGATGATGCCTGGGAAGCCGTGCGCGAGCACACGCTGGTCACACTCACAGCCGGGGGGACCACCGTTCGATCTTTTGAACACCAGGGGGTGAGGTAATGAGGACCATCGGCGATGCACCGGTGACGGTATCACAGCTCACCCCACCTACGGACCACCGCGCGCAATTGCTCGAGGACGTTCGTCACGGGTTCACCGCGTACCGGAAGCATCTTCCATCGAAGTACTTCTACGACGCGAAAGGCTCAGAGCTCTTTGAGCAGATCACGACCCTTCCGGAGTATTACCTGACCCGTGCCGAGACGGAGATCCTTGACTCCCATGCCGATGCGCTGATGGAGCATCTCCGGCCTGACGAAATGGTTGAGTTGGGATCCGGGTCGTCAAGTAAGACGAAGCTGCTTATTGAGGCGATGCATCGTGTCGGCGGGCGGCGTTACGTCCCGATCGACATCTCCGAAGACGCGCTCCGGTCGGCTGCGATGGACCTGTGCACCGACTACACCTGGCTTGAAGTCGAAGGGCTTGTCGGTGACTACGTTGCCGACCTCGACAAGGTGCGGCATCGCGGGCGTCGTCTCATCGTGTTCCTCGGGTCGACGATTGGTAACTATGTGCCGACGCTGCGCCATTCTTTGCTGCGATCGGTGACCAGTGCGCTGGGCCCCGGCGACTCTTTCATGTTGGGAGTAGATCTGGTGAAGGACGAGTCGACGATGGTGGCTGCCTACGACGATTCGGCCGGCGTCTCGGCCGAATTCAACCTCAACATCTTGCGAGTCGTGAACAGGGAACTTGATGGCGATATCCCGCTTGATGCGTTCGAGCATGTGACCCGATTTGATCGTAAGTACTCGTGTATGGAACAGAGCCTTCGGGCCACACGGCATGTGGTCGCCAACCTGCACGCACTCGATCTGGCCGTTACCTTCGTAGAGGGCGAAGAGATCCACACTGAGGTGTCATGTAAGTTCACCCGCGACGGTGTGGAGCGCGACTTCGGGGCGGCGGGCATGCAGCTTGACCAATGGTTGACCGATGGCCAGGCCCTTTTTGCCCTGGCCGTGGCGTCCCACGTCTAGCCCGTTGGCAAAAACGGGTGCTACACCGGTGCTGTGGCCACAACTTCCCTGCAGACCTCGACTGCGATATCAACAAAATGCTGGGTAACAGGGGAGGGGTCGGGGCCGATGACCAGGCTCAGCTCGCGGTGGGGGATTGGCGGTTCGAGTCGGCAGATCCGGATTTCAGGATCGTTGCCGTCGACGGCCAACAAGGGCATGATGGCGATCCCCATACCCGCACGCACCATCGACTGCACAGCTGCGTTGTCGGCGGTGCGGAACACGTAATCCGGGGCGATGCCGGCGTCGGCGAGCCCGGCATCAACCTTCATCTGACAGGTGTCATGAACCGGCTGGCCGATCATGGATACGACGCCAAGCCCCCGGAGCGAGATGGAGTCTCCACCCGGGTGATCGGCGGGGACCACGGCGACAAATGGGTCGTGCGATAAGTGCACGACCTGGAGGCGCGGGTCGAAGGCTGACCCGACCGCGAAGGCCAAATCAAGGCGGCGGTCGGCCACCATGCCGATGAGGTGTTGATCGTCAACGCCCTCAAATGGGCGAACGTCGACGCGAGGTGCCTCCTGCCGCAGCCGACCGACGACCATGGGCACCACTTTGACGGCAACCGATTGGAACACTCCGACGTCGATCCGGCCGGTGATTCCCGCTTTGAATTCAGCAAGCTCGCGCTCCAAAGAGGAAACCCGACCCAGCACCTCGTCGGCGTGGCTCAGCAGCATCCGGCCCACCGGAGTCAGTTGGACGGGTCGGGGACCTCCGGGCCGATCGAAAACCTTCTCGTTGACGATCCGTTCCAAGGCGGCAACCTGTTGCGATACCGCCGACTGCGTGTATCCGAGGGTGGCTGCTGCTCGACCGAATGTGCCCTCCGCGGCCACAGCGCGCAAAGCCTCAAGGTGACGCAGTTCGAGATCGCCGAGGTAACTCGAGTTCATGTTTGCCATCCATGAACTATAAGCTGTGCTAATCATCATCGCAAGTAATGGTCGCTTTACGTCATGGTTCGCGCGGCATAGATTTGAGTGGTGAAAGGAGTACAACGATGAACCGTTACACCGAAATACTTGATCGCATCGAGCGCCGAATCGCAACCGGGGGCCTCGGGAACCATGACACTGATCTGGCGATGGTCGCCAATATCCTGGTTCGGACCGGGACGCTGCCGACCATTGCAGGTATCCTGGCGGATCCGACCCAACCGGAGCCCGTCAGGATGCGCGCTCTGGCGCGGGCGTCCCGTGCCATCCGGGCCGCCGACGGTCTCTCACTCGTCCCAGCCAGGGTGGCGTGAGCGCCCTCGCTCGCTATCCGTTCTTGTGGATCTCAGGCCGCATATCAGGCCTGAGATCCACATTTTTAGATTGGGATCGAGGAGCCGCTATGCGACTCGTGGAGAATTGCGGCTGAGAATCAGGATGAACAGGATCGGTAAGAATGCGGCCGTTGTCACCTGGGCCATAGTCACCGCTCCGGTAACCAGGTACCCAATGGTGGCGATCCAATCGATAGCCTGGATTCCGATCATGGCGCGAATCCACTCGAGGTGAGTTTCCGGGTTACGGGCGGCATGGAACATACCGTAGGCGAAGCCGAGAGCGCGGGCTCCGAACATGGCAAAGAGCCAGTTGACCCACTCGGGGGCCTCGTCGAACCCCGATAGCGAGGCAAACTGTAGCTCATCAGTTTCCTCTCATCGAATACGCGATCAACTACACCTACTATATATCAAGTTCACGAACTGAATCAAGTCAGTTGTGATCCGAAAGAGAATACGGCCGATCTTGGTTCCTGCCGGAACGCTAAAGCCGGCTTCACTATCATCCGAAAAATGCGGATGGCTTCTTATGAAGGTTCGCTGAAGA
>JAYEIP010000020.1:0-3680 GCA_034660155.1 Actinomycetota bacterium | reverse complement strand
GTTACGCGTTTCGGACACTTGCGAAGACCCTGGAGTTCGCTTGCGAACTCCCAAGGAACTCACCCGGTGAGTTCCCCCCCTACCCCCGGCTGGCGCCGGCGGTACTTTCCCCGGAGGGGGGACTGATGCGACGCGCCTCCTAGTACCGAAGTCCGGCCGACGGCCCGGACTTCTTCACACGTCGTAGGTGATCGTCAGCTTCTCGGATTTCGGATGGGCCTGGCAGGTCAGGATGTAGCCCTTGGCCAGGTCCTCTTCGGCGAGGGCGAAATTGAGATCCATCGACGCTTCGCCCTCGAGCACCTGTGCCTTGCAGGTTGTGCACATCCCACCACGACAACTGAACGGTGTGTCCCGTCGTTCTTCGAGGGCATAGGCGAGGATCGGTGGCCCGTTGGGGTCGGTGAGAACACTTGAGGTGCGCCCGTCGAGCGTGAAGGTCACCTGCGCCATGCCCGTCTCGTCGACGGGTGCCGCGGGCGGGGGAGCCGGGGTGGGTTCAGCGAAGAACAACTCGTCGTGGATGACGTCCTCTGAAACTCCGCGGTAACCGAGTACTGCCCTGGCGGAATGCACCAGTTCGTAGGGCCCGCAAAGATACCAATCATCAACTGAAGCGGTGTCGACCACGCTATCGAGCAATGTTTCGAGACGCTCTTCGTCCAACCGGCCGGAAAGGACGGGGATTATCTGGGCTTCGCGTGACAGGACATGGACCAGATGGAATCGGGATGGGTAACGGTCCTTCAACCCTTCGAGTTCCTCGAGGAACATGATGGAGGCCGACGTCCGATTGCCGAACAGCAGGGTGAACCTGCTGTTCGGCTCCTCTTCCAGCACGGTGGCAATCATCGAGAGGATCGGGGTGATTCCGCTGCCCGCGGCGATCGCCCCGTAGTGGGCGGCTTCAGCAGCGTCGGGCACGACGGTGAACTCACCATAGGGGGCTGCGACGTCGAGTTGATCTCCTGCGTGCAGCTGCATTGTCGCAAAGCTGGAAAAGGTTCCACCGTCGATCCGCTTCACCCCGATACGGAGCCGATTAGTAGCCGCATTGGCGCAAATTGAATATGTCCGGCGAACGTCCCGCCCATCGATCTCGGCGCGTACCGCCACGTGTTGGCCGGGCACATATCGATACGTATCAGCAAGTTCGGACGGAACGTCGAACGTGATGGCGACGGCATCGTCGGTGAGAGACTCGACATCGGCGATCGTCAGTGTGTTGAAATCGACACCCTGGATATCGGTAGTCATCGTGCTCCTCAGATCTCTTTGAAATGGTCGAAAGGCTCGCCGCAGCTGCTGCAAACCCGTAGTGCCTTGCAGGCGGTGGCCCCAAACTCCGACACCAACCGGCTGGCGTCGTCCGAACAGCGCGGGCACAAAATCGGGGCCGCAACATCCGCCCGGGGTGGTGCGATGCCATATTCGGTCAGCTTTGCTTTCGCCTCTGGCGTCATCCAGTCGGTGGTCCACGCGGGCTGGAAGGTGGTGACAACCTGGACTTCGTCCCGGCCGTGCTCGTGTAACACCCGCTCGATTTCGCCACGGAGATGGTCCATCGCTGGGCAACCCGAGTAAGTGGGGGTGATCGTCACCACCACTCTGCCGCCGGGCTCCTCGGCGACGTCGCGGAGGATGCCGAGATCGGCGATCGTGAGCACCGGTATCTCAGGATCGACAACCTCTTCCAGCACTTCGCGTAGTTTGGAGGTTGCGACCGTCACCATTGCATCCCCGGATAGGCCCGCTGCATCCATTGCATTTCCGCGAGAAGATGCCCGAGGCTCTCGGTATGGAAACCGCGGCGGCCGCCGTTGCGCTGGTAATCGTCCTCACAGCGGCTCAATGTTGCTTCGTTGAGAGTGCCGTCAACCCGCTCCTCCCATGCTGCTCGGAGCGACGCCGGATTGACGCCCAATCCTGCGGCCGACACTGCTTCGTCGAGCGTATCCGACTCGAACAACTCGCCAACGTACCTCCACAAGGCATCGATGGCCGCCTGGGTGCGAGCGTGGCTTTCGGCCGTTCCATCACCGAGACGAATCATCCAGCTGCTGGAGTGGCGAAGGTGGTAGGCAGCCTCCTTCGATGCCTTGGCGGCGATCCCGGCCACAGTCTCATCATTTGAGGCGATGAGGGCCTCCCACAGTCCCACCTGGTAGGCGTCGAAGAAGAACTGCCGGGTGATGATGTGGGCGAAATCAGCGTTCGGCTGCTCCACTAACAACAGGTTGGTGAAGTCGCGCTCGGAACGGTGAAACGCCAGCTCGTCGGCACTATGCCCGTTGTCGCCAACTCCCGCTGCGTATTCGAGAAGGTGCATCGCGACACCTAGATGATCGAGAGCGATATTGGCAACGGCCAGGTCCTCTTCCAGCTCCGGCGCATAAGAGATGTACTCAGAGAGTCGCTGCGAAAGAACCAGGTTGTCGTCACCGTGGCGAAGCAGATAGCGGTAGAAGTCGGTGCTCACATGTACCCCACTTCTTCAGGGATTTCGTAGAAAGTCGGGTAGCGGTAGTCCTTGTCTGCGAAAGGCTCAAACAAGGCCGCTGCCTCAGCGGGGTCTGCGGCGATGACGGAGGAGGCCGGGATTGCCCAGACGCTTACTCCCTCATCGCGCGTCAGGTAGACATTGCGGGCTCGGTCGACGGCATCTGCGGGGCAGGTTGCGGAGATCGATCCTGCGTGAACATGTGCCAGGCCGCGGCGGTGCCGAACGAAGATCTCCCAGAGGGACGATCCGGCAGCAGTGTCATCCAGCGGGTCGTTGTTGGGGCTGTCCGATTCCCACACGTGCACATCGGCGGTGGGGACCACCCAAAGGCTCACACCTTCCACCCGGCGTAAATAGACGTCGCGGGCATTGAGCAGTGCAGTCTCGGCGTCTGGAGCATGGACCGACTCCGAGTAGACGTGCGACAGACCTCCGCGCTGGCGGACAAAGGCTTCCCAACGAGGCCAGCCACCTTCAGGCAGCGAGCCGAATTCGATTTCGTCGTCGCCGGCCATGTGAGGGACTTCGTAGCTCATTGCACCTCCTCAGGCAGTCTTGCGGGCGGTCTGTTTGGCTGCGTAAGCCACCGCCGCGTCGCGTACCCAGGCACCGTCGTCCCAGGCTTTGACCTTGTGTGTCATCCGTTCCCGGTTGCAGGGCCCGTTCCCCTTCACGACGGTCCAGAACTCGTCCCAGTTGATGTCGCCAAAGTCGTAGTGGCCTCGCTCCTCGTTCCACTTGAGGTCGGGGTCGGGAATGGTGATGCCGGCGAATTCGGCCTGGGGCACGGTGGCGTCCACAAACTGCTGGCGGAGGTCGTCGTTACTGATGCGTTTGATCTTCCAGTCCATCGACTGCTTGGTATGGGGAGAGTCGTCGTCGTGCGGGCCGAACATCATCAGCGCCGGCCACCACATTCGGTTCATGGAGTCCTGAGCCATCTGCCGCTGCTCGTCTGAGCCGCGCATCAGAGTCAGGATCAATTCGTAACCCTGGCGTTGATGGAAACTCTCCTCACGGCAGATGCGGTGCATGGCCCGGGCGTAGGGACCGTAGGAAGTGCGGGTGAGCATGACCTGATTGGTGATCGCCGCACCATCAACGAGCCAGCCGATGGTTCCCATGTCTGCCCAGTTGAGGGTGGGGTAGTTGAAGATCGACGAGTACTTCTGCTTGC
>JAYEIP010000019.1:0-3693 GCA_034660155.1 Actinomycetota bacterium | reverse complement strand
AGAGGCGGCCACAGTGCTTCCGAGGCCGTGTCGGTCTTTGGCTATCCGCAGGCTATCTGACCTCGAGGATGGTTTTGCCGATCTGAACGGCGTCGCCCTTTTGTAGCGAGGTCGGGACCGTTACCCGGCGGCCATTCACGTACGTTCCATTAGTCGAACCAAGGTCGTTGAGGACGACGGCATCATCCTGGATCCCGATTCTGACGTGGAACTCAGAGGCGTAGGCATCGTCGACGTAGATGTCGGCGTCTTCGGCTCGACCGAGGACCGCCGGTGCCCCGATCGGAAACCTTTTCCCGGCAATCGTATCCGAGCGCACCACGACAAGTTCCTCGCCCTTCTTGGAGCGACGGACTGATTGTGATGGCCCAATATGGGCGCCGATCGATCGGCCGATCTGCCAGAGGAACAGATAGATCAGTGCGATGAATATCAGCTTCAGTAGGTTGAGAAAGAGTGCCGGCACTTATTCCCCTAAGCGGTTCGCAGAGCAAATGTGGATGGTCCAAACGCCAGCATATCTCCTGAGCCGATCTCTACGGCTTCAGTCGTCACCGAGTTGCCGTTGACGGTGGTCCCGTTTGCCGAGCTGAGGTCGACGATCCAGATACGGCCGCCCTCACGGAAGACGACGGCGTGATGGCGCGACACCTCTGCTTCGTCCAGTTTGATATCGACGGTATCCGATCGGCCGATGACGGAGCGATTGTCGCCGAGACTGAACTCGCGTTCGCCGCGGTGCTCAGCTAGTTCTCCCCACGGGGGCAACAATGCCGGGACCTCGGTTGCCGTGCACTTGATCAAACCTCTCCCTACGGAAGAGTCTGTTGTCAGGTGCACGTCGATTGGTCCACCGATGCGCCAACCACGATCTGTTGCGGTCTCGGACAGAGTCAGATTGAGTTCCCGGGTGAGCTGGGTGATGTCGATTTGTGGGTCCAGGTCGGCATCGTTGACCGCAACGGTGAATTGGTTCGGGATGGTGGGGCCGGTGTCGCCGTCGATGACCATGAGGTCGGCCTGCCGGACCAGTCGGTTCGCCAGATCCACCGGGTGCATCCGACCGCGAAAGACCGCAGCGGAGAGCCCATCGGCGAGCCGTTCCAACCGTCGTTCGAGATTTCGTGCCACACCCATGAGGTTGATTGTACGAAGGCTGGCGGGTTATGGCCGCGCCTTGCGGGCATACTGATGGTTTCGGCGAGGAGTGGGTGCTGCATCGAGTGATTGACGATTAGCGAAGTGTGCCGTACCTGCGCGGCTACGCCGTCGCCAGGTCGGCGGCGGCCTCATCAGCCATCTCGGCAATCCGGGCCAGGTTCTGCGTGTAGTCGTCACCCACCGGCTCGGCCATCTGGGCGAGCACCCCATCCGGCATATCCTTGCCGGTCTCCGTCGAGAACAGTGGAGCGCAGTGACTGACAATGCGGGTGCCGGTACCGCTGGGAATGACGTAGTCCGTGTACCGCAGGCCGATGCCGTTGCCCATTGGAATAAGGAACGTTATGTAGTCCATCGGTTTCATGTCCAGGACCGTGAAGATCAGAATCTCGTTGTTCTCACCGTGGGCGCAGTGGTACTCGGCACCCGGACCGATCCTTCCCCGACCGTCACCAATGACGTTGTTGGCGTTCGCCTCCAGCCACAGGGTCCGCTTGATCGGGTCCACGAGGTGATCCCAAACGATTGCGGGAGGCGCCTGGCTATAAGCGCTCAGAGAAAGCCAAGCCTCGCGCTGGACAACCCGGTTTTCGTTCTGCTGACGCATGAACACCCAGACGTCCGGTAGCGATGACACGTAGCCTTTCACCTCGCCTACGTGCTCATACTCCTCGGTGTGCTCCGTCCAGCCTGCCACGATCGCGGCAACACCCAGATCATCAACGCACTGCTGGGTGACGATCATGTAGTCCGCGATCCCGGTTGTCTCGTGAATGCTGTTCTTCAGGAGACGGTGTGCCATGACCACGTCGGCACCGGACAACGTCTCCTGCCCACCCACGTCGGCTTTGGCAAACTCACCGCAGTGCATGACGATCTTGAGGCCAAGCGAGCTGATATTGACACAAGCGTTGCACTGACAGGACGTGTTCAATGTCATCGTTTCGAGGGAGCCGGCGAACGAGCAGTAGAGCAATTCGACAGATTCGAGCACGGTTTGGCCGCTCATCCCCTCCGGCATCGCTCCGTACATAAATACGGCGTCGCCCTCGATGCGGGACACGGTCAAAGGCGCCTGAATTGCTCCGACTATTGCGTTCAGAAGCTCGCCGATGATGCCGTTCGCATGTTCGAGCTCACTGCTCGTGAGGAACTGGGTGTATCCCGATATGTCGGCAATGACTAGATGACCATGCATGGAACCTCCCCGTCAGATCCTATCAGCGCGACCTTCGCCATGGCCTTGAGGTTCTGCGCAGGTCTCCGCCGTCGTCCCAGATGGTGTTGAGGTCCCGATCAGAGAGCATGAGAGAGGGGAAGGCTCTCACCTTTCCCTCTCTCGGTTTCCCGTGCTTGTCCGGAGTATTTGTCTATGTCCGGGTGGTCGTGTGGGGGGACAGGTGTCTCGCGATTCCTGATCCGCGCATATGTGGTCAACATGGAGCGGGAGATCTCCTCACGCTCACCCAGAAACAGACGCAACGAATACCACTCACCCGCAAGGACCGGACGCCGCCACCGCGACGACAACAAATGGGTCCCAACCCTTGAGGGAGCCGTTCGGCTGGTGTGGCAGGCACGCTTGTTGCCGATTGTTCCACACCAGCCTCACGGCATTAACTACTGGACCTTCTAGCCTTCGACGATGTCGTGTCCGTGCGCAGTCAGTGCCCAGATCACGGTCACCGAGATAGCGACGAGCACGATCGCCCACACGGGGTACCAGGGCATCCACGCAAACGCGAACAACGCCCACAACACCGCAATGATCACGCCAGTCGTGCGCGCCCATACCGCGCCGGTGAACAGGTAGAACCCGGCCAGCAGCACTACGATGCCGAGCAGCAGGTGAATCCAACCCCATGTCGTCACGTTGAACTGGAAGATGTACTCCTCACCAACGACATAGAACGTGTCGTTCGCGAGAGCGACGATCCCAGCGATGATCCACCAGATACCGCCCATCACCATCATGATCGAGGCAAAGCCGGTCCAACCGATAGCCCAATCACTCGGTTCATTGTCCATAGCAACTCCTTCTATACCGACCCACAGTGCGAGGGTCTCCCAGTCTTTCCACCACTCAACTTAGCTCGGACCACTGGTCGGTCTGAATCGCCCGAGTCCTTCCAGCCCCGTTGCGTTCCTCCGCCGATGCGCTCGGAACACCTGTGGGCCCGCAGCCTCACCGACCTGGCCGCCCTCGAGATTGAGATGAACGGCCAGCGCTCCTTCGCAGCAGGTATCCCGTGGTTCGTTGCGTTGTTCGGTCGAGACAGCATGATCACTTCGATCGAAGCGATGCTGCTCGACCGCGATGCCGCACTTGGCACCGCCCGGCTGCTGGCCAACCTTCAGGGCACCGAAACCGACCCATCGGTATCAGAGGAGCCGGGGAAGATCCTTCACGAGGTGCGCTTGGGTCAGCGAAGTCTCCCCCACGACCGCATGAGCCTCTACTACGGAGCGGTCGATACAACCCCCCTGTGGTGCGCTGCTCTCCAAGCTGCACCGGTGGGGGGCCGATCCGGC
>JAYEIP010000018.1:2236-17192 GCA_034660155.1 Actinomycetota bacterium | reverse complement strand
CCCGTTTGTGGGCCCATGGGTGGGCGGCTTCCTCGGGGTCCTGGTTGCCTTTGTAACCGCAGACCCCACAACAGCTTTGTGGGCAGCCCTCGTTGCGCTCATTGTCCAGCAGCTCGACAACCATCTCATCAGTCCCAATGTGCTGCGGGCAACAGTCAGCCTGCACCCGGCGGCAATCATCCTCGTCATAGTTCTTGGTGGAGGCATCGGCGGGATCTGGGGTGTTCTTCTGGCAGTTCCAATTACAGCGGCGCTCAAGATACTTGGCGGGCACTTCTGGAGGACTCGCATACTCGGCCAGTCATGGGAGGATGCGTACGACGCCATGATCGAATCATCGCAACCACCCGACACCGTGATCGGTGAAATACGTGAATCGCTGCAAGAGCGTGCCGCGGCGAAACCGGGACCGGAGTTGCCAGAAGAGAGCGACAGCGACGACACCCCCGATCGCTGAGCACTGGAGACCACCATGCTCGATCTAGCTCTCGGCGCATTGCTCGTAGTCCTGGCCATTCGGGGCTGGATGCGGGGCCTCGTCAAAGAAATCATCAGTCTTGCGGTTCTGGTTCTTGGCACCATTGCCTCATTCCGTCTTTCGACGCCTTTGGGCCGGGTCTTTGCTGCGATGTCAGGATCCTCACCGGATGCCTCGCGCTTTGTCGCCGGGATCGTGATTTTCGTCGGAATAGCAATTGCGGCAGCAATCGTCAGCCGGGTACTCCACCTTGGGATCAGGGTTCTTCCGGGCGTTCCCACGCTGAACCGCGCCGGCGGTGCCGCCCTCAGCCTGATCGCCTTTGCTCTACTTGTGACCATCGCGGTCTCCCTCGCCACCGTGGTGCCGCTCCCACAAGCCGCAGCCGAGGAGCTCCAGCAGTCCGCAGTCGCCGAAGGCCTTACCGATCCGGACGGTATGCCGCAGCATATCCTCGGCCTGTTATCTGGTGACCGTGTGGTCGAGATAACTCTCCGCATCCGTGAGCTGACGGGAGGGCCCAGCGCCGTCGCCACGGCGGGACAGCCGATTGTGGTGCCGGCGACTGCCCCGAGTGAGCTCGAGCGATTGCCCGACGCTGAAGACGCCGTGCTCGAGCTGCTCAACGAGGAGCGCGTCGATGCTGCCGTCGCTCCGGTGCTCCGGTCGCCCGGTCTTGACCAGATCGCATTTGACCTGGCCGTCGCGGGCTACGGCGCGGGAACAGTGGATGTGTTGAGTGACCGCGCGCTGCGTGCCGCCCTCGACAGCGCAGGGTTGCTCTCCATCAGTCGCACAGAATTGGCGGTTCTGGCTGCATCCCCCGAGGCCGGGCACACCGCGCTTGCAAACGAGACCGGATCGGAAATGGTTGGGGCTGGCTTCAACAAGGCAGGCATCACCGTGGTTCGCGGTCCGGTCGGTCTGCTCATCATCGAGGTCCTGGCCGGGTAACTCGTCCTTCTAGCGGAGCGTGCAATCATTCGAGTGGCCGACGCCGTCGACGCAACCTTTGGGTATCTTCTAGATGTGAGAGAAGGAGGGTGACGGGTGAACGTCTTGGAATGTGTGGGTCTCGTCAAAGCTTTTGACGATCTGGTCGCCGTCGATGACGTGGGATTTCATATCGCAGCGGGCGAGACCTATGGCCTGCTCGGTCCCAACGGGGCCGGGAAAACGACCTCAATCTCAATTGTCTCAGGGATCCTGGAGCCGGATGCCGGAACGGTCACCGTCGGCTCGCATCGCATCACGACCCGGTCAACCGAGGGCAAGGGCGACATCGGTTACGTCCCTCAGGACATTGCCATCTATCCCGACCTAACCGGGAGGGAGAACCTGAGATTCTTCGGGAAGTTGTACGGAATACCCAAGGCAAGGCTGGGCCCCCGGATCGAAGAGGTGCTTGAAGTCATTGGCCTTGCCGACCGTGGTGACGACAGGACGGGTGAGTACTCGGGCGGCATGAAGAGACGTCTCAATATCGGCATTGGTCTGCTCCACGAACCCCGGTTGCTGATTCTCGACGAGCCGACGGTGGGCGTAGACCCGCAGAGCCGCAATGCCATCTTGGAGAGTGTCGAGGAGCTCGGACGCTCCGGCACTGCGGTGCTTTACACGACGCACTACATGGAGGAGGCTGAGAGACTGTGCGATCGGGTCGGCATCATAGACGGCGGCAAGATCCGGGCAGAAGGAACTCGCCGTGAATTGGTTGAACTCGTCGGCCAGCGCGACACAGTCAATCTGGGCGTCGTCGGTTCCGCCAGAAGGCTGGTCGATGGACTCTCCTCGGTCACGGAGATTGAGAGCATCACAGCCACCGAAGGGGCTGTCGAGATTCTGGTCGACGGCGCCAGCAAGCTGCTGCCGCGAATCCTCGAGGTCGCGCAGCAGGCTCAGGTCGCCGTGTCGGGGGTTGAGGTTGTCGAGCCCAACCTGGAGGCCGTCTTTCTCCACCTTACCGGGAAGGCGCTGCGGGACTGATGAGAGCGGCCGTACTGATCGCAGCCAAGGACCTTGCCCAGCGGATCCGCGACAAGTCGGCGATCCTGCTGGGCCTGGTCGCACCACTCGGCCTAGCCCTGATCTTCTCCGCAATCATTCCCGACACTTCCGGATCGTTCAATGTTGACATAGCGATTGTGGACCAAGATGGTGGCGCAGTGGCTGCGGGATTCATCGAAGAGGTGTTGCCTTCTGTCGAAGAGGCGGGCATCCTCACCGTCACTGGATACGAGGATGCCGACACCGCGATCGCCGATGTTGAATCGGGTACCCGGCATGCTGCCTATATCTTTCCATCCGGTTTGACCACGTCGGTCGAGAGCGGCGGCGGAGCGGTCGTACAGATGGTCGGCAATGTCGACCAGACCATCTCAACCCAGATAGCCCGGGCGGTCCTCGATGGCTATCTCGCCGAGGTCGATGCCGTCAGTATCGCCGTCGGGGCAGCCGCGATGAGCGGCGGTACCGACCTGGCATCCTTGAGTGAGCGGGCCGCCGTCGTGCCCGCGGCTGTTGTGCTGGCTGACGTCGAGGCGGCTGGTCGTGAGCTCGACGCGACCACGTTCTTCTCTGCGGGGATGGCCATCTTCTTCTTGTTCTTCACCGTCCAGTTCGGCGTCTCGTCTCTGCTGGAGGAACGTCTCCATGGCACATTGCCACGTCTCCTCGGCGCACCAATAAGCCGGTGGAGCATCATCGGAGGCAAGGGCATCACCAGCTTTGTCCTCGGATTGGTCTCGATGCTGGTGCTTGCGGTGGCGACGACGGTTCTCATCGGGGCCGAATGGGGGAACCCGGTTGGCGTTGCCATCCTCATGGTCAGCGGGGTGCTCTCTGCTCTCGGGATCATGGCGGTGGTCGCGGTGATCTCGAAGACTCCGGAGCAGGCGGCTAACTGGCAGTCGATCGTGGCGGTGGTTCTCGGATTGCTCGGCGGGACGTTCTTCCCACTCAGCCAGGGTCCCCGTATCCTTGCCTTGCTCTCGAAGCTGACACCGCACGCCTGGTTCCTCCAGGGTCTTGGTGATCTCTCGGCCGGCGGTAGCCTGTCGGTAGTGGTCGTTCCGGCGCTGGCGATGATCACTTTCTTCGCGGTGACCGCCGGCATCGCGGTCGTGTTTGGTCGCAAAGTGTTGGCCGTATGAAGAGCCTCGCCATTACCGCAACCAACATCCGGCGCCTCGTCAGAGACCCGTCGACGATCTTCTTTGTCTTCATCTTCCCGATGCTGCTGATCCTGGTGCTCGGGGCATCATTTGGTGGAGGCTTCACTCCAAAAGTGGGGGTACTGGTCGAAGGTGATGGTGTTTACAGCGCGACGTTCGCCGACCAGCTTGCCGCGGTAGAGGATCTCGAGCCCATCAGCTACCGAGACAACGATGTGCTGCTCGAGGATGTCGAAAGAGGGATCCTCCAGATGGCTGTAGTGATCCCCGCCGACTACGACACTCAGCTGCAATCGGGCCAGGCGGCCAGGGTCGAGTTCTTGGGAAGGCTCGACCAGAACACCGTTCAGTACCGATCCACGATCGAGGCGGTGGTCGCCGAGCAGAGCGCCGTGTTCCGTGCCGCCCGGCTACTGGAGGACGAGGGACTTGCTTCGTTCGACGATGCAGTAGGTGCCGCCCAACTGGTAGCGGCAACCATTCCCGGCACCGCGGTTGCGTTCGAGTCGGCCGGCGAGACCCTTTTCGGTGAGGATCTGGGTCAATTCGATCTCGGGGCGCCGCAGCAACTCCTGTTGTTCGTGTTCTTAACATCGCTGGCCGGATCAGCCGCCCTCATTCAGACCAGACGTCTTGGCGTGTCGCGACGAATGGTGTCGACCCCCACCTCGGTGCGCCAAATCCTGCTGGGCGAGACCGGGGGCCGGTTCGCCATCGCCATGATCCAGGGCCTGTTCATCATGGTTGGAGCGGCAGTTGCCTTTGAGGTTCGTTGGGGCAATCTGTTGGCAGCGTCAACGCTGCTGATTCTGGTAGCCCTTGTCGGCGCTGGTGGCGGCATGTTGATGGGCTCGCTGTTTGACAACGACGAGCAGGCCGGCTCGATGGGTGTGTTCATAGGTCTCGGTCTTGCGGCGCTCGGCGGCTGCATGGTGCCACTTGAGATCTTCCCCGACACCATGGTCAAGATCGCTCACATCACACCCCACGCGTGGGGTCTTGACGCATTCTCAGAGCTGATCCGCAAAGGTGGGACCATCACCTCGATCGCAACGGAACTAGCCGTGCTCGCCGGTTTCGCCGTCGTGCTGCTGAGCCTCGCCACCTGGCGTCTCCGGGCGAAACTGACCCACTGAAGAGCGGGTTCGCCCTCGTCAGCCTGCCTCGCGGTGCGTAACAGTACTGCGCTCACAGGTTGACAGGACTACGTACTCGAGGATGCTCCGGGCGGCGAGCGATAGGTGCAGGAGCGTTCCCGATCGAATCAATCAGGCACTTACGGGCGCGGGTTGTCGCGCTTGCTTAGCGCGACGCCGCTGGGGCAACCATCGCCCTAGTGGTCCATGTCGAAGAATGGCGTGTCCGCTACGGGCTTCTCGATTGGGGGTGGTTCGGGTGCGGGGCGGTGGGCGCCGCCGGACGTTTTCTCGCGCCTCACTGCTGCCAGCCACACCGCTAGCGCCAATCCGACAGCTAGCGCCAGTATGCCCACCAGCCCCCACGGGAAGCCGCTCTTGGGGTAGAGCGTGTCGGCGAACATGTACAGGTCACTGTCCAGCGGAATCGTCCAGACAAAGCGGCCGTCCTCGAGGACTTCGTCGGCGTTGTGGTCGGCCGGTTCGCCCGGGAGCGACACGATGATACGGGCATCGAGGGTCTCCGAATCGATGGTGTTGGGGTCTAGCGGGAACTGTGTCAGGTCGAGCTCTCCGGCAAGATCGAGCGTTGCTTCCAGCGAGCTTCCCTCTTCGGTCAGCTCGAGAGCGAAAGAGGTGAAGTTCCCGGCGGCGACCTCTGCTACCGATTGCACGTCGGAGAATGTGGCCGTGGTTTCGTATACGGTCAAGTCTCCTTCGACCCTGGTGGTGCTGGTTCCTTCGAGGCCGAGATCCAGCCCGGAGATGATGGTGTCGGTATCACCGGCAAATTGGTCGATGAGGTCCGACAGCTGTTGATCGACCGCGACTTCGGCGGCCAACGTACCGCTACCGTCTTCAGCCACATCAAGCAACACTCGCACCTCGGCCCGACAACCGGAGGCGACAATGGCGAGCAGCACGACAAGGAGTGGAAAGCGTTTCATGAATCGCTCGGGGACATTAGTGCTTCGACGGCGGCTCCTCACTTCAGTCCGGTCTTTATGCTTGGCTCGTGCCCAACTCGCCACATTCCGAATCCCAGATACTGTCTGTCGCCCTGGTGGCAGCGTTTCCCGGGTATGTCGATGCCAGGCTGCAGGAGCTGGGCGTCGTCAACTACGCCCAGCTTGACGAGGTCATCGGCGCGGCGACTACGGCCCTAGGAGAGTCGTTGCATGCCCTGTTCGAAACTGATTCCCGGCAACAACTGGAGTCTCCGTTAGAAGTTGTCCGGTTGGCGACGGGATCTGTCACCGCCGAATTGGAGAGCCAAGGAGTGGAGTACCGGACCCGGGACCAGCACGCGATCGAGATTCATCCCGATGATCCCTACGGCCTTTACCCGGCTTCGTCCCGGGACCTGGGTGAGGAGGTCTGGCGGCTCCACATGCAGTGGGGGATTGAGAAAGCGCGCCTCGTGGCCGGAATGGTGCCGGCCGCTGTCGACGAATCTGAGCCGGCCGCGTCGGGCGTCCCATCGGTGGCTTTGTTCGGGGTGGGCGCGGGCTATCGCGATGACTTTCGCTCAGCCATAGCCGGTCGGGGTTACCACACCTTGATCTGGCGAAACCCTGCCGCGCTGACCGACGGTATCGCCTCCCCACCCGAGTTGGTCGTCGTTGATCTCGATCATCCTCGAGCGGACCAGGCAATCCAAAGTCTTGTCGTTGCCGGGATCCGGGTAGTCGCGGTTGGGGGGAGGGTTGACGACTTTTCGACCACGGCCATGATGGCTCTGGGGGCGGAAGAGGTCGTCGAGTTAGACCGACTTGTCGATCGGCTCTCCGGACTCTTGCCGCGCCTCGCCTGAATCGGCAACCGCCTTGCGCAAGCTGAATGCGACCAGACCGGTCAGCATCAGGGCGACACCGAGCCATTGGCCCACTCCGAGTGCCTCGTCAAAGATCAGCCGGGCCCACAGAATCGCCAACATCGGCTGACCGAGCAGCAGCACCGACGTGTCGAGAGCAGGAAGTTGGGGGAGGGCTCGGGCGATCAGGAGCCAACCGGCTACCTGAGAGACGATTGCTAACAACAAGAGCCAGCCGTGCAACGGCCAGCTGATGGTGAGATCGAAATCGGGGGCAAATGTCAGCCCGATGAACAACGTGGCGATGGTGGTACCGATGGTCGAGTCGAACACCGGTCCCGTTGACGGGCTGGAGTGGCCCCGTCCCGACTCGCGTAAAAGTAAGACGAAAAAGGCATAGAAAACGGCGGAGAGCAGGCTCTGCGCGGTCCCCAAGCCGGGATTGTCGCCGTAGGCATCGGCGCTGCCCACCCCTGAAATCAGGACGACGCCGAGAATGATCACCGGGAGGAGAGCAACGGCCCGACGACCGGGCTTCTCCTGGAACAGCACCCAGGCGAGCAAGGCGACAATTACGACCTGCATGTTGACAACGACAGTCGCCAGGCCGGCACCGATTTCCCTAATCGAGGCATGCCAGAACGTCAGGTCGAGAGCGAGAAACACTCCTGCCGCGACGGCGATGAGCCGGTTCTTCCGCGGGCGATGGTCGCGTTGTCGGGTCCCCAAGTAGAGCACCGCAAGAAACGGCAGCGCATACAACGACCGGAAGAAGGCAATCGTCAGGTCACCAGCATCATCGGCAACCCGCACCAGTATCGGCGCAAAGGAGATGCACGTGACTCCCGCCACTGCCATAAGCCTGTAGGTGAGATCAGACATCAGGCGAGATTAGCGATGCGGCTGCTGGATGTTGCTCAAACTGGATGGCGCCACACTGCGCCTGGCTCCCTACCCTGCCCGCATGCATTTGCTGAGTCTTGAAGGCGTGACCAAGTCCTACCCGGAGATTCCTGTGCTCAATGGGGTTTCGCTCGGGGTTACCGCCGGGGAGCACATCGGTGTCATCGGGCGAAACGGATCGGGGAAATCGACTCTCCTGCGGATTGTCGCAGCGACGGAGGAACCCGACGATGGGTCGATTGTGCGGGCAAAGGGTCTCAGGGTCTCGGCTCTTGTTCAGGATCCGGTGTTCGACCGTGATGTGACTGTTGGCGGAGTTCTTGGCGGCGAGCGTCAAGCGATTGCCCTGGCCGACCGGCTCGGCCTGACCGATGTCAGCGCGGAGTGTTCCTCCCTTTCGGGTGGGGAACGGAAACGCTTGGCTCTTGCCGTGACGCTTGCCGCTGACTGTGACCTTCTCATCTTGGACGAACCCACCAATCATCTCGATGTCGACATCATCGACTGGCTCGAGGACCATCTCCGGGGTCGCCGCGAGGCGATACTGCTCGTCACCCACGATCGCTACCTTCTCGACCGTGTAGCCGACCGGATCCTCGAGGTCCACGATCACCTGCTCCACTCCCACCAGGGCACCTACGAGGACTATCTCGAAACGGCCGCGGCGAGGGAAACTCAAGAGGCTGCTGCCGAGCATCGTCGTCGCCAGCGACTCAGAACCGAGCTCGCCTGGCTGCGCCGGTCCCCCAAGGCCCGAACCACCAAGGCGCGTTACAGGGTGAAGCAGGCGGAGGAGCTTATGGCGCAGCAACGCCGTACCGCCAAACAGGATCTCACGCTCGACCTTCCGGCACGGCGAATCGGCTCGAAGGTTGTCAACCTTCACAACGTGGGGAAACGCTATGGCGGGCGTTGGGTGCTTCGTCACGTTGACTACAGGATGCAGCCCGACGCTCGTATCGGGATCGTCGGGCCCAACGGCTCTGGCAAGACCACGCTGTTGAACCTCGTCGCAGTTCGTATTGCGCCGGACGAGGGCAAGGTCGCCATCGGGACCACCGTCCACCACGGTTGGTACGGGCAGGATCCGCGGCCTATCCCGGCCGACACCCGGGTCCATGAAGCGGTGCGTGAGCATCTGGACGAGATCCGGCTCGATAGCGGGAGGAAGGTGTCGGGGTCGCAGATGCTGGAACGGTTCCTATTCACCAGGAGCCAGCAACAGTCCACCGTCGGCAATCTCTCCGGTGGGGAGCGGCGCCGGCTCGAGTTGCTTCTAAGTCTTATCGAAGCGCCGAATCTGCTGCTGATGGATGAACCGACCAACGACCTTGACATCGAAACGCTCGAGATCCTGGAGGAATATCTAGACGCTTGGGAGGGCGCCCTCGTCGTCGCCAGCCATGACCGATACTTCCTCGACCGGGTCTGTACGGACCTCTTTTCGATCGAGGCGGACGGGTCGGTCCGCCACCACCCCGGCGGCTGGTCTGCCTACCGGGAGGCAAGCCGGGCTCAAGAGTCGCCATCCACACAGAAGCAGAGGAGAGCAGACACCAGGTCCAGGTCGGCTCGAACAAAGCTCACCTACAACGATCAGCGCGAGCTCAAGGAGCTCAGCAGGCGAGTCCCACGTCTCGAAAACCGGAGTGCTGAGCTCGCTGCCGCACTCGATGCGGCCGGCGGTGACTACGAACTTACCGTCGATATCTCGGCTCAGCTCGCGAGCGTCCTCAAAGAGCTCGACGGCGTCGAAACCCGTTGGCTGGAGTTAACCGAGGAAGCCGAGAAGCTCGCCAACGGTTCCTAAGGCAGGCGCTTGTGGGGTACGCGGTTTGTCGGCCTGCCGACACGCGAGGAAATAGGCAACGGCATCCGAGGTTGAGAGGTTCGTCCGCTGCCGCACCCGCTATATCGCTCGGAGGGACAATGACTAGCGTCGAAACAACTCAGTCGAAGGCCGAAACCGGAGACGCCTACCGCTACGACCGGTTCTCCACCAAGCTCCTTTTTCGGGATCTCCGCTTTAGTAGCAACGCCCTAGGGCCGGGCGACTCGCTGTCTGCAACCGAGCTGCCCACGCTCGATGGTGGGTCGATCCAGATCGGTGGACATCGAGAACGACCACTGCTGGTTGTCACCGGATCGATCACCTGCCCGATGACTGCCAGCGCCATGCCGGTGGTCGATGAACTGTATGCCGAGTTCGGTGACCGTGTCGACTTCGTGCTGCTCAACGCACGCGAGGCGCACCCCGGTGCCCACTTTCCCCAACCCGCCACAGTCGAGGAGAAGCACGCACACGCCCGCTCCCTGCAGGAAAGGTACGACGTGCCGTTCACAGTTGCGGTCGACACCCTCGACGGTGAGCTTCATCAACGCCTCGACGGGAAGCCCAACGCCGCTTTTCTGTTCGATGTCAACGGTGAGGTGGTCTTCAGAGCGCAGTGGGCCCGAGACCAGCGGCTCATCGGTGACGCACTTCAAAGCGTGGTCGCCGGGTCCGCTCCCGTGAAGCGCCAGAGCCGCGCCATGTTGGGGCCGGTCGCAAGGGCGATGGGATCCGTCGACGAGGTGATGCGGACTGCCGGCCCCGGTGCCAGGCGTGATCTGTGGTTCAGTGCCAGCCCAATGGCGACGGCCGGCCTGCTTTCCAGGTTGTTTCGCTTCAAGCGAAATGACCACCGCGGGATTGCCGCAGTCATCGCAGTCGGCGCACTAGTGACAGCCGAATCTGCATTCCTCGTCGGCCTGGTTGTCTAGCGATCCACGCTCCGCCTGTCTCAGTCTCTGCCTGAGCTTCGGTGATCAATCTTCCAGCGCGAATCCGCCAGACGTCGTCGCATCGCTGAAGATCAATTCATCGACTACTGCTGGGTCATTAGTCGGTGGAGTTCGGTATCGGTGTCGACGATCAAGTCACCACTCACATCTAACGTTACGGACTTGATAACGCCCGTGAAACCGTTGGGAGCCGCATAGTCCACTGGGCTCACCGAGTCGGTCCCGTCACGTCCGCAGGTGACGCCGATGATGCCGAACAGATTCGGCACCGTGTGTGCAATGTTGACGCTGGCCACCAGTTGCCCGTCCACGTAGAGCTGGCTACGACCGGGACTGCCTTTGCCTACGCTGAAGTCCGGTTCGCCCGTCGGCTCGAACTCGAAGCGGAGGCTTATCTCACCTGCGGGGAGTCGATCTGGGGAGCTGACTCGGAACCATTCCTTGCCGAGGTAGTTGTGAACATGGTTGAGATACCCGTCCTTGACGAAGAACGTGTACCCGCCGTGCCGATTGCCATGGGCGAGCAGGACGCCATCGGCACCCGACTCGGGTATGACGACCTCAGCCGTGATGCTGTGCGGACGGTTGTACACCCTTGGTGAAGCGGCGAAGGGGATCGGCGCTCCGCCGGCCTGGTAGACAAATCGTTGGCGAGGCCGGGCGACGGTCGGCCGCTCGACATTCATCCGAGCCAGGTCCGCGGTAGCCAGCGGGAGGACGTCGTAGCGTGCCGCCTCGTCATACCAGCGCTCAACCATTTCCCGCATCTTCTCGGGGTTGGAGTCGGCCAGGTTGTGGTTCTCCGCCGGATCCTCCGGTAGGTGATAGAGCTCCCAACCGGTGGCGTCGAGATCGGCGAGGACCTCGGCGGTGAGTGGCCCACCGAAGTAGCGGCCCTTCTCCGCGGCCTCAGCGAAGCTGGAGCCCGGGAAGGCGCAGACCGCTTTCCAGCCGTCGTGGTAGATCGACCGGTGGCCGAACATCTCGAAGTACTGGGTGGTATGTCTCGTTGTCGCCTCGGCGTCGTCGAAGGTGTGGGCGAAGCTCACCCCCTGGATCGCGGACTGCTGAACACCGCGGATCGCGTCGGGCGCTTCGATGCCAAGGGCGTCGAGGATGGTGGGGACGACGTCGATCGCATGGCTGTATTGGGATCGGACCTCGCCAGTGGCGGCGATTCCCGCCGGCCACGAGACGATACACGGATCGGATACGCCGCCTCGATAGGTCTCTCGCTTCCAACGCCGGAAGGGCGTCGCACCCGCCCAGGTCCATCCCCAGGAGTAGTGAGGGAAGGTGTCGATCCCGCCCCAGTCGTCGTAGTGAGTGAGGTTGTCTTCCAGCGTCTCGGGCGCTTTGTTGAAGAACAACATCTCATTGAACGTCCCGTGGACACCGCCTTCAGCGCTCGGCCCATTGTCCGACACGACGATGATCATGGTGTTGTCGAGTTCTCCGATTTCCTCGAGATAGTCGACGATCCGCCCGAAATGGTGGTCGGTCTGGGTAAGGAACCCGGCATACGTCTCCATTTGGCGCGTGAACATGCGCTTCTCGTCCTCGGTAAGTGAATCCCACCTGGGTACATCCGGATCATGGCGCGACAGCTCCGTATCTGGAGGAACGATGCCCATCTCGATCTGGCGGGCAAGCACCGTCTCCCGGTACGCCTCCCATCCGTCGTCGAATCGACCCCGGTAGGGCTCGACCCACTCCGTTTCAACATGATGCGGCGCGTGGCCGGCGCCGGTGGCGTAGTACAGGAAGAAAGGTTTCTCGGGCGCATTGGTATCGGCGTCCTTGATGAACTCGATCGCCTTGTCGGCGAGATCCACATTGAGGTGGTACCCCTCCCCAGGCGAGTACGGCTGGTCGATCGGATGGTTGTCATAGGTGAGGTCTGGATGCCACTGGTCGGTGTCGCCACCCAGGAACCCGTAATAGCGTTCGAATCCCCGCCCGAGAGGCCAGCGAGTAAATGGTCCGGCGAGTGTTCCCTCCTCCGGCGGAGTCAAATGCCACTTGCCTACCGCAAACGTGTTGTATCCGTGATCCAGGAGCATCTCCGGCAGGAAGCCGTGCTCAAATCCGATTATCCCGTTGTGCGCCGGGTAACCCATTGAGAGCTCGGTGATCGCAGACAGACCCAACGTATGATGGTTCCGGCCGGTCAGCAGACAACCCCGCGTCGGGGAGCACAAGGCGGTGGTTTGCAGGTTTGCGTAGCTAAGACCGTTGGAAGCGAGACGATCGAGCGTCGGCGTGTCACACAAGCCCCCAAAGGCCGATAGCTGCCCGAAGCCGACATCATCGAGAACGAACATGACGACATTCGGTGCGCCGTCGGCTGCCCGGTTTGGCGCCGGCCAAGCCGGCGAGGACTCGTCGATGGTTTTCCCAATCGTCCCGGGAAACGGCGTCCCCGGTTCGTACTCGACCAGCTCGGACATATCCACTCCTCAGAACGCGTGCTATTGATACTACAACTTCCATATGATGGAGGGTCGCGCGTTTCTTCTTTGATCGGGGTGGCGGATATGGAGTCCGGCCTCACAGCCGCCTAATCCAGCCCCGCCTCCTTGAGGCGTTCCACGAAACGCTCCCTCGTCGATTCGTCGCGGTACGGGAGTTCTCGGCGAACACTATCGGCATTGAGTCCTGGTGAGGTTTGCCGGGCATGGTCTAGTGCTGCGGAAGCGTGCCGTTCCTGGCCAAGTGCTGCCTGAGACGCAGCAAGTGTCAACAGCGCCTCAGTGTTGGTCTCGTCCTCCACAACGACACCTTCCGCTATCTCTGCGGCAGCCTCATAGTCCTCACCGACAGAAAGGGCGTTCGCCATCGTCGACCTGAACCAATCGGACATGAGCGGACTAAGCGTGATAGCGCGCGAGGCAAGCTCCACAGCCTCTTCCCACTGACCGAGATATCGTTTCACGCTCGCGGCGACTCCGAGCGACACGTCACAAGACGGTCTCTCTGCGATGGCTGTCGATGCTGCTGCCAGCGCACCTTCCCAATCGTGTTCGAGCAACAGCACGTGTGCGAGGACGGTGTGTCCGAGCCCCGAGGTGTCTTCACGGTCGATGGCTCGCCGGGCGAAGTTCTTGGCGAGGGCGTAGTGATGCTCCGGATCGTCGACCGCCCTGTTGAGCGCCGCCCAGAAGTGGGCCCAGGCTGACAGCGACCAGCCAAGCGGAGCATCTGGATCGCGTTCCGTGACACTCTGAAAGAGGCTGTAGGCACGACGGAGCGAACCGGGAGTGCCCAAAGACACATCGTGCAAACCTCGATAGACAATCTCCACGCTCTCAGGATCGAGTTCCTCGCGATACGAGGCGGCGAGGTCGCCACCGATCACCTCGACATCAAGGGCCTCGACAATGCGGGCGACGATGGCGTCCTGAGCAGCGAACACATCACTGATCTCCGCTTCGAAACGGTCGGCCCACACCGTCGCCGTCCGCTCAACGTCGATGACCTGTGCCAGTACGCGCACCCGTGACCCGCTTCTCTGTACACCGCCTTCAAGTACATAACGGACACCCAGCTCGTGCCCGATCTGCTGTGCGGAATACGCTTGGTCCCGATACGCCAGAGATGATCCTGCAATCGGGCCGCCCGGTGAGCTTGCTGTACCCGACCACGTC
This sequence comes from Actinomycetota bacterium, assembly GCA_034660155.1. Classification (GTDB taxonomy): domain Bacteria; phylum Actinomycetota; class Acidimicrobiia; order Spongiisociales; family UBA5794; genus JAAETI01. Next base: position 3,258 of record JAYEIP010000018.1, on the reverse strand, counting down.
TCCATTGATGACGGCGGCTTCGTCAGTTTACGGCACACCCATGGTGGCGACGAGACTAGCCGTGGCACTCCCGACAGTTTCGAAATCTGCGGTGGTCGTGGCAACAAAGTTGGGCTACGCGTGGCTCAACCTCCTGGAGCTATCGCCCGACCCCGACGGATGACGTATCGGTTTCCAGTAGTACGAAGCCTGCGCCCACAATCAGCCATAACTACCCGCCGAGTTGGCGTTATCGGCGGCTCGGCGGTGGGCGATGTCCAGCGCTCGGTACACTTCCATGGCGTACGAACGAAGGGACCGAGGCCGATTACATGAGCACAGCGGAGTCGGCAAACTCGGCACAGGTGTCGCATGGGTCCGTTTCCCGTCTTGCGGTGTACGGCTCCCTAGCGCCAGGCCGCCCCAACCATCACCAGTTGAGCGGTTTGTCGGGGCGCTGGATCGAGGGAACAGTGCGTGGTCGGCTACTCCAAGAGGGATGGGGCACCGAGCTCGGGTACCCGGGCATCGTTCTCGACCTTGACGGACCCACGGTCGGCGTTCAGCTCTTCGAATCGTCAAATCTTCCGGATCACTGGAGCAGACTGGACGAGTTCGAAGGATCGGGGTACCGGCGCATGGTCACGGCAGTGAGCACCGCCGAAGGCGATCTACTGGCATCCATCTACGTGCTCGCCCTCCACTGAACCTCACCCCCTCCCGGTCGCGTCGTGGTTCATGCGCGGCAACAAGAACCATCGTTGGAAATTCAGAATGTTTCACATCGCGGCCCTTCTCTGGTCCTGTTTTGGGAACGGCTTGAGGCGTGGATCGCGGCCTACGTCGACGGCTCCCCGCGGCTTCGACCTTGCTAGTAACCCACAGCGGCCCATCGGTCACTCCCAGCGGATGACGGCCGGCATCCCTCTATCCGATTCGGTAGTGTTCCAGTGGGAGTCACATGACCGACCTAGATCTTCGTCTCGTCGAGGCGGCCCGCTCGGGCACGTTGGTGGTGTTCGCCGGTGCCGGCGTCTCAGCCG
>JAYEIP010000018.1:0-2136 GCA_034660155.1 Actinomycetota bacterium | reverse complement strand
CCGGCATCCCTCTATCCGATTCGGTAGTGTTCCAGTGGGAGTCACATGACCGACCTAGATCTTCGTCTCGTCGAGGCGGCCCGCTCGGGCACGTTGGTGGTGTTCGCCGGTGCCGGCGTCTCAGCCGGGGAACCCAGCTCGCTTCCCTCGTGGTACACCCTCAACGAGATGATCGCCGAGCAGCTACTCGACCGGTCGGAGGACGCCTTCGAGGGATACCTTCGGGCCGATGCCCTGAAACCGGCGTTTGGGTCGATCGGAGCCGCCCGGGAGGAGCAGCGATTCCCGCCCGAGTACCAGGCGCAGCTGGTCGAGGAGATGGCGGGATCACAGTATTTCGACGCATTGACCAGTCTCGACGTAGACACCTTCAACGAGGCCCACAGTGGGATCGCCGCGCTGGCGGCGGCTGGATGTCTCGCTGCCGTGGTAACCACCAACTTCGACCGCCTCATCGAACACGCCCTCGACGCACAGGGCGTCCCCTACTTGGCGGCGAAGGCTGATGCCTCCTACGAGGCGGCCGCCGAGCGGTTCGAGTCGGGTGACGGGCCGCTGACCATCCTCAAAGTCCATGGTTGTGTCAGCGAGCCACCGTCGCTCGTCGACACCCTCAAGCAGCGCCGCCTTGGGCGGGCCGCGTCAGTGGACCGGTGCATCGATGCCCTTGCGGAGTACTACTTCGCCTTCGTCGGCTTCTCTGCCTCTGACCTCGACGGCGACCCGGAGTATCTCGATCTCGTCCCAAATGCTGGACAGAGCGTCGGAGCAACCTATGTCGTCTGGCCGGGAGCGGTCACCGGAGCCGACCCGACTCTGGGAAGCGGCGCCCGGATCCTCATGGACGCTTACGGGGAACGGGGCTCAATCGCCGTCGAGGAGGCGGCGACCTTTTTGAGCGAGATCCTGTTGCAGACCGGGCACCCGCCACCCACGCTAATCCCGACGGCTGGCTCGCAGTCCACTGTCGACCGGGTGCATAGCAGCCTTTCAAGCTGGGCCAACTCGCTCACTCCGGGAGCCGTCGGCCTTTGCCTTTCAGCTTTGCTCGAAGCAGCCGGGGAGGGCGACACGGCCGCCCGGGTGCTCGATCGTTTAATCCGTAAGGTCCTTCTCACAGAAGCGGAGCGCCGGGATCCCCATTACCCGTTGGCTCAGCTCCACTACGGCCGGCTCGGTGCCGCCTGGGGACGGTACGTCAACGTGCCCGACATGCATGGGACCATGAGCAACGCGAGCGTCGAGAGCCTGCAGAGCCTGCTGCGACTGACCGACACCGACTTGGAAGCTGCTGCGCTGGGATGGACCGCCCTCGGATGGTTGTGGCTGGGAGAGGGGAGGAACGCCATCGGCACCGCCCTAAGACTGAGCAAGCTCGCCGACGACCCTGCTGTGCCTCTCACCCCGGAAGGTTGGGTCGACTCGTGGATCGCGGTGGCGCAGGTGCTGCTCCTCGATGCAGCCGGCCCCACGATAGAGCTGATAATGGAAGGCACCGCCTGGGCCCGCACGCAGGCGATCGAAGCCGGCGACGTTGTTCGCGCCGCACGCGTTGGAAGCCTTTTCCTGCTCGCTGAAGCAGAGACCACCGAGGATCTTCCGGCGGCCCTTGCCGAGCTGGAGAACAGCCCCCACGGGGAGTTCGCCGAGGCGCTTCGGGTGGGAGACGGCTTCTCGCTGGGGTTGCGTGAGCTGGCAATCGGCAGATGGTTAATCGGCGTCGGCGGCCGCGCCTTGATCGAAAAGGGCGAGGGAGACGTCGCCGGCGTCGCCGCGCAGGCCGCCGAGCACTTGACGAAGGCCGCTGAGTGGATCGAGCGACAAGTCATGGATCCCTGGCAGGTGTTCATTGCGCTGCAATGGGCGCGGGTGCTGGCCGACCTGGGCCGGTGGGACGAGATCGAGGGCGTGCTCACCCGAGGGAGCGAAGGCGCACAGCGATTCCCGATCTGGGCTTCCCATTTCCACGAGACCCGGTTCCAGCTCAATCACATGCTCGGCAACACCGAGACGTCCGAAGAAGAGCTCACGCTCGCCGTCGCCGCTGCCGAAGCCTCGGGTCTGGCCAATCGCCGGGAGTGGCTGGCGGCCACTCTGGCCGAGCTGTTCCCAGAGACCCTGCACCAGTGATTCTCC
>JAYEIP010000017.1:0-17207 GCA_034660155.1 Actinomycetota bacterium | reverse complement strand
ATCGGCTTCTACGAAGACCCTGATCGGCTCGAACAGCCCCAAATCCGTACCGGTGAGCGCGGCGAGGGGGTTTTCCGGGATGTCGATTGGGACGAGGCCAACTCCGAGATGGGTCGTCGGCTGCGTGAGATCATCGATCGCGAAGGGCCGGGAGCCGTCGCCTTCCTCACTCACGGTGCTGCTGAAGCTCACTTCGAGCACCTGGCCGCGGCGCTCGGCACCGGCCACCACGCCCATCCTGCCTATGACCAGTGTAAGGCGCCGCGCGAAGTGGGCTACCAGCTGACTTTCGGCCACGCTATGAAGTCCTCGGAGCCCGTCGATATCGAGAACACAGACTGTCTCGTCCTGATCGGTTCCCACCTCGGGGAGAATATGCACAACCTCCAGGTGCAAGAGCTCGTTAACGCCGAGATGAGCGGCGCCAACCTGATCGTGGTCGACCCCCGACGGTCGACCGCGGCGCTACGGGCCGATATGTGGCTTCAAATCAGGCCAGGAACCGACATCGCGCTCCTGCTCGCGTGGACGCACATTCTGATTCGTGACGGGCTCTACGATCATGATTTTGTTCGTGACTACACATCGGGGTTCGATCTACTCACAGAGCACGTGGCTTCAAGTACTCCGGAGTGGGCGGCGGCCGAGACCGGGCTATCGGTGGAAAAGATCGAGGCGTCGGCGCTCATGATCGGGGCTGCGGAGTCACATATGGCCCTTCATCCCGGGCGACACGTCGTTTGGTACGGCGATGACACCCAACGAGCCCGGGCCATGGCCATACTGGTCGCGATCACCGGCGCCTGGGGATCTCGTGGTGGGTACTACCTGCCGCAGAAGGCGCACCTGCCGAGGATTGAAGAGGTCTATCCCGAGCTTCCGGAGTTTCCGCCACTGGCGGAGCGGCGCGACCCCGGTTATCCATTTGCCCTTGGTGTGAATGTAAACGGCATTCGTCAGGCAACCCGCGACGGATCTATCAAGGCCTGGGTGGTTGTAGGCACCAATCTCATCACCTCACTGCCTGCCCAACACGAAACCATCGAGGCGCTTGAGAAACTTGACTTTCTGGCGGTGGTCGACGTGCTTCCGACCGAGATCACCCGGTACGCCGATGTGCTCCTCCCTGCGGCGTCGTATATCGAGCGCACAGACAATCTGTGTGTGACGAATAGCCGCGACCCCTTCGTTGCCGTGATGCAGAAGGCGGTTGAGCCCATCGGCGAAAGCCGTGCCGAGGCACAGATCGCCCGCGACATCGGGACCGAACTCGGGCTGGAGCGTTACTGGTTATGGGACTCGGTGGAGGAACTCTCCGCAGCAACCATCAGCAGGATGAACGAAACCGAACCCGAGTACGGGACGGTCGACTGGGACACCCTGGTAAGTGAAGGATTTGTGGTCCTGAACGAGGGTCGGCCTATCTACCGTGAGGGTCATGGACTCGGGGCCGATGGCAGCGGCCGCGCTGGAGCGGTCCTGGACTTCCCGCCATTTCGCGGAAACGAGGGCGATGGCCTTGTCCGGCTCTACTCCCCCGACCTGGAGAAGGTGTGGCTGGAGAAAGTTCAGGCAGGCGACGACCCGACGGGATACGAGCCACTGCCCACCTACTACCCGCCGTTGGGGGCGCCACCTGGCCATGTTCGCCTGCTTTACGGGCGGTCGCCGGTGCACAGCTTTGGACGAACCCAGAACACTCCCGCCCTGCACGGCCGCGATCCGGAACACTCGGTCTGGGCGTCGCCCGCCACCGCGATTGCCTACGGGGTCGAGGACGGTGAATGGATCGAACTCCTCAATCAGGATGGCGTCCGTCAGGGGCCAGTCCGGTTGCAGGTAACGGAGCGGATGAGCGACGACTCCATCTACGTCACCCATGGCTTCGGTCACAACAGTCGACAACTCACCCAGGCGTATCAGCGTGGTGTGGACGATTCGGCATTGATGACCCAGTACGCAGTCGATCCTCTTTCGGGCGGAACCGGGATGCGCGTGAACTTTGTGCGTCTAGTGCGGCCGAAGTCGGCCTGAGGGGGAAGCAACAATGGCTTTTGAATTCCGGATCGACATCTCGAGGTGCATCGGCTGCAAGGCGTGCGAAGTTGCCTGTGTCACTGCCAACGACCTCGATCCGGCCAACGCACGCAATTGGGTGAAGTTCCTCGAGGAGGATGACGTCGTCCGCGGCAACACCACCTTTGCCCCCTATCTCTGCCATCACTGTGCGGATGCCCCATGCGTCGACGCGTGTCCCACAGGGGCTTCTTACAAGGCGAAGGACGGTCGGGTGCTGGTCGACGAGGACCTCTGTATCGGCTGTGGCCTATGCGTGCCGGCGTGTCCTTATGAGGCGCGCTACGTCGCACCGGAGACGAACAAGCTTCAGAAATGCACGCTGTGCGAAGGTCGGGTCCAGAACGGTCAGGCACCGGCCTGCTTCGAAGTGTGTCCCACGGGCGCTCGCAGCTTCTACGAAGTCGTTGAGATCGATGGCGAGGAGCGAGTGATCAGTGTTGGCGATGTCAACGCCATCGACGAGGGACATGAAGTGATCCACCTCACCTCATCCACGGTAAATCCCGGGCCGCGTCTGCGCTTCAGCGGGCGACCCGGGGATCTTGCGCTCTTGAAAGAGCAGCGGCCGCCACTGGGTGGTGGAAGCCGCACGAGCATGCTCTGGCGCAACGGCGCCGGCAAGGCCGTCGGCGGGATGGGTGTAGCCAGCGCTCTGGCTATGGGAGGGATGATTGGCATGCGCATGCTGCGTGACCGCAAAGAGCGGGTGGCCCTGGAGGGATTGGAACAACACGTGGACTCCGAGACAGAGGAGGGACACGGTGACCACTGAAACCCATCTGGTCAAACACCCGGTGCAGCAGCGTGTCGTTCACTGGTTCAACGCGGCCAGTTTCCTGTTCTTGTGGTTGACCGGGATCGCCATTATCAGCAATTCGGGATATCAGATCGGGCCCCGCTTCTACATCGACGCCGTCAACGCTCTATTTGGAGGGGCAACCAACCTGCTGCACATTCACGTGTACGTGGGGTTGGCCTGGTTCGGGGTCCTGGTGTTCTCCTTCTTGTTGGATCCCCACGGGCTCTCGCTCCGCTTCCTTAAGGATCTCGTCCCAACCCGAAACGATCTGCTCTGGTTCAAGACGAAGCCAAAAGCCGAGTTGGTCGATCCGTCCATCGCTCTGCCCGATCAGGGCGCCTACAACGCCGGCCAGAAGGCCTTCGGTGTTGCCGTACTGGTCGGGTCGGTAGTAATTGGAACCACTGGTTTGCTCATGTGGATCGGAACGGGCGGAGGCGCCCTGGGCCGATCGCTGGTTCTGATCCACCTCATTACCGTCGGGGTCGTCATCTCCTTCTTCTTCGTCCACTTTGCGATGGCTGCCCTCATCAAAGAAGAGCGTCCGGCACTCGTCAGCATGCTCAAAGGTGAGATCGATACCGAGTACGTGGAGCATCACCATGCCGAGTGGTACCGGGCACACAGCGTCGATGGAGAGCCGGTGCGGTCTGCGGAGAGATTTGCTTTGCCGCGTGCGGTCTTCCGGGCGATCAAAGGACTGGTCCTCAAAGCACACCGCGCCAAACCGCAGAAGCTGGGGTCGCCGTATCTCACAGGTATCGGGCTCGGTCTCAGCATCGTTTTCGGCTACATGTTGCTGGGGCACGGGCCCGGGTCCTCGGGTTTTTTCTCGCGGCTAGGTGCGTACAGTGTTGCCGAGGTGGCGCCCGACCATGTTGCCTCTAATGCGTACTGGGGGCCAGTCTTGGGCCAGGGATTGTGGGACTATTGGCTCACGTGGACGGTTGGCGGTATTGCCTTGGGCGGCTTCATTTCGGCACTTCGGGCCGGTCGTATCAAGTTCGGCATTGACCGGGGTAGCCTCATCTCGCGGCCTACTCGGCTTGTCCTTGCTCTGCTGGGTGGCGTGATCGTTGGTTTCTCCACGCGGATCACCCGGGGATGCACCTCTCACCATCTCTCGGAAGCGGCCCTGTTCTCAGTTGGATCGTGGGCCTTCCTCGCAGCAGTGTTCATCGGGGGATTCGGAGCGGCGTTTCTCTTCAAGAAGGTGTGGCGATGACTGCAGCATTTCCTTTGGTTCCGTTGCACGGCAGTTCCCCGCTCATCTACCTGCTGATGGCGGCAGTAATGGGAGCGGGATTCGGCTTCTTCCTCGAACGTTCCGGATTCGGGTCGGCCAAGAGACTCACGGCGGTGTTCACGCTTCGAGACTGGCAGGTCTATCGGGTGATGTTCACGGCCCTGGTCACCGCAATGATCGGCGCCCAGCTTCTGGCTGCGGTTGAGCTACTGGATCTCGGGCTGCTCGAACTGAGCACAACTTACCTGTGGCCGATGTCCCTCGGCGGGATCCTCTTCGGTGTCGGTTTCTATGTTGGCGGCTTCTGCCCCGGGACAGCAGTGGTCTCGGTAGTGAGCGGCCGGCTCGACGGTTTGGTGTTCCTGGTCGGGATCGTGCTGGGTATCTACGGATTTGCGCTCTTCTTTGACGGCCCCGGGCAGGCATCGTGGTTCCAGAGCTTCTATCTCCCCGTAGGTGCAGCCGTCCAGGCCCTCGACGAGTTTGCTCCTGCCTGGGTTTGGGTTATCGGGATCACGGCGGCCGTAATCCTCAGCTTCGTCTATCTCTACATCTTCGAGCAGCGCTTTGCGATGCTCACACCCGAGCAACTGAAAGATGCAGGGGATCGCCCCCCGGCGGTGCGGCCGAGAGCCGGACGGACCGCGAAAGTGACCGTCGCATTAGCAACAACTCTTGCTGTCGGTATTGCTGTGCTACAGATTGGGAACGATGAACCTACTGTCGTCGCTGCGGGATCCGACATCCCCGCTGCCGTGGCCGTGGATAGCGAATCGGTCCCGGTCGTCGACTCGCTCAGCTTGGTCGGATGGATCGTGTCTGATGCCCATCGACTCGCCGCGGACACGCCACCCAACTGCCATGTGCTCGATCTGCGAACCGAGCAACAACGGGCGGCAATTCCGATTCGTGGCACGCTGGTGCTGCCTGCCGTCAATACTCGGAGTGAGCAACATGAAGCGGCCTTAGCTGTGCTTGACGATGTGTTGACTACCGCCGACAAGAACAAACCATTGGTGATCGTCGACAGTGAAGACTCCAATGCCGCCAGTGACCTTGTCGCCGACCTTCGCGTTCAGGGCCTCAATGCTCTGTTGCTCGATGGTGGAGCGGGGGCGTGGCAGGACAACGTTCTTTCCGCAGATTCGATCTGGCCGGAATGGGTGGTGGGCACTACCGCTGGATTCGAATCACCCACGCCTATTCCTGAGGTGGCGGTCTATCACGACCTGGTCAGGTCCTGGATGACGGGTAACACCGACGAAGCCCCCGCCTACATGTCCATACCCGGGACGGTGCAATTGCCCAGCGAAGCGGCAACGGTTGTAGCCACCGGAAGTGGTGGTGGTGGCTGTGGCTGAGCCCTCACGGATTGTTGATCTCCGCGGGCCGCCGATCACTGAGAGCTACTGATCGCCCCCGAGCTCATTCGATAGCTACGCGCCAGCATCCACACCAGAGCGAGTCGCCAGATGACGAGGGCGAGCCCGTTGACAGCCAGGACGACGATGACAAACGTCCGGGGGATGTCCCTACCCAAAACCACCGCCCGCAGGAACGTTGCCAGCGGCGCGGCAAGCAGCCAGGCCCAGGCGACCCGCCAGATCGACCGGGCCTCACGAATCACGGTCGGGTTGTAGACCCCGACGAATGGGGCGACGGCAGCCCACGCCAAGAGTGCAGTTAGGCCCGTAGCGAACATCCGGCCAAGCGCGTCCAGGGTCAGATGGGTAGCGAAACCGACGACGGTCAAGAGCACGAGCACAACGACGTCGCCAACAATCGCTTTGCGCTGAGTTGAGGTGAGTTGAGGCATCAAAGTTCCCGGTCGATCAATCGCTGCGGTTGGGACCATAGCGTCCGGGGGTATGCACGAATTCCCTCACGTCCAGTTGGTCCCCGGTGTTAGCACTCGGCTACGAGCACGCCGGGCACGCCTTCGATCCCTGCGTCGAAATCGCCTTCGCTAAGGAAGACGCCGCTCCCCCGCACCGTGCTGCCGTCGAGGGTCAGTTCGACCTCGTTTCCGTATATCGTGTTCGCCTCCCACACAGTGTCATAGCTGCTGCTGTCGTAGAGAGAGATGCTGGCCGCACCACCGAAGCTGTCGGCACCAAACTGGGTGACATCGAGGTTCACCGGATCGTCATAGGAAACGACCGTGAAGAGGATTTCCGAACCCGCAGCCTCTTGGGGCTCAAGGGAGCACAGGATGCTGAAGGTGAACACCTCGCCGTTGTCCATCGTGACTGTGGCGGCTGCGCCACCTCCCGAATTGTCTTCCGCAGCAGCATCCTCCTCGGGATCGTTCTCCTCGGCAGAGTCATCTGCGGCAGGCGCCTGCGTGGTTACAGCGACCTCGACGGCGGCGGCATCGTCGGTGTTGGCTGCGGCCTCCGCGGTGGTCTCGGACGGGGCCGCGTCGTCGCCGCCACATGCCGCAACGACGAGCAGCAGTGCAACAAGCATGGTGAGAAGACGGATCATTGATTCCCCCTGGTCATAGTTCGAAGCCGGCAGGCTAGCTGAAAGTCCGCGACGACACACATGATTCGCTGCGGCCATGGAACTGACCCGCCGGTGCACTCGTCATTGAGCTGGTGGAGTCACTCGGATCACTTCCTCGCGCGCCCGCAGGGAGCCAACGAGCCCTTCCATTGCTTCTGATCCGACTCCCACGACTTCGCAGGTCATTCGTCGCTTGCCTTCATCCTCCACCATCGAGATACGGTGCACCTGGGCCCCGATGCCGTTGAGGGTCTCGAACAGAGGGGTGAGTGTGCCGTGACCGGCGTAGTACTCAATCTCCAGTTGTCGCACCGACCCGCTACGGATGTGTTGCCGGATAGGGGCAAAACCGATCATTGATAGGAGCGCGATGGCCAACGCCGCCGGGGCGACAGCATAGAGGCCGAAGCCGGCAGCGACACCGAGCGCGGCAGAAAACCACAGCGTTGCAGCCGTCGTGATGCCGGTCATGGTGAAACCGGTCTTGATCATCCCACCAGCGCCGATGAAACCGATACCCGTCACAACCTGCGCGGCCACCCGGGTGAGATCGGTACCGTCGGCTGAGACTGAGGCCCCGGCAACAGCAAATAGCGCAGAGCCGGCCGCTACCAGCGTGTGGGTCCGCAGACCGGCCGTCTTGTGCAGGACTTCCCGTTCGACACCTAGGGCAGCTCCAAGCACAGCCGCGAGCGCCACCCGGGCGATCATCTCGAGTTCTGATATCTGCATGAAACACCTCGCTAGGGCGTGCAGACTACTGCGACTGCGGTCGAGCGCCGCGTACTGCCGCACGCCTCAAGGGGCGGATTCCGCCAACTTTGGCCTTAGTCCTTCCCTTAAGAATGCCGCTGTTTGTTTCGATATCTACAGGATGGGAACCAATCGCATCACAGCTCTGGTCATCGCGACCACCATGGTCACGGCGACATGTGGTGGCGGGGGGACGACTACCGAAGTGGCCCTGGAGGCGCGCTGGCAATGCGATGTGCAACGCCAGACCTTCGACAGCCTGGGAGCACTCGATGCCGAGCTCGAGGCACTCGGATTCTGCGAGGCGTGAGCTGGCTCCGGACAACACCAGGATGGGAGTAAGCTCAGTCTCAGGAGCGCTCCGGATCTGTTTGATCACATGCCGGCCATCGCCGTCGGGAAGGAAGAGGTCGAGGATGATCAGTGACAGGTCAGAACCGAGGAGCGGCTCCGCGCCCAGTAGCGAGCTGGCGAGGATGACTTCTCGGCTATGACCTTGCAGGGTGCTCAAGAGAAGCTGCTGGATCAACGGGTCGTCGTCGATGACGAGAATCTGCGCGGCAGCCGGACCCTCGTCGCTGACGATGTGTCGCATGGTGGCGAGCAGGGTATCGAGCGCCCCGACCATCTCTTGAGGGTTCGAACGCAACGCGTCGCGGGCGGCCTTGGTGACCTTGGGGTACCCGAAGCTCCCACCGAAGCCCTTGAGTTGGTGCGCTAAACGACGCGCTTCATCGGCGACATCGGTCTCCCCTAGCCGAAGCTCCGATGTCACCTTTTCGAGCTCTTCGATCAGCGGAGGTAGGCCCTTGCGGAACAGGGCTCGAAGCTCCCTCATGGTGACCTCGTGTAGTGATCGGCGCTCTCTTCACGCCTTGACTACAGAGTCGGCAGCTATGAGTCCCAAATGAGGGCTTAGGGGCGTGACTGTGCTGTCTCGTGGTTACCTGATGGCGGACGGCTGTATCGGTGATACGGTGGCCATATGGAAGCCAACAACGACATTGCAGCCCGGTTGGCAGCGGTCCATGACGCCATCCATGCCCTACCGGACGATGCGTTTGCGGAGAAATACCAACTTCTCAAGGAGCAGGACAAGCTCCGCGAGGAGGCCTCCCAGTACGCGGTCGATCTCGATGTGCAGCGCAGTGACACCGACTTGCTCTCCGAATTGTCAGGGTTGCGATCACAGTTGAGACAGCTCGAGAAACAGAAGATCGACCTGGTGACCCAGGCTGGGTCCGGGGGGCGGTCGGGTGAAATGGGGAATCTTGGTGGCGTCTCATTGAACGCGCAAATGATGGAGGCCAGCGGAGCCAACCGGGTCCAGGCGAGGATCGGTGTCATCAAGGGAATCCTCACCGACCGCGGAGTCGATATCCCGGCCTCAAAGTGAACTGACTCTCGGATCAGTCCCCTCCACATCAGTCCCCCCTCCGGGTGTCCCTCCGGGGGGAAGGTACCGCCGGCGTCAGCCGGGATTAGGGGGGCACTCACAAGGTGGGTGCCTTGGGAGTTCGCAAGGACGAACTCCGGGGTCTTTGTAACCTAAGCCATTCTCGACTGGTGACTAGTTAGTTTGTGTTCGTCAGAAACCACCCCCCCGGTTTTGACGAGGAGGGCATAGCTTCGGAATCGCTGGGTCTCATTGCACGGATCCTGCGTTCGGGCAAATAGGAGAGGGAGGACCCATGCGCGTACCTACAAAGCTGCGGCAACGAGCCGCGATCATCTCTGTGCTAGCAGTAGCACTGCTGCTGCCGGTGGCTGCTACCGCCAGCAGCGATTTCGTCGATGTACCCGACGGCAATCCATTCCACGATGACATCACCTGGTTGGTTGACAACGGCATAACCAATGGGTGCAACCCACCGGCAAACGACAGGTACTGTCCAGAGGATCCGCTCTTGCGTCAAGAAGCAGCTGCGTTCCTCCACCGCATGTCCGAGTTGCCCGGTGTGAAGGGCGATGATGGTGATCCCGGAGAGCAAGGAGCTACCGGTGAGGCTGGTCCTCCTGGTGCAGATGGCGCCCCCGGTGAGCCAGGAGCTACCGGTCCGGCTGGTCCTCCTGGTCCCGCTGGTGCAGATGGCGCTGTTGGTCCTGAAGGCCCGGCCGGTCCGAAAGGCGATCCCGGGACATCCACGTTCTACGACGTCTGGAGCGACGCGGTAGACGTGGGTTCGGGCGCCATCGTTGAAGTCACAGCATCCTGCTCCGCCGGCGACGTAGCTGTCGGCGGTGGATTCGACTTCGATGGCGATGAGGGAAGCCTCACCAGTAGCCATCGTGTCGATGACGGGAGCTGGAAGGTCGTGTACCACTCCAAGGCGAACGACCAGGCCAACGCCAACACCGAGACCAATGTCGACAAGCTCAAGGCGCAGGTGATCTGCGCAGCAAGCTAACGGCCACCGCGTGGCGTCTCCTAGGGGGTTCCGGTGTCAGGGGCACCGGAACCCCGCAGTTGGGACTCGGGTGTTGGACGATGGCGCTACTCAATGAAGGCGGGGCAAACGAGTTGGAGTACCTCGCCGGTTTCGATGACGCTCGGATCCGCTCCGATGACGCCCACGTTGGCAATCCACAGTTGGGCGGCGTACTCAGCGATTTGGCTGTTGGTGGGTGTGCCCAACGGGCCACCGCACCCGTGGTCGTAGCCATTCTCACCCTGCAACGACAGCGACGCGATCTGCCACAGCGAGTCACCGAGCTGAACCAGCCGCGGTTCGTCCACCTCTAACTCATAGGTGGTAGACAGTTGAGCGTCGACTTGCAGGCTGGCCAATCTCCGGATCGGGTCGTCGTGAACACCCGCGGGACGTGCTTCGTGCTCATCGGCAGTCTGCTGTGCCGTTGCTGCATCCAATGCGGCCCCACTGGCGGCCGCCTCCGCGGTCGCTGCGTCCCTGGCTGCGCTATCGGCCGCCAGTTGCGCTGTCGCGGCATCCGCGATAGCGATCGCGGCGCTTGCCTCTGCACGTAACGCGGCCGCGGTTGCGCTATCGGCCTCGGCCCGTGCGACCATCGCCGCGTCTGCGGCTGCCTCGGCCGTCGCAGTCGCAGTAGTTGCCAGACCGATCGCGGCTGTGGCCGTCGTCAGCGCCACGCCGACGCTGGCCGCCAGAGGTACCACGAGAGCCGAGCGTGCCACCGTGGCGAGATTTCCGGCGGCAGACGCCAGCGTCGAAGTGTCAACGGGGAATGCCCCTGTCGCTGCGATCTTACGAATTCTCTGCTTAATCCTTCGCTGAGCACGGAATGAAAGGTCGCGGCCGATACCACGAACACGGCGGTCCACCTCGACGTTCAGCCGTTCTGTTGCCTCCATGATGAGGCTCCTAATCTGTTGGCCGGGTAGCGACTTCAGTTCGTCGATGCTCGTCCGAACTTCATCACGTGCTGCTGCTGCGAGGTCTCTGGCGCCACCTTCGAACTCAGAGTTGATGCCCGCTACCAGATCTTGTACCCGCTCCCACACGACGCTTGCTGATGGGCTGGTGATCTCGAGCGCGTCGCTCCCGGCTGTGACCCGGCCTTCGACTACGTCACCTGCTGGAAGCGGCTCCCCGGACCCTTCACGACCAAGCGAGTATTCGAGGGTGGCTCCATCCGGAGTCCGTCTCGGTAGGCCAAGAGTCGACAGGATCGCGTCGATGGCCTCGGCCACGGTCGTACCCGTCTCGAAGAAGATTTCGGTTTCTGTCCCACTCACGCGGTCCTTCACCAGGTATTGGGCCATCGCTGCTCCAGCTCTCTCTGCGCCGGCTATCAGCCTATAGATGGGCGCTGATGAGTGGAGATAGATAGGACACACAGTCAGGGTGAACGACGTGTAGCTTCGCTTTATGGCTTCCTCGATGATCACACTCGTAATCCACGGCACGTTCGCCAACGCCGCCTCATGGTGGCAACTGGGCAACAACGGCGAATCGACTTTCGCCGACCAACTGGAGGAACGCCTCGCGGCGAAAGGCATCAGGCACACGGTATGGCGTCCCGCGCTGGACGCCGGGATGACCTACGACGACTTTGCGTGGTCGGGAGAGAATCGTCACAAGGATCGGGTCGCGGGTGCTCGCAAGATCGCCGGGTCGCTCGGAGAACTAGCGAAGCGGCTCGACGCTTCAAAGGACGAGCCGCTCGAGGTGAATCTTGTTGCACACTCGCACGGTGGCAACGTTGCGCTCGAGATACTGAAGTGGCTGCCGGACACTGTGCGGGCACGGCGGATGACCATGTTGGGGACACCCCTCGTGTGGCGCTACGCATCGGGACGGCTGTATGCGATTGCCGGGGCGATTTTCTTCTTCGCGGTCACCATCGGTGCCTTTTTTGCCGGCGCGCGCGAGGAGCAAGCAGCCGATCCGGTGACGGGAGTCGAGCTGTGGTTCGTAACGATCCTTGCCATCCTGTTTCTGCTATTGCTGCTCGGCCCTTACCTACTGTTGATCGAACGTCCCTTCGTCTGGGCCGAACGGGCCCTGTCCTGGCTCGTGTCACTTGTCCGGCGCGGCGGGCCATCTGGCCTACCCGTATACGGCCCGCGAGCCGCACAACTCCTGGAACTCGTCGATGAACCGCCGACGGTGATAACGAGCCGGGAGGACGAGGCCGACCTAGCTCTGCACATCGGCGCCTCCCCGCGTGAAGTGTACGGGGCGCTCGTGAGGGGCCAACTCAGCGGAGTGATGCGTTTCGTGGAGCCTCTGTACATCCGGGGGGTGCTCTCGGTGCTGGTGGCTCCCATCGCCGAGGCTGCCACGGAGCACTTCGTGCTCGGTTTCGGTTGGATCAAGGTCATGTTCAACAACTACGAAATGGTGGATTTCGAACCGGATGACGGCTCATATGGAGGCACTGCGATTCACCGCCTCGACGTTTCCGAAGACCTGGTGCCCGCGCTGATCGAAAAACTGTCTGAATGGCGACCCACCGCGGCGATGGTCGCCGAGCAGGTCGAGGGCCAATCCGAAGCGGATCGGCACGTCCAGGCCCTACGATCGACGATCCTGGGCGTTGCCACCGACATCGGCCGCCAGATGCAGCTTCGCCATACCGTGTATTACGAGACCGAGTCTGTTATCGACCGGGTCGCCGGTCTCGTCGCTAGTTGAACCCGGTATCGCCGCGAATTTCGAGTCACTTCTTGTGCTTCTTCAATATGACGATCACGTCTTCGTCGACGATCGGCACCTTTTGAACGGGTATCGCCGATCTGGTGGCCGGCGCAAAGACGATCCCCCACGTTCTGTCCGACATCGATGCCTCCCGGCCGAGTTAGTGCGTCGATGCCGGGTTCACCCCTTCACGAAGGAATTCCCATACGACAGCCCAACAGCACTCTGTCCTTCTCGATTCCAAGGCAAATCGATCTGATCGAGGAGTAGGCTTGAAATATTCCATAACAGGGGGGGGGAAGGGGGGGCCATTATGCGCCCCTGGAAGACTCTCATTGTTCTCGTAGCAACTGCAACCCTGGTCGCCCTCGTCGGCGTTGTGCCTGCCGGAGCCGGGCATGGCGTCAACGGCAAGGTATGCATCGTCAACTCGCCCGGTGGCCTGGATGATCCGTTAAACGCGGCAGCCGCCGCAGGGGCGAAGGAAGCCGAGGCCAAACTCCATGTAGAAGTGGTAACCGCGGACGCCGATACCGACGCCGAAGTGATCGCCAACATCGACGCGTTCGTTACAGCCGGTGACTGCGACCTGATCATCGGCCTCGGCTTCGTCATCTCGTTCCTACTCGAGCCGTTCATCGCGGCTAACCCCGGCCAGCAATTCGCAGTCATCGACTTCTCGTTTGGGGGTATCTACCCCAACGTTGCCGAAGTGATATTCATGGTCGACCAAGCCGGTTTTCTTGCCGGATACGTCGCCGCCGGGGTGAGCGAAACGGGCAAGGTAGGAGTCTTCGGCGGTCTGCCAATCCCGCCGGTGACGGCCTTCATGGACGGCTATGCATTGGGGGTCGATTGGTTCAACGCGGAGTATGGGGGAAGCGTCGAGGTACTGGGGTGGGACCCTGATCTCCAAACCGGTCTCTTCACATTCAACTTCGAGAACCCGGCTGACGGGCAGGCACTAGCCAGCGACCTGTATGACCTGGGGGCGGACACGGTGTTCCCGGTGGCCGGCTTCACGAGCTTCGGTGCCTTGTTCGAGGCCGCCGAGCGCAAAGCCGCCGGCGACGATGTTCGGGTGATCGGCGTTGACTTCGACTGGGCCGGGACCTTTGGCGATGCCGATCGGGTCATCCTCACCAGCGTCGTGAAGGACTATGGCCCTGCCGTGTTCAACCAAATCGCCGCTCTCGTCGACGGCACGTGGTCCGACGGCGAGGTGTTCGAAGGCTTGTCCGACGGATCCGTCGAGATTGCGCCATTCCACAAGCTAAACAGTGCGGTCCCCGGATTCCTGAAGAACGACTTGAAAGGACTACGCGCCGGCATCATCGACGGGACCATCCCGACGATGCCCTGAGGGCACACTCAATCGAAAGGCGATAAGGCCAGCCGGGGCGGCCCGGCATGTCTTGCCCGAAAGCCGCCCCGTCGGCCAGAAAGGAGGGCGAATTCCAATCTGTTTGGGCATTTTTGACGCGCAATGAAAGGATTCGACATGGCTACACGACTAGCCAAATCATCCGGTAAGCGCCTCACTCCCCTGGCGTTTGCGGTGCTGTTGGCGGTAGCGATGCTGCCCGGGATACTTCCCGCGGCCGCTACACCACCCGCCGGAAATCCAGCAACATACACACTCGATACACACTTCGATGAGGGGACGTTGGTTAACGTCAACCACGACTCCCCCAACAACGACCAGCTTCAACTCGACTCCGTGGCGACGCCCTTCAACTTCATCTGGGTTGCGGTGTCGTCCTCTCCGGGATCGGTGGTCAAGATCGACACCGTGACCGGGGCGGTACTCGGTGAGTATCGGACGACCCCGTCGAGCCATGGTTGGGGCAACCCGTCTCGCACGACGGTCGACAACGACGGCAGCGTGTGGGTCGCCAACCGCAACAATGTCTCCGGCGGCCTCGGGACGGTCGTGCACATCGGCCTGGAGGAAAACGGGCAATGCGAGGACCGCGACAACAGCGGGACCATCGACACGTCAACGGGTCTGGGCAACGTCCTGGCCTGGACCGACACGTCGGGTGCCCGTAGTGTGGCGACGGCAGCAGACGAGTGCATCGTCCACTACACGCAAGTGAACTCGCAGGGGACGCGTCACGTATCGGTTGACGCCAACAATGACGTCTGGGTCAGCGGCGTCTCACTGCCGAACTTCGACCTGGTGAAGGGCGGCCGGTATGACACGCCGACGTCCGGCACCATTATTCAATCGGAAACCTCCGTCGGCTTTGGCGGTTATGGCGGGCTCATCGACGGCAATGGTGTTATTTGGTCGGCTCGCTCCCTGCTGAGATGGGATGTCGGCAACCCGCTGACCGGGCCCAACGGCGGGAACTGGGACGGCTACTTCCACGACAGCTATGGGCTGTGCATCGACAGCTTCGGCAACGTCTGGAACACTGCGTTGTCCGGCAATACCATCCGCAAGTTTGCGCCAGATGGGACGTTGTTGGGCACCTTTGGGCACGGACACCCATATGCGCAAGGTTGCGTGGTTGACGGCAATGACCACGTGTGGGTGGCACATTCACTACTCGGACCCAGCACCACAGTCGGCCATATCCTCAACGACGGAACATTCATCGGCAATGTCACCGTCGGTTCTGGTCCTACCGGAGTCGCAGTGGATGCCGCGGGCAAGATCTGGGCGACCAACTACAACAGCGGGACTGTGTCTCGTATCGACCCGACAGCAGGACCGATCGGTGCGGACGCCGTGACGCCGATCGGGGCTGTGGATTTCACCACGCTCAACCTCGGCGGGTTGCTGTACAACTACAGCGACATGACCGGCAGCACGCTGATCGCTCCTCCGACCACGGGCACGTGGACGGTTACGCACGACAGCGGGCTGTTCGACGCACCGTGGAGCAATGTGAGCTGGACGTCCAGCGAGCCGGCAGGTAGCTCGATCACCGTCACGGTGGCATCGAGCAACAATGCCGGCGGGCCGTTCAGCGGACCAGAGACGGTGACCAGCGGGGTCGACCTGTCGTCGACGCCGGCCGGCCAGTTCCTCAAGGTGACGGTGACGTTCGATCGAGCCGATGGGTTCGATCCGTCACCGGTGCTGTTCGACCTCACGCTGTTGCACAATCGGCCGCCGGACTGCGCGGAAGCAGCACCGAGCCTCGACAGCTTGTGGCCGCCGAACCACAAGTTTGTCGACGTCAACGTGCTCGGGATCACCGACCCCGACGGGGACCCGATCACCATCAGCATCGACTCGATCTTCCAAGACGAGCCGACGGATACCTTCGGTGACGGCTCCTTCACCCCTGACGGCTCGGGGGTAGGTACCGACACCGCTTCGGTGCGCGCCGAGCGCTCGGGCACGCCGGAAGTGCCCGGCAACGGACGTGTTTACCACGTCGCCTTCACAGCCAGTGACGGCGTCGGCGGTTCCTGCTCCGATACGGTGCTTGTCGGTGTCCCGCACGACAAGATGGACACACCTATCGACGACGGAGCTTTGTACGACTCCACGATCCCGTAGGGAGGAACAGAACCGACTCATCGAGATGCCCGGCCATACGGCCGGGCATCTCTTGGGTGCCGTTACCCGAAGCTGTGTGTTTACTTCTTCTCCTTCTTCAAGATGACGATCACGTCTTCACCGACGATCGGGATGCCGTCCATCAGGAAGCCACTCACAGTGAGAACCAGCACCTCGCCATCGGCGACCTCGCCGAGCGCAGCCGTGAGCTCCAACGCATCAAACTTGAGCGTCAGGTCCATGTACCCATCGGGACCGTATTCGTGGCAGTCGTCAGCGTACGTCTTGCCGAGATACGGCTCGAAGGGAGTCGCTACGTCCTCATATGCCCAACGGAGCGGTGCGACACCTTCCAGCATCACGCTGGCCGGGTCGATCTGGGTGACGTCGAAGTCACCGGTACCCAGAATCGCTATCGGCATCACTCCCGCTTTGCCCACGTTGAAGGGATTGGGACACGAAGTCGGCTTGATGTCGACGGGCAGCTCGATGGTCGCCGGCTGCACCCGTATGTCGGAGAGGACGGGACTAGACCCACCGGGACTCGCCTTGAGCGTCACCCGGACTTCAATGAAACGCCCCAAGGACGAGAACAGTTCGGCATTCGTCACCGGGAGGAACGCCTCACCGCCAAGACCGGCTTCGCTGTCTGCGGTGCGGATCTCGACGACGATCTCGGTACCCGCAGGCTCCTCTGCCTCAGGTTCGGTGTTCCAGGTGAGACGACCCCACTCGAAGCCTTCCTCGCCGGAGTCCTGGATTACCACCCAGAATCCCTGCGGGGAGGTCGATCCGACCACTACGGCACCTGTCATGTCGCTGTAGTTGTACGGGCCGGCCCCGGCTCCGAGATCGACTGTGAGGTCGACCTCTCCGAGACCGTCGGTACCCGCACTGGGATCGACCCGGACCGTGTTGTCCGAACCGATGTTGGTGACCCACACCTTGCCGGCGGCGTCGACCGCCACTCCGGTGGGGTGGTCTCCGGTTGGGATGATCTCGAGTACGTTGCCGTCGTTGTCGAGACGAATGACCGACCCGATACCGCTAGCGGCAACCCACACATTGTTATCGATCGGTGTGACTGCCACACCGCGGTTCGCCTGCACCGGCGGACCGAAGTTACGAACGGTCGCGTCGCCGTCGTCGTCGTACTCCTGGACATCAACGAAAGTCGTCTCCGTG
>JAYEIP010000016.1:0-17229 GCA_034660155.1 Actinomycetota bacterium | reverse complement strand
CGTCTTCGTAGCTTTCTTCCCGCAGCTTGTCGCCGGACCGATCGAACGTGCCCGTCGGCTGCAGCCGCAGTTCACCGTTCGACGCAAGGTGGCCCGCGGCGATGATCTGTGGACGGCTCTGCACCTCATCGGACTCGGTCTTTTCAAGAAAGTGGTGATCGCCGATGCGGTCGCCCCCTATGTCAATGAAGCTTTTGATGCAGCCGGAACCGCAGGCTGGATCACGCTGCTCGTGGGGATTGTTGGCTTCTCCCTCCAGATCTATGGAGATTTCTCCGGGTACTCGCACATTGCCCGCGGCTCGGCTCGGCTTCTCGGTATCGAACTGATGGTGAACTTCAATCAGCCGTACCTGTCACGCAACATCAGCCACTTCTGGCGAACGTGGCACATATCGCTCTCTACGTGGCTGCGTGACTACCTTTACATCCCGCTTGGAGGGAACCGGGGTACCGAGGCTGCCATCTACCGCAATCTCATGATCACAATGCTTCTCGGTGGGCTGTGGCACGGAGCGGCCTGGACTTTTGTCACCTGGGGTGCCCTCCACGGTGGATACCTTGCGGTGCATCGCCGGTTCCGGAGCCGAACCAGCGGCAGCGAGACCGACATGCCGTCGCTGCGCTCACTCCCCGCGGTATTCGTCACATTCGCCGGGGTGTCGCTCACCTGGATCTTCTTTCGGGCCGCCACCTTCACGGAGGCGTGGGACTATCTCGGTGGTCTACTCACCTTGCGTCCGGGCGAGGTGTCCCGCACGGCCGTCTGGATTGTCGTCCCCGCACTCCTGGTCACCGTCATCATCGACATCGCGCAACGGAGGGCGGGAGTCCACGAGGCGATTATCCAGTGGCCCGCTGCCGTCCGCGGGTTGGCGTACGCCGCGGCGCTGATGGCATTCGTAGTGTTCTCCGGTGATGCCCCGGTCCCATTCATCTACTTCCAGTTCTGATGCGCCGACTAGTTGCCCCCATCATCATTCTCACCATTCTCTTCGGAGTGGAGGGAGTGGCGCGCCGTATCGAGAGCCGGATGCCCACGCCGTTGCTCTGGGATACCCAGTTCACGCAGGACAAGGCGGACCAGATCGCCGGTCTCGGTGATCAGCTCGAGGTGGTGTTCGCCGGATCGTCGGTCGTCCAGGCCAACGTCGACCCGGTATTGTTCGTCGAGACGTCGGCGCAGTACGACACGGCGTACAACGCAGCTATTCCTTCGGCGACACCGCGTATCTGGCGGGAGTGGATTCGTGACACGATCTACCTGGAAACCTGTCCCGCCGTCATCGTCATCGGTGTCGACCTTCGTCAGTTCAGCGACAACAAACCCGGTACCAACGGGCAACTTCATCGGTATCTAACGTCGCGCGGGCGTGATAACGCCATAGGCAACGCCGATGGGTGGGAGCAGGCCGAGGACTGGCTGGAGGACCAGTCGGCGCTATTCCGGCTCAGGTCCCGGATCCGGGAGCCAGACAAGGTGGTTGCCTGGGTCTGGGAAATCGGAGACCTCGGTGACTGGCGCTACACCAATCTCACTCCTCTTGGCCGCTACGGCTCGTTTGACAATGTCGTCTATGAGCGATCACCAGAGCGCATTGAGATTCTCAGCAACGGGGCGTTCCTCGATCTCTCGCTGGGGGGAGCCGAAACCGATGCGTTGCGGATGATGATTGTTGATGCCTTCGATCATGGCGCCTTACCGGTCCTCGTCGAGATGCCAACAATGTACGACCAACTTGCGAAGGCGCTGCCTAACGGCAATGCCGACATTGAGACCTTCTCAGCGATCCTGGAGGGTGTCGCTGCCGAGTTTGGTATCCCGTTGATTCGTCTCCCGGAACTCGACAATCGCCCTGAGTTGTTTGCGGACGAATACCACATGAACCGCACCGGAGTGGACACCGTGACCCCACTCCTCGCCAAACGAATCGACGCCCTCAACCTCGACGCCGCCACCGGCATATGCGATCCTCCCTAGTCAGTGGGGGCTGCAGGCGTCCGAACCCCGCTCGGCGCGTCAGTCCTGGCCGTCGGTTTGGTCCTCGAGTGCCCGGGTGGCCGCGTTTCGCAGATCGTCGGGACGGAACGGCATCTTGACGACAACATCAGCACCAGCTTCGGTGATCAGAGCCATCGAGTCCTCTCTGGTGTCGGTAGTGAGGGCGACGATTGCCGGCGGGTTGGAGCGCTGCTTCAGCCGTTGGATGACAGCGAGCCCGGCCGTCAATGGTTGGTATACCCCGATGATCACGAGTTCGGTCTCGGGGAACCCACCGATGCGTTGTGAGCTGTGGGGGATCCGTTGTGCCTCGAACTCAAAATCGAAATCGCGGAAGCAAGTTTCGACGAGTCTTCTCAAGACCAGGGCATCTTCGATTATCAGCACACGCATCTGATAGTCCGTCCGTGGATATGCACCCGATTTCTCGGATATGTCCTTCCAAGAAAGCACCACTATCGGGAAGATCGAAATCCGGTGCCCGGTTCTTGCCTAGAAAGCGGTCACTAGTCATCCCCGGCTAGTCGGATTCGCGTAAGACGCTACCACCGTTGCGCAACTTCGCCATGGAAAGCATCCGGTACCCTGGAAGATCATGAACGACTATTACGAGAGCATCCGGGGCCTGCGCGCCATCCGCGATTACGAACCGACACCGATCTCGGAGGAGGACATGACGGCGATCCTCGAGGTGGCTCGCTGGACGGGGTCCTCGAAGAATCTGCAGAACTGGTCCTTCATCGTGGTCCAGGATGACGAGCAGAGGGACCGGTTGGCGGAATGCGGTGACTTCACGGCTCCGGTGCGTAGCGCCCCGGCGGTCATCGTCATCGTCAACGAGCCAGATGGCTACGAGTTCGACAGCGGCCGGGTGGCGCAGAACATCATGCTCGCCGCCGATGCGATTGGTGTCGCCTCGTGCCCGATCACGCTCCATAGAGAACGGGACGCCGCGTCGGTCCTCGGATTGGGGGAAGCGCAAACGGGTCGTTATGCGATCGCCCTTGGTTACCCCACTCCGGCGGCCGGTGCCAGGAACTTCGGCGGTCGGAAGGCACTCGATGAGCTCGTCCACTGGGAAAGGTACTGAGATGCGTGTCTACTTTGCAGGCTCCATTCGTGGCGGCCGCGACGACTCTGCGATATATATGAAGCTCATCGAGAAGGCCAGCAGGTATGGCGAGGTGCTCACCGAGCATGTTGGATCAGTCGGCGAAGAGGATCTGGCCGATGCCGACATCTTCGCTCGTGACCTCGAGTGGTTGCGAACCGCCGACGCGGTCGTTGCCGAGGTCACGACGCCGAGCCTCGGTGTTGGCTACGAAATCGGGACGGCGCAGGCATGGGGCATCCCCACGTTGTGTCTGTTCCGACATGGGTCCAGCCGGCGCTTGTCGGCGATTCTGTCCGGGAACCCCGAACTCCAGGTGACCGAATACTCCGCCCTAGATGAGGCGATGGACGCAATCGGAATCTTCCTCGCTTCCGTTCGGCCGTAATGGCGCTTGAACCGGTGGCCGCGTTACGGCGTGCCCATCACGAATTCTCGACGCGGCTGGGTGAGGTCCGCGACGACTTGTGGGTGCGTCAAAGCGCCTGCGAGGACTGGTCGGTTGGAGACCTGGTCGATCATGTGATCGGCGGCAATGTGTTCACGGTGGCGGTGATACGTGGCGCCGGCGCGGAGGAAGCGATGGCCTCGGCTATCAAAGGTGCTGAGTCTGGTGTCGATGACCGGGTCGACGCTTACGAGTCGTCGGCCGCGGAGATGCTTGCTCTCTTCGGCTCACCGGGTGCCCTTGGTGGCGTCTATCACCACGTGGTCGGGGATGTCCCCGGCACGGTGGTTGTTGCGTTGCGGACGAACGACATCACGCTCCACGCCTGGGACCTCGCCCGCAGTGGGGGATTTGACGAGCAGCTCGATCCCGGTCTCGTCCGACACGTGTGGGACAAGATGTCCCCGAATGTTGATGAGCTAGCCGCCGGCGACCGCTTTGGGTCAGGTTCCAGGGGAGACCTTCCCGATGACGCTCCGCTGCAAGCCCGGCTTCTCGACATCACAGGGCGCCGTTAGGCGGCTTGCCTATCCGACAGGTTCGTAGGGGTCGACAGCATGTGCTTCATCAGTACCGATCCTGCCCGATTGTGGGTCACGGTTGCTCTGACTGTCGTCATCTATTAACGTTGTATAACAGTAGGTAGAACCGTTGAAAGAACTATGAGGGTAACGAAGTTCAGGCACATCATGTGGCGGGATCTCCCAGTCGTTGGTAACCTCGCGGCGTACATTGGGGATGTATGGAGGAATGGTGACTGACCACTTGATAGGGTCGGATAGAGCCGCGTCGAATGATTCGACCACACCGTCGATCCGGCGCAATCTCTTGAGCCGCGTCCGGCTCGGGCATATCGTGATGGCCTTGGCCGCATTGCTAGCGCTCCTCTTCAATCTTGCGGTCCTGCGCGGCAATCAGGCAACCTCGGAGGTTGTAGTTGCGACGGGGGACATCAGGGCCGGGACCGCTCTCACTATGTCCCACTTCGACGTTGCCGAGGTTCCCGCGGACGATCTGTTGTCCGGTCGTTTCGTTCCAGCGACGGCGATGGAGCAAACCGTCGGCAAACTGGCGACGCGATCGATAGCGGCCGGCGATCCGATACTCGAGTCCGATCTGAGATCGGTGGAGAACCGTGGCGGGTTGCGGGCCATGAGTATCCCGATCGATCAGACAAGAGCAGTGTCTGGGAATCTTGCGATGGGTGACTCGGTCGACATCGTGCTGGTCGTCGATGGGATCGCCACCTACATCGCTACCGGCATCGAGGTGATCGATATCCCCCACGACGGTACCAATGCGCTCGGGGCGCGCACCGGGTATGCCCCAACGGTTGCGGTCGATGCTACGCAGGCACTCCGAATCGTTGCTGCCCTCGACACCGGTGACGTTCACATCATCAGATCAACCGGGTCATCGGTTCCGGATCTCGAGCAAGCACGGGCAATCGCCGACGAGGCGGCAGAAGGAAGCGCCGGATGACGACACGGCCCGCGAAGCAGCGCGAGCCGGCGGTTGCGCTCGGGTCTTCGCAACGTCCCTGGGTTGCCGAGTTGATGAGTTATGCCCAGGACCACGCCGGAGTGCGCGTGGTGGGTACCGTGCTCTCGGGACGCGAAGCTATCGAGCAGAGCTACGACGTTCTGCTCATCGACGACACAACCAGTTACCTCACCAAGCGCCTCATCGATCGGGTGCAACTGATGCGACGGATCGTCATCGGTGTCTACGAGAGTACCCGTGGCGACTTTGGGCGCAGCAAGCTTCTCGACCTCGGTGCAGACGCGGTCATCGATGCCGAGGCTGCACCGAAGGAGTTTCTGGCGAAGATCCGCTCGATAACCGATCAGCAGTTGATTGATAGGGACTTCGCCGACATCGTTGCCGACGAGAGTGGCCTCGATGTTGCGGAAACCGGCGAATACGGTCTCGACCCGGATGGGGTCGAACCCCCGGACCTCCCCGGGCACGCGGTCACCGTCGTGGGCGGCTCCAGCGGAGTGACTGAGGTTGCGGTCGGATTGGCCACCCAAATGGCGCGCCGTGGTATCCCTGTGGTGGTTGTGGACCTCGACACGTTGGAGCCTGGTCTGGCGCAGCGTCTCGATGCGCCGTTGTCGCCAAATGTGCTGTCGGCCGTCGAGTCGCTTCGCTTTGCCGGTGAAGTTGGCGATGCGCTCACGACGCATGCCGTTGGGTTCGAGATCCTGGCCGGGTTACCGAGCCCGCGAGAGTGGGAGGCGTGCGGTGTTGAGGACACAGCCGACCTGGTCAGTCAGCTTGCGGAGGTGCACACGAACGTGATCGTCCGCGTGAACCGGCACCTTGAGGACCTCGCACCATTCGGCGTTGCCGCGGGGCGGTTTGGTGTTGCCAGGCGACTCGTCGCCGATGCCGACCATCTCGTCGTCGTCGGCGATCCGTCACCGACAGGTGTGACGTCGGTGCTCTCGTGGATCGGGGAGGCACGTGGGCTGAGCGGTGCGCCGGTTCATGTTGTGATGAATCACTGCGGACGGAGCCTCTATCAACGTGGCGAGATCACTGAGGAAATAGGACGAACGTTCCGTTCGGCCTCGGTGGCGTTTCTTCCCGAAGACCAGCGTGTCCGCAAGGCGAGTTGGCAGGGCGAGGCTGTTCCCCCCGGCCGGTTTTCCAAGGCGCTCGATTCGATCGTCGATAGGGTCGCTGTGGTCCCGAGCGGGCGAGCAACTTCTGGTGGGAGTCGGCCATGACTACCCGCGCCAGCGCGTACGAGAACCTGCGGGCCCGGGCGGCCGAGCGTATTGAAGATCGGAAACTTGATGTCGAGGCCCACCCCGATGCTGTACGTCAGGTCATTTCGGAGGTCGTGGCGGAGTACCAGGCGACCGCTCATAAGGGAATCAACGAGCCGCTGCGAGATCCCGTCGATATGGAGCATCGGGTCTGGCAAGCTGTCGCCGGGTTCGGACCACTCACCGAATTGTTCGAGCACCCGCACATCGAAGAGATCTTCATCGAAGGCCGTCGTATCTCTTACATCGATGATTCGGGTCGCCTCCAGGCGCACGTTGTCTCAACGACCGAGACTGAGCTGCGTCAGGTCATAGATCGGTTGCTTGCCGGGACCAATCGCCGGCTCGATAGCTCCAATGCGATTGAGCAAGCTCACGTCCTGGGGGGAACGGCCCGGTTGACGGCAGTGGTTCCGCCGGTATCGGCCCGTTTGTCGGCGACAATCCGCAAGTACACCGTTGCCGAGGAGACCCTTGGCTCAATGGTCGACCTAGGCTCGGTGAGCCGCACCGCGGCAGCCTTCCTTTGGGCGACCGCACAGGCCAACACGTCTCTTCTGTTCTCGGGTGCGACGGGGGCAGGCAAGACCACCCTCATGAGCGCCTGGCTCCGGGCCGTTCCCAATGATCAGTGCATCCGGATTGTTGAGGAGGTACGGGAGTTACACATCCCGCTACCGCCACACTCCAGTTACTACGAGGCATCCCCGGTGACCTTGCGCGGCGATCGCCGATTCACGTTGCGGGACCTCGTCAAAGTGAGCCTGGCGCAGCGAGTAGATCTTCTCTGTGTCGGCGAGGTGAGGGGCGCGGAGGCCTTCGAGCTAACGAGGGCGGTCAACGCCGGCTGCGGATTCGCGTGCACGGTCCATGCCAACTCGGCTCGTGACGCCCTGGCTGCCCTGGTCAACGCCGCCATTATGGCGGGGGAGAATGTGACGGAGACGGTCGTGCGGCGGGTGTTCGCCGGGTCGATCGACTTTGTGGTCCACCTGGACCGTGACATGCGCCGTCCCGAAGGCGGCGACCATGGTTTGCGGCGGCAGGTCAGGGAGATACTCGCCGTCACGCCATCGCTCGCTTCGGAGGACTTCACTACCGAGCCGCTGTTTGTGCGGCCGAATCTCGGCGAGCCGATGCGTTGGACGGGTAGCTACCCACCGGAGGCGCTGGTTGATCGCATCGATCGGTCGTTGCCGTCGGGTGGGTCGGTCAAGCGGATCCTCCATGGCGACTGGAGCCCGGATCTATGAGGGTTCTTGCGGCGTTGATGACGGCGGTGTTTGCCTATCTGGCGGTTGGGTATCTAACGGGCAATGGCCCGAATCTTGGAGCACGAACGAGAAGTAAGCCTCACGTGTCGCAACGGCAACTGTGGTTGATCCAAGCCGACTCCGACCTCACACCACGTCAGTTCTGGGCCGGGTCGGCTCTCGCCGGTGTCTTCGGGTTTGTGCTGTTGCGTGTGATTGTCGGAACCTGGTGGGTCGCACTGATTCCGTCGTTGGCGGTGGCCTTCCTGCCCTACAGCTACTTCTCCAGGCAGCGGTTGCAGCGTCTTGCCGGCGTCCAGAAGGCCTGGCCGGACGGGCTTCGGGAGATCCTGGCGCATGTGAACTCGGGGGCGACGCTGGCGGCAGCCATCGAGTCGTTGACGGAGCGGGGACCGGAAGCATTGCGTGATGCGTTCGGGCGGTTCCCGGCCCAAGCCAGGATGTTCGGTGTCGTGCCGGCATTGGAGATCGTCAAGGAAGAGTTGGGAGACCCGTCATCGGACAAGGTGATCGAGGTTTTGATACTCGCCCACCAGTTCGGCGGAGGCAGCCTGCAGCAGGTACTGCGGGACCTCATCGAGACTATGTCGGCGGACCAACTAACTGCGGAGCAGATTCGCACCGCGGGCTTCGAACAGCGGCTGGAGGGAATTGTGGTTGGGCTGGCACCGTGGCTCATTCTGCTCTTCCTCGCCACAGTCCCAGAGACCTATCGAGAGTTCTATCGCAGCCGCGAAGGCAGGTTCATTGTCATCATCGCCGGCATCTGGGCAGCTTTTGGATGGGTGATGATGAGGCTTGTAGCCAAGCCCCCACAGGAGATCCGGGTGTTTGGGGGCGGATCGACGATCACCTCCGACATCTACAAAGGGACTTCCCAGAGAGGGACTTTGTTGTGAACCCCTCCATGTTGGAGTTCCTCGCCCTTGCCTCAACTATCGGATTTGCGGTCTCTGTAGCCTGGGTGCTGGTGCCACCGTATCGACGCCTGGCGGGGCGGGTGCGCCCCTATACAACGGTCTCGCGGGTGCGGTTGACCCGCCCGGCCGATGTCAGAGGTATTGCTCAGGGTGGCCCGACGTTCGGCGATGCCACTTTCCGGCGTCTCTTCGGGCCGATGGTTGACCGGGTGTTGACCAGCTTCGGTCGGTTGATTGCTACTTCGAATACCGAACGGCTGGCGCTACGGCTTCGGCAGGCAGGCATGTACCCCGATCTTGGTGAGATGGAGCGGGTCCAGGAGTTCCGGGTCCGCTCGTTTGTACGTTCCGTCGGCTGGTCGATCGGTTTCGGGTTGTTCGGTCTGGTGATCAGCGGCCCGCTGTTCATGGTTGTTTTCGCCATTCTCGGGTTCGTCTACGGGGTGCTCAATGCCCGTGGTCGGGTGGACAAGGCGGTCACGGTGCGTCGGGAACGCATGCGAGGCGAGCTCTACACAATCAACCAACTCATCGCGATGCGCACCCGGGTTGGCGGCGGTGTGGTCGACGCTATCCGCCATGTCGTGATCCGTGGCCACGGTGCGTTCATCGATGAATTGGCCGAGATCTTGCGGCTTCACGAGAACGGGGTGGCGCTGGGCACAGCGCTGGAACGTGCTTCCCGCCTTACTCCGGAGCCTGAAGCGGCTCGGACCTATGCGGTGCTGGCTACGGCGCAGGATAGGGGAGCGGACCTCGGCGAGGCTCTGCTAGACCTCAGCAAGGACCTCAGGTCGGCGCGGCGTGAGGATTTGCAACGGGAGGCGTCGCGGCGCCGGCTGCTGATGGTGATCCCGATTGTCGTGATCCTGGCGCCGATTGTGTTGTTGTTCATCGGGGGACCGATCCCTCAGATCATTTTTCGCGGAACATGAAAACGGAGGAACATATGACCTGGATGTGGATACAGCTGCGTGGTGCGCTCGATGAAGTGCGCCGCGATGAGAAGGGCGCTGTTGAGAGCGCGCAGATCTTTGCGTGGATCGTTGTGACCGTGATCGCCATCATGGCGCTGGGTGCGTTGATGCAGGCGTTGGGTGTCGATGTCATCAACTGGGTTCGAGACCAGATAGGTGTTTAGGCCGATGTGTCCATGCCGGGGTTTCTGACTCGACTCTGCGCCCGGCTGCGCTCCGATGAGCGTGGTCTGACGTCGGTCGGGATTCTCATGGCGGTTGCATTCACTCTGATTGTGGCCGTCATCATGGTGAACATGTTGCTGTACCTGTACGGCCAGGGTGCAGCTCGGGCGGCCATCGACGAGGGCGTGCGTGCAGGCTCCCGGGTGGGTGCCGGCGAGGTTGCCTGCGAACAACGGGCGGAAGAAGCTCTGCAGGGGCTGATGCCCGGTCCGTTGGGTGACGGGGTGCACATCACCTGTGGTCTTGCCGGCAATGAGCTGGTTGCGGTAGCGGACGTCACGCTGGACAGTCCACTTCCGGGGGTTCCCTCATGGTCGTTCCTGATGGAGGCGCGGGCGATCCAGGAAACCGGTGAGTGATGGTGCGTCGCCTTGCCCGCAGGGTCTTCACCGAGCAGTCCGGCGCGGCCTACGCCGCGGTGGAGATGGTCCTGGTCCTCGGGTTGATCCTGTTGCCGACGTTGGCGGGTATTGCCCAGTTGCCCAGGTGGGTGGAGGCACGGTCCACGGCGGATCTCGCTGCGCAAGAGGCAGCCCGGCAGATGGTGTTAGCGGATTCATGGGATGACGGGGTTGTGGCTGGGGAAGCGGTTGCAGTGTCGGTGGTGGGCAACCGCGGCTTCGATGTCGGTTCGTTGAGCGACGTCGCGTTCAGCGGCGCCCTGGAGCGTGGGGCGGCGGTCACGGTCACCGTCACATTGCAGGTGCCGCCCGTGGTGCTCCCCGGTTTCGGGCCTGTCGGGGGGACCATCAGTCTGTCACGGTCCGCCACCGAACGGGTCGACGACTACCGGCAGTTTGGTGACCCGGGAGGGTGACGGTCATCCAGCACCGTGTGCCGTCGATCTCCGAAGCGATCACGAGTGTCGTGGTCAGCCCGAATCAAGTCACCCAATAACACTGGAGCAGGGGGGTTTCACGGAGCTACCTAACCGACCTCGGCCAGGTCATCGAGTCAATGCGTGGGGCGGACGCCGTCGTGCATCTCGCCGCCATCCCGGCGCCCAATGTCGTGCCCGAGGGCGAGACCTTTCGCATCAACATGATGTCCACCTACAACGTGTTCTCAGCTGCGGTCCAGCTTGGGTTGGAGAAGGTGGTCCGGGCGTCGTCGGAGACACTCATCGGCCCTCCCTTCGAAAGGGAGCAGCCGAGGTATGCGCCCATCGACGAGGACCATCCCCGCTTGCCGGAATTCCACTACGCCCTGTCGAAGCTCGCCGGCGAGGTCATTGCCGAGCAGTTCAACAGATGGTCGGGTATCCCGTTCGTGGCGCTTCGCATCTCCAACATCATGGAGGAGTGGGAGTACGAGGAACGTTTCCCCGGCTTCTGGGACGACCCCACCATCCGTGCCTGGAACCTGTGGGGTTATGTCGATGCCCGTGATGTAGCTCAGGCTGCCCGCCTGTCGCTAACCGCCGACATAACGGGAGCCGAAGCATTTCTGGTCGCGGCGGGCGATAATTGCATGACCCGCGAGAGCCTGGAGCTCATGGCCGAGGTGTACCCCGGTGTGCCTATTCAGGGCCAGGTCACCGGTCGAGACACACTGCTCTCGATCGACAGAGCCCGCCAGTTCCTCGGCTACGAGCCGCAACACTCCTGGCAGGATTACGTGTCGCCGGGCTGACCGTTCGGAAGGATCGGCAATGGTCTCAACGGCTCGGGTCAATTGCCCCTCGCCAGCGGAGGACCGCAGCGGTACGGTTGACCGGACTTATGAGCAACGACACAGCAACCGTCATCCGGCAACAGCTTCGGGTAACCGGGGTGGTGCAGGGCGTGGGTTTCCGGCCCACCGTGTACCAGCTTGCCACCAGTCTTGACCTGGTCGGGTTCGTCGGCAACGACAGCGCCGGGGTCTTCATCGAACTCGAAGGCGAAGCGCCGGCGATCGACAGCTTTGTGCTGCGGCTCCAGGCCGACCCGCCGCCGCTGGCCCATATCGATGGGGTCGAACGATCCGATATCCCCGTCGTCGGCGATACCGGGTTTGCCATCGTCGAAAGCCGTCGCCATGACGATGCCACGACCCTGGTCTCCCCGGATCTCGAAGTATGCGCCGACTGCCTCGCCGAATTGAATGACCCTGCCGACCGCCGTTACCGCTACCCATTCATTAACTGCACCAACTGTGGGCCCCGGTTCACCATCACCCGGGAGACCCCCTACGACCGGCCGCTGACCACGATGGCCCGCTTTGTGATGTGTGCCGCCTGTCAGGCCGAGTATGACGACCCGGCAAGTCGACGCTTTCACGCCCAACCCAACGCCTGTCACGATTGCGGTCCTCATATTTGGCTCGAGCACGATGGCGCCATCGTCGCCACCGAGGATGTCATCGCCGAGACCCGGAGGCGGATCGCCGCCGGTGAGACCATCGCCATCAAGGGAATCGGCGGCTTCCACCTCGCCTGTGACGCCCGCAACGCCGCTGCTGTCGCGACACTACGCAATCGCAAGCACCGCACTGCCAAGCCCTTTGCCGTTATGGCAGCCGACCTGGCCGGTGCCACCACCATCGCATCCCTCACCGATGCGGAGCGCATCCTTCTCGAGTCGTCACAGCGTCCCATTGTGTTGGCCGAGGAAGCAGATGGGAGTGACCTCGTCGCGGCGGTGGCACCCGGCACCAACCGCATCGGTGTCATGCTGCCGTACGCACCGCTCCACCATCTGTTGCTCGAGCCCGGTGATGTCTGGGTGATGACCTCCGCCAACCACGCCTCCGAGCCCATCGTCAAGGGCAATGACGAGGCTCGCCGGCAACTGGCGTCGCTGGCCGACACAATGCTTCTGCACGACCGATCGATCCACGTGCACTGTGACGACTCCGTCGTGCGGGTCGCCGCCGGGGGAGAGCTGCCCATCCGTCGCAGCCGGGGCTATGCCCCCTTCCCGGTCCGGTTGCCGATTGCGGTGCCGCCCATGCTCGCCGTCGGTGGCGAGTTGAAGGCCACCTTCTGCCTGGCGGACGGGAAGAAAGCCTTCATGAGCCAGCACATCGGTGACATGGAGAACATCGAGACCCTCGATGCGTTCACAGCCGCCGTCGACCACATGATCAGCCTGTTCCGGATCGAGCCCGTGCGCATCGTCGCCGACCTGCATCCGCGCTACCTGTCGACCCGCTGGGCCGAGGAGCGCTTCGGCGATCAGGTCGTTCATGTTCAACATCATCACGCCCACATCGGCTCGGTCATGGCGGAGCACGGGCATCTGGGACCGGTTATCGGGTTCAGTTTCGACGGGACCGGGTACGGCACCGACGGCACCATCTGGGGTGGCGAAATCCTGCTCGGAGATCTCGATGGGTTTGAGCGGGTTGGCCACCTCGGAGTCGCCCAGCTCGTTGGCGGGGACGCTGCGGTCAAGCGACCGTACCGGATGGCGCTGGCGCACCTGTGGGCTGCCGATGCCTCATGGGACACGAGGATTCCGTCAGTTAGCCGGGCCTCCGCAGAGGAACGCCGCATCATCGAGCATCAACTGGAGACGGGGCTCAACTCGGTCGAAACCACCAGCGTCGGCCGCTTGTTCGACGCGGTCGCGTCGTTGGCCGGAGTGCGTCACGAGATCAGCTACGAAGGGCAGGCCGCCATTGAGCTGGAGGCATTGAGGACACCCGACATCACCGGCAGCTATCGCTTTGATTTGGTGGAGACGGGCGATCGGTTGGTCCTCGACCCGGGCGGAGTTATCGCTGCGATCGCCGGGGACGTAGTCGCCGGTGCTGCGGCCGCCGCAATCAGCACTCGCTTCCATCGAGCCCTCGCCGCCGCGGTTGTCGCCTCCGCCGAGCAGATGCGCCGCCGGTACCATGTTGCGACAGCAGCTCTCAGCGGTGGCGTGTTCCAGAACGTCACGTTGCTCGAAGCGGCAAAACAGGGTTTGGAAGAGACCGGATTCGAGGTACTGACCCATCGGTTGGTGCCACCTAACGACGGTGGTCTCGCACTTGGCCAGATTGCCCTGGCAGGACGGAGATAACGACAATGTGTCTTGGAATTCCCGGCAAGGTCGTCGAGACCTACGACAAAGACGGTGTACAGATGGGCAAGGTCGACTTTGACGGCATCGTCAAGGAGATCTGCCTGTCGTTCGTGCCGGACGCTGAGGTGGGCGACTACACCATTGTCCATGTCGGATTTGGCATCACCAAGGTCGATGAGGCTTCCGCCAACGAGACGCTGGCGCTGATGAAGGACATGGGGATGCTCGCCGGCGAGCTCGACGCCAACGTGGCGCTCGCCACCGAGGAAGCAATCGCCGCCGGTGAGGCCCATCCGTGAAGCACCTCGATGAATACCGGGACCCCGAACTCGCCAGGAAGCTCTTCGACGAGATCGACAAGATCACCACCCAACACTGGGTGCTGATGGAAGTCTGTGGCGGTCAGACCCACTCGATCATCCGCAACGGCATCGACCAGCTGCTCAACAAGAACATCGAACTGGTCCACGGTCCCGGCTGCCCGGTGTGTGTCACGCCACTCGACACTATCGACAAGGCCCTGGCGATAGCGGCCCGTGACGACGTCATCTTCTGTTCCTTCGGTGACATGCTCCGTGTACCCGGCAGCGATGAAGATCTCTTTCAGGTGAAGGGCGGTGGTGGCGATATCCGCATCGTCTACTCGCCGCTCGATGCCTTCAGGATCGCTAGGGAGAACCCCGACAAGCAGGTGGTGTTCTTCGGGATCGGGTTTGAAACAACCGCTCCGGCCAACGCCATGGCCGTTTACCAGGCCAAACAACACGGCCTCACCAACTTCTCCATGCTGGTCTCCCACGTGCTGGTACCGCCGGCGATCCGCGCCATCCTGGACTCGCCGGTCAACCGGGTTCAGGCCTTCCTCGCCGCCGGTCATGTGTGTTCGGTAATGGGGTACGCGGAGTACGTGCCAATTGTTGAGGAGTACGGGGTGCCGATCGTCGTCACCGGGTTCGAACCGCTGGATGTGCTCGAAGGCATTCGCAAGACTGTGGCCCAACTCGAATCGGGCGTCGCTTCCGCAGACAATGCCTACCCGCGGGCGGTGAGCTTTGAGGGCAACAAGGCCGCCCAGGACCTCATCGCCGACGTCTTCAAGACCACCGACCGCAACTGGCGCGGCATCGGCATGATCCCTGGAAGCGGGTGGGAACTGTCGGACCGCTATGCCGATTTTGATGCGGCACTTCGATTCGACGTCGGCGACATCGACACGCAGGAACCCGAGATATGTCGCTCCGGTGAGGTGTTGCAGGGCTTGATCAAGCCGAACGAATGTGAGGCTTTTGGCAAGGAGTGCACCCCCCGCAAACCGCTGGGAGCCACCATGGTATCCAGCGAGGGTGCCTGCGCCGCGTATTACACCTACGGACGCTTCATCGAGATCGAAGGGGCTTCCCCATGAGCGACGGCGCCACCATCGACGGCTGGGCCTGCCCCGCTCCGCTGCGTGACCAGCCCAACATCGTCATGGGTCACGGTGGCGGCGGCAAGCTGTCTGCAGAGCTCGTTGAGCACCTGTTCCTGCCCGCGTTCGATAACCCGCACCTCGACGGGCTCGGTGATTCCGCCGTCCTCGAACTACCGCCGGGGCGCATTTCGATGTCAACCGACAGCTTCGTAGTCCGTCCCCGGGTCTTTCCCGGCGGTGACATCGGTGAGCTCGCCGTCAACGGCACCGTCAACGACGTCGCCATGGCAGGGGCGACACCGCTCTACGTCAGCGTCGCCTTCATCCTCGAAGAGGGCATGCCGATCGATGAGCTCGCCGCCATCGTGCAATCGATGGCAAAGGCCGCAGGGGAGGCGGGAGTGCAACTCGTGACCGGCGACACCAAAGTGGTGGACCGGGGCCATGGCGACGGGGTGTACATCAACACCACCGGGATCGGCATCTTGCGAGACGATATCGACATCCATCCCCGTAACGTCCGGCCCGGTGACACGATCGTCGTCAACGGGACCATCGGCGATCACGGCATGGCGATCATGAGCGTGCGCGAAGGACTGGAGTTCGAGTCGGCCATCAAGTCCGACACCGCGGCGCTCAATCATCTGGTTACCGCGTTGCTTGACGGAGGTATCGACGTCCGCGCCATGAGAGACCCGACCCGGGGTGGCCTGGCGGCAACGTTGAATGAAATTGCTGTTGCCGCCGGTGTTGGGGTGGTGGTCGACGAGCGGGACCTTCCCGTAGAGCGGGCGGTCGCTGCCGCCTGCGAGATGCTCGGCATGGATCCGTTCTATGTGGCCAACGAAGGCAAGATGGTGGTGTTCGTGCCCGCCGCCCAAGCGGATCTGACCCTGGAGATCATGCACGCCAATGAGTTGGGGGCAAAGGCTGTCGTCATCGGTGAGGTCGTGGAGAGCCACCCAGGTGTCGTTGTCGCCAAGACTGCGATTGGCGCCACCCGGGTCGTCGATACCCAGGTTGGGGAGCAACTGCCCCGGATCTGCTGACCGTTAGCCGGCGACCCGAACCGGCAACGTGTTGGTCAAGTCACCCCAGCTGTGAACCGATGATTTGGGAACTGTCCGATCTGCCCCGAGCATTGTGAAGGGGGTGGCAGCCATGGACGAAGCCATAGATTTGCGCGATACATCTCGCGACCTACCGGCACATCGGGCTGCCGACGCCCGATCGAAGTTCCTCGTCAACACCAGCCAGGAGATCCGGAGCGAGGTGGACGACATCGTCGCCCGAACCGCGTCGGTGCTCGACTCGGCCTTGACGCTCGAGCAACGCGGGGCGTTGGCTTCGGTTCAACATTCAGCGGCGTCTCTGCTCACTCTTGTCAACGATCTAATGGACGTGTCGCGGCTCGAGGACGGCGATTTCGATCTGGAGTCGACCCCCTTCAGGCTAAGGCGCACGATTGACCACCTGGTCAAGATGCTTGTACCTGCCGCCGCCCAGAAGGGTCTCGACCTCACGTACCACGTTCAGCCAGATCTCCCCGACCACCTTGTCGGAGATCCGGGACGATTGCGGCAGATGATCGCAAATCTCATCGAGAATGCAATCAAGTTCACCAACGTCGGTGCGGTCCGAGTTTCGGTGGGCGGCGAGCAATCTTCGGAAGATCTTGTGGCGTTACAGCTTGCCGTTGTGGACACCGGAATCGGGATTCCCGAAGACGCCCGCGAGAGGATCTTCGAGTGGTTCACGCAAGGCAACACCTCGACGGCTCGCCAAACGGGCGGCATCGGCCTGGGCCTTCCCATCGCGGCCAAGATCGCCAATCGCATGGGTGGGCGAATCTCGCTCGAGAGCAAGTCCGGCGAGGGCAGCACCTTCCTCTGCGAAGTCTCGCTGCAGGTCGGGACACCACGGGTCGATGCCCAGCCGCAGGCTGAAACGGCTGAACCTGAGACGGATATCCCGGTGTTGGTTATCTCCGATCTCGAGGACGAACGACGGCGCTTGGTGACAACTCTCGGCGAGACTGCAATGTCCCCGATCGCGGTCGCTCACCTAGAGCCTGGGTTTGCAGCAGTGCA
>JAYEIP010000015.1:9675-17349 GCA_034660155.1 Actinomycetota bacterium | reverse complement strand
GCCGGCGCCACCGGAGTGCAGGTGGGCACCGCGTTCGCCTACTCCGAAGAATCAGGTTTCTCCCCGGAGATCAAGGCTCAGGTCCTCGGCAAGAGCAAAAAGAACGAGGTCGAGGTGTTCACCGACGCGCTGGCGTCGCCGACCGGGTTCCCCTTCAAGGTGGTGCCTATCGAAGACACTATGTCAGAGGAAACCATCTACGAGAAGCGGACACGAGTCTGTGACCTGGGCTACTTGAGAACGCCGTATCGAATCGATGCCGATACCGTCGGTTGGCGGTGTGCTTCGGAACCGGTCCAGGATTATGTGCGTAAAGGCGGCACCGAGGAAGACACGGAAGGCCGTAAGTGTGTGTGCAACGCTCTGCTCGCCGGCATTGATCTTGGCCAGATTCAAAAGAGTGGAGAACCCGAGTTACCGCTCGTAACGTCGGGCGATGATGTTGCCCTGATAGCTCGCTTCCTCAAACCGGGTGCGGAGACGTATACCGCGTCAGACGTCATCGATTACTTGCTGCGCGACGTTGCCACCGCAGGCAAGTAGCAGCCTCTTGTTGGCCGTCCCCCTTGAGTTGCCCTGATGGGACCGCTGGACGGCATCCGGGTTGTGGAGATGGCAGGGCTAGGGCCTGCGCCGTTTTGCGCCATGTTGCTTGCCGACCTCGGTGCCGAGGTGATTCGCGTGGATCGCCCGCCATCGGATAGTGGCCTGCCGTCATTGGATCAAGTAACTTGCCGGGGGCGCCGCTCGATCCGTCTTGATCTGAAGCGCCTCGAAGCGGTCGAGATCTTGCTCAATCTGGTGGATACTGCCGATGTGCTGATTGAAGGTTTGCGGCCCGGAGTAGCGGAACGCCTCGGATTTGGGCCACACGTTTGCCGGGAGCGCAATGCGAGGCTGGTGTACGGCCGTATGACCGGTTGGGGGCAGGAAGGACCCCTCAGCGAGCGCGCCGGACACGACATCAACTACATAGCGATCACCGGCGCGCTTGACGCAGTTGGCGCGACGGGAGGGGCCCCGATTCCGCCGCTGAACCTGATTGGTGACTTCGGCGGCGGGGCTCTCTACATGGCGATGGGTGTCCTCAGTGCCCTGGTGGAACGGGGCCGATCGGGTGAAGGCCAGGTAGTTGACGCTGCAATGGTGGACGGTGCTGCGTCGTTGATGACGATGTTCTACGAGTGGAAAGCGGCGGGCATGTGGGATGGCGGTCGCGGGACCAACTTGCTCGACGGCGGGGCTCCTTTCTATGACACCTACGAGACCGCTGATGGCGGATATGTCGCCGTCGGTGCACTCGAACCGCAATTCTATGACGAGTTGGTGCAGCGGCTCGAGTTGGATAAGAGCATCCTCCCTGCTCAGTACGACAAGGCAAGTTGGCCTGAGCTACGACGTCGAATCGCAGCGGCGTTTGCTTTGCGGAGCCGTGACGAATGGTCGGAGGTGTTTGCCGACACCGATGCATGTGTGGTCCCGGTGTTGTCCATGGTGGAGGCACCCAACCATCCCCATAACATCGAGCGAGGGACCTTCGCCAACATCAGTGGTGTCGTCCAGCCTGCACCGGCGCCAAGGTTCTCACGTTCGGTCCTCAATACACCGGAGCCCGTTCAATCTCCCGGACAAGACACTGATGCCCTTCTTGAGGAACTCGGCCTCGCCGGCCAGCGTATCGCTGGATTGCGGGCCGCCGGAGTGGTCTTCTAGGGAGAGGCCTGCGTTCTCTGCCATGTGACCCGGACCGGATTGGCGCAGGGCCGCGACCCTTTTTCGAGGAACCTGACCGGTGCATCGTCAGCGGCCGCTATCTGAGTAGCGTTGAACAAGTGCTAATTGATTCAAGTTTGGTCGGACGGAATGTCGATAGAAGGCTGTGATCCAACGCGACACCGGTTCGCATGCCACGAAAGCAGCTCGATTGGAAGACCTTCAAGCATTGATTCAATCCGGCGAGTACTTGATTCCGGCTAGTCAAGTAGCCGACGCAATACTCCTTCATGCCCGGAGACGGGGTAAGGTTGCCCGCCCCTTCCCGCCGGTCGCTGACCCGCTCGAGGACGGGTAGACGGGAATCTGGAGGATGGCGGAGTAATGCGCGAAGCGATCAGAGACTGGGTACAGGCGTTGCCGTTGCCCGAGCCGGTGGCCGTCATGCTTTTGGCAATGGTCCCGATCTTTGAGTTGCGTGGAGCGATTCCGTTCGCACGAGAGATTCTCGGGATGTCGCCACTCGCCGCGTTCTTCTGGTCCGTTATCGGCAATGCGATTCCCGTGCCGTTCATCTTGTGGCTGCTGCCTCCCTTCACCGAATGGGCTGAGCGTCATTGGAAGTGGTTGCACCGGATTCTCGATCGACTGCATTCCTACACGGAGCGCCGTCACTCAGGTCGCTTCGAAAGGTTGCGAGATCTTGCTCTGATCACTTTTGTGGCGATCCCGTTGCCGATCACCGGAGCGTGGAGTGGCTCTCTCGCTGCAGTGGTCTTTCAGGTGGACAAACGCCGCGCCATCCCTCTCATTTTCGCCGGGATTGTCATCGCCGGCCTTATCGTCACGTTCCTGGTTGAGGTGTACGGCTGGGCCGTCTAGCGCAGGGCCCCGGGTTGCCCCGTGACCCTGCGGGTCCTCGAATGAGGACTACTGGTCAACCGTAACTGTCACCGTCACTCCTGAGCCGTCGACCATTGTGATCGTGCCGTTCTGGTCATCGCCGGTGTTGGGTCCGGCCTGGCGTGGCGGTTGGTTGGCGCCCAAGCCCGGTTCCTCGTCCACCTCGGTTCCGGCATCCCATAGGCCGACGAGATCTGTGACATCGCCTTCGAGTGGGACGGCTCCGTCGAAGAGACTGATCCCGCTCGACATGGGGGCGAAGAACCAGTCGTTGGACTGGACAAACATCGTGGCGAACGACAGATAGTCACCGGGAACGGCCTCAAAGGTGAAGCTGTAGTTTGATCCGGGGAGAGCAGGTCCGGCCTCGCTACCACCGTCGGGATTGGCGAAGGCTCCTGCGGTTGCAACGGTCTCTATCGCCTGGAGCGACGTAACAAGGCTGCTCGGATCGCCGTCTTCGGCGAGAGCCTCTAGTCCTTCACCGCGGTCAGGTTGTCCTTCGGTAAACAACGTGTCCATAGATGTGTGCACGGTAAAGGCCCCGGGCGCCAGCGGTGTGGGCACCGCGGTATCTGCAGATACATTGCTGATGGTCACCGTGAACGTATGCGAATGTGCCTCATCCATGTCTTCGTCATCCATGTCTTCGTCGTCCATAGCGTCGTCGTCCATGTCTTCGTCGGTCATATCGTCGGGTGCCTGCGTTGTGGCGCCCGCTGCGTCGGTTGCGGCGACTTCATCATCCGATCCGCCGCACGCAGCAAGGACCATCGCAAAGGCGACCAAGATCGCAAGTTTCTTTGTAAACACACTTTCTCCTGGGTTGGCTAACGCCATCCTCTGATACATAGATTGCCAAACCCTTACAGGCAGATTGCGGATCGCTAAACTGTGATCAGTGATTGCTGTTTTGACGGGGGAAGTGTTGTGACGGGTGAACCAAAGGTTGTATTGCACGATCATCTCGACGGAGGCGTTCGGCCCGCGACCGTGATCGATCTGGCAGCGGATGCCGGGGTTGAACTTCCCACCACCGATGTTGACGAACTCCGCGACTGGTTCACGATTGTTCCCGGCATGCCTTTTCCCGATGCTTGGCACCGATTCTCGGTAGCAATAGCCGTTCTACAAACGGCCGATGCCTTACACCGGGTTGCCCGCGAGGCAGTGGAGGACCTGGCCGCAGACGGTGTTGTCTACGCAGAGTTGCGTTTTGCTCCTCTCAACCATCTGCGAGGTGGCCTCACTCCTGACGAAGTGTTGGCGGCGGTCACCGCCGGCATCGCCGAAGGCGAGGCCACGACAGGATGTGTTGCTCGTACAATCGTATGTGGCATTCGGGAGAACGAGCCCGCTGAATCGGCGGCGGCTGCGGAACTGGCCGTTGCGTGGAAAGACCGGGGAGTCGTCGGGTTCGATCTGGCGGGCAACGAATACGACTTTGGTGCCGATCTCCACGCTGAGGCATTCGATATTGCCCGTCGCGGTGGGCTGGGGGTGACAGTGCACGCAGGCGAGATGGCAGGGCCGGAGAGCATCGCTCTCAGCATCGAGGTCGCTCGACCCACCCGGATTGGGCACGGATTGACGCTGGCCGATGACTGCGAGATTGACGCGGGGCGAGTCGTGTCGCTCGGGGCGATCGCTGGCCAAGTCCGCGACGCTGGCCTCGTGCTCGAGGTTGGTGTTACCTCGAATAGCTGTCTGGGTACTCCGGTCGCGGAGCACCCGGTGCGGATGTATCACGACGCGGGGTTCGCAGTTTCCGTTAATCCCGATGATCGGACTATTACAACGACGACAACTGCTCACGAGTACGATCTCTGGAGCGAAATCCACGGCTTCACCAGTGACGAGTTCCGAGAGATCAATCTTCGTGCGCTCGAAGCCGCTTTCTGCGACGAACCGACGAAGGCAAGACTGCGGCCCATCGTGGCAGCCGGGTGGAGCTAGAGGCCGCAGTTCCACGGGGACACACGTAGTGGGTTGCCTTCGTTGGGTGGCTTGGCACGTTGGGACGCAAAATCTGTCGTCCGTCGTCCCCTACGGAAGGCGGAGCACGACTCCAGAAACGGAGGTTAAGCGCCCCCAGCGCGCCGATCCTCTCGACGCTAGTTCGGCAGGTTGAATTCCACGACGCCGCCTGGTCCGGGTTCTGCGTGGATTGAACCGCCGAGCGCGGTGACGAAGCGGTGGGCGATGGCGAGCCCGAGCCCGGTGCCGCTGCCATCGCGGGTGCGGGCCACATCCGCCCGGGTGAAGCTGTCGAATGCCCGCTCGACGAAGTCCGGCGGGAATCCGGCTCCATCATCGGTCACCCGCACCCGTAGATTATCCAACTTGTCGAGTGACACAATGACGTTGCCCTCTGAGTGGCGGATGGCATTGTCGATCAGGTTGCGCATCACACGACCGAGTGCCTCGGGTGCAGTCGAGGCCGTTATCGAGCCGGGGGCCTGCAACTCAACATCGACCCCAAGTCGGTGGGCGGTAGGACGGAGCACTTCAATCGCTTCATCGGCGATCTCGGTTACATCCACCGCCTGGAGATGTAGCTCCACTGCACCGGCTTCGAGTCGAGCGAGCAGGAAAACGTCATCAACCAGATGGTGCAGGGCGGCGATGTCGCGTTCCATCGAGCTGAGATAACGAGCGGGATCCAGCGCCACGCCATCCTGGAGTGCTTCGACAGCGGCCTGCATTGAGCCGAGCGGGCTGCGTAGATCGTGGCCGATGGCAGTCAGGAAATCGCGGCGTGCCGCGTCGTTGTCGCGCCGACGCTGATCAGCTATCTGCAACTCTTGCGCCATGGTGTCGAATGCCCGTGCAAGTGAACCAACTTCGTCTGCGCGAGAAACGTCGGTCGTAGCGGTGAAATCGTTCACGGCGACCCGCTGCGCGACATCGGCCATACGACGCAGATCCGAGGTGATGGGGCGGGATACGGCGAAGGCGAAACCGAAGGAGGCAATCAGCCCGAAACCGAGTACGACCAGGAGTAGTTGGAGGTCATGTGTGGAGAAGAACATCTCCCGGGCAGCGGCAATGGCGGTTCCGGCCACGATCAGAAAGGAGGTCATCCCAACTGCAACGATGGTGCTCCGGATCGAGCCGGCGCGTTCCGACCATCGGGGAAGCAGCAGCACAGCCAGTGCCGCCACCCCCATTAACGCAACAAAGATCACGCCGAGGCGGGCTCGTTCTGTTGCGGTCGGATGCATGGTGACTTCGAATAGAACCAAGGCAACGACAACCGCAGCCGGCAGCCAGAGGAACGTCCTGATTGGCAGTTCGGAGCGAGGTCTGGGGTTATGGATGTTGTTCATGTCTGCCTCACGGTTCGAACCGATACCCAACACCCCATACGGTTGTGATCCAGCGGGGATTATCCGGGTCCTTTTCGATCTTGCGACGCAGACGTCTCACATGCACTGTGACCGTCGACGGATCCTGCCAGTCGGCCGACGAGTCCCACACCTGTTCGAGTAGTTGACCCCGCGAAAACACCTGACGAGGTGAGTGGGCGAAGAAGGCCACGAGATCGAATTCCTTCGGGGTCATCTCAATAGTGATGCCGTCGAGAGCTACTTCACGCGCCTGCTCGTCAATGACAAGTCCGTCGAATTCGAGCACCTCGGGTTCAACAGTTGCCGGGGCGGACCGTCGCAGCACCGAACGGACCCTCGCCACCAATTCGCGGGGAGAGAATGGTTTGACCACATAGTCATCGGCTCCGAGCTCCAGGCCTAAGACGCGATCGGGCTCATCGGTGCGGGCCGTCAGCAGAATCACGGGGATGTCGCCGGTACGTCGCAGCTCGGTGAGAACTGAGAAGCCGTCTAGCTCGGGCAGCATCACGTCAAGCACAACAAGATCTGGTTGGGAGGTGTCGATTTGTTCGAGAGCAGTGGCACCATCGCTGGCCTCATCGACGCGGAAACCTTCTCGCTCCAGGTACGCAACGACGACTTCACGGACCATCGGCTCATCATCAACTACCAGGATACGTTCGGGTGCGCTATTGCTCATTGGGAGAATCATATGTGCTGGAACCCGGAAGGCATACGTTTACGTCCTAGTTCCGAGATTGTTCACATCGTTCACAGGAGCAGAGGCGAATTGACCTACCCAAAGCAGGTCACAACACCGGCCAACACTGTACGAAGTTAGTCAATCAACACGCGACCACTATAAGTAGTCATTTGCACGCGAGGTGTATTTGTGCATAATGGCAACAGGAGAATGATGAGAGACATGACAGGCGAACAGTGCGTTCTTTGTGGCTCCGGGGCTGCTGTACGAGTCAGTGGCACCAGTTTTTGCGCGTCCTGTGGTCTCCAACAGTGTGCGGATAGCCCCTCCGGCGGTGTATCGCCACAGGTCGCAGCCACGGTTAACCGGCGGACACGAAGGGCAGCCCTTCTCGGTGTCTTCTCTTCGGGTTTCCTTCTGAAGATGCTGCTGGGCGCCGTTGCCGTGGCCGCCATGGGTGGAGTTACGGCG
The DNA here is from genome assembly GCA_034660155.1 of Actinomycetota bacterium. Taxonomy (GTDB): domain Bacteria; phylum Actinomycetota; class Acidimicrobiia; order Spongiisociales; family UBA5794; genus JAAETI01. Next base: position 10,227 of record JAYEIP010000015.1, on the reverse strand, counting down.
TCGACGGTATTTCAGGATCAGCGTCAAGATAATCAGCCTCCGGCTCCGGCGGCGGTAGCTACGGTGGCTGCAGATGCGGTAGTGACCGCCGCCACAATCGCCGCCGAAAACACCACCACGACAACCGAAGCGGTGGGTACGGTGTCGGACGCTTCGGAGACGGCTGCCCAGCAGGTAGAGGCGGTAATGCAATATGCAGCCGCGATTCAGGTTTGGGCTGATTGTGTGTCGGAAGCCGCGTCCGCTCATTTCGGTGGCGCCTTCGACCCACCTGCGGCCTGTGGTGACAAGCCAGATGCGCCCGATTTCGGCCTTGGTGTGGATGAGGATGCGCCTGGTCATGATGAGGATGGTCCCGGTGCTTCTGAGGATGCGCCTGGTCATGATGAGGATGGTCCCGGTGCTTCTGAGGATGCGCCTGGTCATGATGAGGATGGTCCCGGTGCTTCTGAGGATGCGCCTGGTCATGATGAGGATGGTCCCGGCAACTCTGAGAACGCCCCTGGTCACGATGACGATCAGTCCGAGGATTCAGACGAGGATGACAAGGAC
>JAYEIP010000015.1:0-9575 GCA_034660155.1 Actinomycetota bacterium | reverse complement strand
TGATGAGGATGGTCCCGGTGCTTCTGAGGATGCGCCTGGTCATGATGAGGATGGTCCCGGCAACTCTGAGAACGCCCCTGGTCACGATGACGATCAGTCCGAGGATTCAGACGAGGATGACAAGGACAAGGACAAGGACGAGTCCGACGAGTCCGATGGCGACGAAGCCTAAATCCTGCCCATAAGACGCTGCATCCGACGCGGTCGGAGCTACGCTCTTCGGCCATGCCGAGTAAAGACCGCTGGGCTGCAAGCGATGTCATCGGAGATGACCGCGAGAAGCAGATCTACCCAATCATCGAAGTGTCGCCAGACATGATCCTTACCCACCGCCCATCACGGGTTACGGGGTCTGTCGCCGCGTTCACGGAGGGCCAGCGTATCGTGCTGCTCGACGAGAGCGGCAAGCTTCACGAATTTAGGCCGCACAAGGGTGTTCTCCTGCACAACGGCAAACCTGTCGAATTGCGGGCGGCCGCCGCCGCGGCTACCAAAGCGACGAGATTCACGGCCTCCGGTTCGGTCGATGTGGGGGAGGACCGGGCGCAAACCGCTAAGGCGAGCAGGATCTGGGTGGAGGGCATCCACGACGCCGAGTTGATAGAGAAGATCTGGGGTGACGACCTCCGGGTAGAAGGGATTGTGGTCGAGCCTCTGCATGGCGCCGACGATCTGGTCGCGCGCGTGGCCGAGTTTCGACCCGGATCGGACCGCCGGCTTGGTGTGCTGCTCGACCATCTGGTCAAGGGCTCGAAGGAGTCGAGAATCGCCGCTCAGATAACGGATACGAGCGTGTTGGTTCGCGGCCATCCGTATGTCGATATCTGGCAGGCGATCAAGCCCGACACGCTGGGCATCGACGGATGGCCGGTCGTGCCGCGAGGTCAGCCTTGGAAGGATGGCGTGGTGGCCGCTTTGGGTCGTAGTGATGAGCCCGGGCGGTTCTGGCAAACGGTCCTCAGCCAGGTGTCATCGTATCGCGACGTAGAGACGCCGTTGGTGAACTCGGTTGAGCAATTGATCGACTTCGTGACCCTGGGCTAACTGCGGCACCGGTGCTCGCGGAGAGCGCGTTTCAGACACCTGCACAGACCCCCCTTGCGTGGTTGGGACACCTGCGAAGACCCCCCAGGGATCTACCCCAGCGGCTTCGCCGCCGCGGTACTTTCCCCCCAAAGGGGGGACTGACGCAAAGCGCTCTCCGGTTCTTCGAGCCGGCGGTGTTTTACTCCCGGAAGGGGGGACTGTCGCGAAGCGCTACATTCTTCGTCTATGAGAGCAGTTGTACAGCGGGTTGCGCGGGCCTCCGTCACGGTAGATGGCGAGACGGTGGGGGAGATCGGGACCGGGTTGTTGGTTCTCCTGGGAGTCGGTCACGACGACGGCGAGGCTGAGGCCCAGGCACTCGTAGACAAGCTGCTTGGTTTACGCATCTTCCCCGATGACGAGCAGCGGATGAATCGTTCGGTGGTCGGCGTTGGCGGCAGCGTTCTGGTCGTTAGCCAGTTCACGTTGCTTGCCGATATCCGCAAGGGGAGGCGCCCCTCGTTCACTGCGGCCGCCCAACCCGAAGCTGCCACCTTGTTAGTGGACCACTTTGTGGAGCTCATACGGGCCGAGGGCGTCGAGGTGGCGACCGGGGAGTTCGGGGCGATGATGGCGGTTGAGCTGCTCAACGCCGGGCCGGTAACCATCGTGATGGATGTGGTCGACGGACGCGTTCAGTGATCAGCTTTGGCTACAAATGTCTTGCCGGCTGCGCAGAAACGTAGAAAATCGCATCGCTTACAGGCTCCCGATACCACCTGCGGGAACTCCGGTCCCAGCGCCGACTCGGTTAGCTCGGCCAGATGCCGTCGGGCCGCTATCAACCAGTCATCGTCCACCGTCACCTTGACTTCTTCGAGCATGCCGCCACCCAGATACGCAAACGTCACGGCGATCTCTTGCGGGATCTCGACAGAGAGGGCTCCTTCTGACGCGGCGATTGCGTACGCCTCGAGTTGCACGATGGCTGCCGGATCGTTCCGGTTTCTGCCGGACTTGAAGTCGACTATCTCCCAGATCCCGGGCTCGAACTCGTAGACGGCATCGATCCGTCCGCGGACACGGCCCGAGGGCAGCCGGATGTCGATCGGTGTCTCGACGTTCCGCGGTTTTTGGTCGGCAAATCTCGAGTCAAGATAGACCTGATAGGGATCCGGGCCGACCATCGTCGGTTCGTCTGATGGGGTCACGTCGTATAGATCTTCCGCCAGATCGTCGAGCGCCATCTCTCCGCGACCGTGCAGCTCGATCATTCGGTGCACCTTTATGCCGCGTCGCATCGCGGGCGCCTGTCGGCGTGGCAGGGGATCGATCTCTGACCAAAAGAAGCGTTGCGGGCAGCCTGCCAGCGTGACGAGCCCCGTGACCGAGGTGTCAACTGTGGCGTGATCATTCTTGCGGGCCGGTGGCGCCGGAAGGTCGTTGAGCATCATGTTCATTTGATCCACTGCCGCATCGTACGACCCGTCGTCCTTAGAAACGAGACTGGCAGGCCAGAGCGGATCCGCCATCGTCGACCGCAACGCGTTTCGCCAGCCTTGATCGAACAGCGGATCCGGAGCCCCGAGGCTGGATACGATCGATAGCGAAACGGGCCGCTCACCCGGGTCCTCCACGCGCATGTTGATGTGCAGGCCGTCGGCGGTAGCGGCAGCTTCCATCACCGGACTAGGTGGTCGGGGGTTGGTGGCACCGCCGTGCCAATGGGCACCGGTCAGATAGAGGCGCGACTTGGCCCGGGTTATTCCTACATAGGCCGTACGCCACTCCTGGCGATCACGTACGTGGCGCAACGCAGCGGTACGTTCGTCTTGCTCGAGATCGACAGGAATCGGTGGCTCAAGGCGCAGCTCATATGGGACAAATCGTGCCAGCCGCACCGGGTCGTCCATTGCTCCGCCCTTGACCGGGAACACACCGTCCGTAAGGGCAGGGAGGAACACGGTGTCCCACTCGAGTCCCTTGGCCCGATGAACGGTTAGTAGGACGACGGCGTCTTCGGTCCCGACATTGGCAGTGTCGAGCTCGGCGGCAGATTTGTCGCTGGCGATGAGATCCAGGTAACCCAGGAACGTTTGCAACGTTGGCCGACCGCGGAGCGGGCTCCACTCCTCGGCAAGGTCGAGAAAGCGATACAAGTTGACGCGGGCGGTGAGGGCCGGTCCGGGCTCCCGTGAATCGACCTCGTTCCACATACCTGTTTCGTCGATGATGTGTCGACACAAGTCGACCAGCGAGGTGCCCTGAGCCAGCTCGAGAAAGCGCCGGTAGAGCTTGCGGAACATGAGCAGTCGGGACCTAGCTTCGGGGTCGAGGCCCTCGACCTCCTCTAACTGGTCGATGGCCTCCACCAGCGGCCAGCCGAGGTCCGGGTCGTCACCGAGGAGGCTGCGATTAGGACTGATCCACCCGCTGAGCGCCGCTATGTCGCGAAACCCGAGTCGATAACTGGGGCCGAGGAGGAGACGCGCCAAAGCGATGGAGTCGCCCGGTCGCTCGATTGTCCGCAGCCAGGCATGTAGATCAGCGACGTCTGGTAGATCGAGAAGACCGCCCAGCGAGCCGACCTCGACCGGTACTTCGAGGGCTTGGAGGGCGTCTCGGATGAGTGCCATGTCCCTGTTCTTGCGGAAGATGACGGCGATGTCCCGCCACTGCACACCCTCCTCGTTGTTGAGCCGCACGACCTCCTCCGCGGTCCACTCGGCCTCGTCGACAGCGGTACGGAAGTAGTCGGCGGTCACGGTGCCGACTGCCGCATCGGCGGTCGGACGCAGCCGGGCAAAATGCTCGTCTCCGTACAACACCTGCCGAACGCAGTGGGCAACGTCGAGGATCGCCGATGTCGACCTGCGGTTTTCGGTGAGGGGCAGCGTCACTGCCGGGGTGCCATCTGCGGTGGGGAAGTGAACCGGGAAGCTGTCGAAGTTTTCCGTGGATGCCCCGCGCCACTCGTAGATCGTTTGGTCGGCGTCGCCCACTGCGGTTACGGGGAAGCCATCGCCGAATACCGCCCGCAGCAGTTCTCGTTGAGCCGGGTCCGTGTCCTGGTATTCATCCAGCAGTGCCACCGAATAACGATCCCGCACCCGCCGTGCGATCTCTGCGTGCTCTGTGAGCAGTTGATGAGTGAGCAATATGAGATCGCCGTAATCGAGTATGTCCAGGTTTCGCTTGTGCTGCTCGTAGCGCTCCACGACTGTTGCGACTTCGAAGCGCGCCTTGGCAACCTCGTCTTCAGGAGTAAGAGCCAGCAGATCGGCTGCGATCTTGAGGTTCCGAGCGAGTTGTGACCCCAAATCGACCGCTTCGTCCACCCGGGAAGGTACCCAGGTGAGGTCGAGATGTTCGTAAGAACCTTCAGCGATGGCGTCCTGCATCAGCTGTCTCACATACCCGGGTCCGATGATGTCGGTGTCCCGTTCGACTCCCACGATCGCTCCGAACTCCTGGAGGATGCCGTAGGCGAACCCGTGATAGGTGGTCACCTCGACCTCGCGTCCCTCCTCAGCCAGCTCAGGCAGGGTCTCGCGGAGCCGGCCGGCAAGCTCCTCGGCTGCCTTATTCGTGAACGTGATGCCTATCGCTCGCTCCGGGCTTAGCCCAGCGTTCACAAGAGCTGCTAGGCGGTGAACAATCGTGGTTGTCTTGCCGGTTCCGGCTCCGGCGATGACACGCAGCGGAAGCATCGGGTAGCCGATGATCGCGTTTTGTTCGGGGGTTGGGATGAAGGTCATTGGAACTCCGGGCCGCCGTCGGCCCAGACCGGGCACAGCGGGCGAAGTCCGCATCGCTCACATTGCGGACCGGGAGTGGGGGACCAATCCTCCTTGATGATGCCGGCGGCAATGGTTGCGAGGCGAGTTCTTACCTCGCCGAGACCCTCCATCTTGATTTTCCGGGTGGTCACGCTCTTAGCTTTGGTCATCGGGTACCACAGCTCCGCCCCGACGACGTCGCCCAATTCCGTGACAGCTTCGTCGCTCATTGCGGCCAGGGCGTAGAAGCCGAGCTGTAGAGATTCAGCGGCGTCTTTGGTGCTAACGGCGGTCCTGCCCGTCTTGTAGTCAACAACTGTTACGCCGTCCGGCGAAACGTCGATGCGGTCGGCACGTCCGGTCCAGCGCACGCCGGCGATTTCGGTATCGAGTTGGTGCTCAACGAGTCCGGCGCGGCGGGCCGGTGCCGGCCACTTCTCGTACAGCTTGGTCAGTCCCTCCCATGCCCTTAGCGCCCATGAATCAGCGAAGGGCGAGCCACCAAACTCTTCCGGGTCAAATTGCCGTCCGAGTTCTTCGAGGGCATCCTCGATCGTGCTGTGGCCGGCGTGGGCTTCGATTGCCCGCTGTTCGACCGTTTCCAGCACATCGTGGATCAAGGTCCCGAAGGTGGCGTGCAGCGACGAGTCGGAGCCGACCTTGAGCCGACGTTCCAGCGCATAACGACGGGGGCACTGTTCGTAGCTCTGTGCTTGGGATGGCGACAGCAAGGGATTGGGGCCGATCAAGCCATCGTCAGGCCCGCGCCGCGCCACTCCGTTGAACTCGTGCGGGGGTCGCATGCCCCATTGATCGCCGCCGGCGAGCGTCGTTAGGGCTGCCAGCCGGGTCGGTGCAGGCGTGCCCACTTCGGTGAGGCAGCGTCGTAGCGCCGACTCGGCCTCGCGGGGTGTAACCGGTAATCGGGCACCCGCCGGTAGGCCTTGTCCGGGTGCCACACATGCTTCGATGCGGCCTGGTGGGCGGCCCGGATCTATGTTCAGGAGATCGGCCATCTTGGAGAAGAACCGGCTCGGACGACCCGGGCCACCGTCGAGGCCACGTTCCGTCGCCGTCCAGATGACCCTGCGTCGGGCACGGGTCATGGCGGTATATGCCAGTCGGCTCTCTTCCTGGAGTCGGAATGCTCGGTACTCGGCGGTTTCGGTGGGCACGTATGGAAGCAGGTGGCGTACCCCGAGCAGCGAGTCCCTTGTGCGCAGGTCAGGAAAGACGCCGTCAACTGCGTCGGCAAGGAAGGCCACGTCGAGCTCCAACCCTTTGGCCTGATGGAGGGTTGTCAACGTGAGGCGGTCACCGTGGGGACGCCTATAGCTGAGCAGGGGTTGTGCCTCAAAGTCTTCGCTCTGAGCCAGGGTGCGGTAGTCGAGGAGGGTGCCGGTGGGGTTCCGTTTCTCCCAGCGTGCGAGCACCTGGGCCAATGAGCGCCAGGCGGCGCGCTCCTCTGTCGCCTCCGGATCAATCACCATCCGATCGATCTCCGGCAGTTCGCTCCAGACGTGCCACATTCCTTGCCCCGCCGGCAACTCACTTGCCCATGTGGGGTCTTCGAGGAGGGCGGCTAATGCGGCCCAGTCGGGAAGATTGCTCCGAATGGAATCGGCCCAGGAGCCCGACTCTCGAACGTGGCGCTCCAAAGCCCGAAAGGCGCCGATGGTCAATCCAACTCTGGAGCCGAGCAGAACGCGGCGTAGTGCCTGTTTGGCTCCAAGTAATCCGTCACACCGGGTTGCTGCTGCCGTCAGGTCGAGGAGAAATCGCACGGCCGGTTGATCCGTCAATCGGCTCCCGGGCAAGTCGTGGGGGATGTGTCGTCGCTCCAATGCCCGGGACAAGTCCGACAGAAGTCGTCGTTTGCTGCGGACAAAAACACCGATCTTCGAATAGGGCACGCCCTCGGCAAGGTGAAGTCGTTGGGCTTCCGCCGCGATCCACTCGGCTTCCTCGACCTGCTGGTCGAACAGATAGGCTTCAACAGCGCCCCGTCCCGGCGCGGGGATGACTGCGCCGGTGGCACCGGGCAGGTCGCCGGTGGTGACCCCGACTGCGGCTTCCAGGATCGTTGCCGGCGTACGGAAGGATGTCGTGAGGAGGACTCTGGTGGCGGGACGTGACGTTGACCCGAAAGCGTTCTCGAATGCTGCCACGTTCTCGACGGTGGCGCCTCGAAAGCTGTAGATCGATTGATAGGGATCGGCTGCCGCCAGGATGTGGCGTCCCTGGCTTTGCAGCGCCTGGAGCAGCCGCACTTGAGCCGCCGTGGTGTCCTGGTACTCGTCTACCAACACGTAAGCCGGGCCGGTGGAGCGAGCCGATGAGCTCTCGAGCAGATTGACGGCGGTGGCGATGAGAGTTCCGTAGTCGATCCGGCCGGACGAGCGCAGAGTGTCGTTGTAGGCAGCGGTGAACTGGGGGAGGCCTTTCCAATCGGCTCTCTCGAGCTTGTCGAGAGTTTCGGGGGTGTGCATCTGCTCGGCTGCGCGGAGAATGAAGTCGGTCACTTCCTTGGCAAAGGTCTGGGTTCCGAGGAGTTGAGCAAATGCTGGTGACCACGACGCCGGATTCTCAGCCAGAAGCAAATTATGGACCAGCGCTATTTGCTCGGGACCGGTGAGGATCTGAGGGTTTTCATCCCATCCCGCCTGCTGGGCGTGGAGTTCAACGAGCCGTGCTGCGTACGAATGGAACGTTGCGACATCGAGCGCTCCGATCGTGGCGGGCATGCCCGTTCTGATACGTGAGCGAAATTCGTCTACCCCTCGACGAGAGAATCCGAGGATGGTGATTGCCTCGGGGCGCACGGACCCTTCGGCCAGTAGATGGATGGCCCGCCGTACAAGGAATTCTGTCTTGCCGGTGCCAGGGCCACCCACCACCAACTGCGAGCCCTCGACATTCGTGATCGCGGAATCCCATGATTCTGGACCGACCGCAGTCGTGTGCGACACCGGCGTTTGCAGGCTCATGACGCGGTGGCGATCTCACCCAGTGGCTGCTCATCTGCAAACGCCGGGCAGCGGTCCTGGAACTGGCACCATTCACACAGCCTGCCGGGACGAGGAGGGAAGTCGTTGCTGAGGATCGCCCTGTCGATCGCGGTCCACAGCGCCTCGAGCTTGCGTTGGGTGGCATCCAACTGGGCATCGCTAACCGGGATCTCATAGACAGTCGGACCGCTGAGATACATCAGTTTGAGACGGACCGGGGTGTGTCCTGTTCGTTTCCTGATCAACAGGGCGTAGATCTTCAGGGCAAAGAATGCCGGGATCGCATACTGTTCCGGGGGAGCCTTGCCGGTTTTGTAGTCGGTGATGACAACACCGTCATCCTCTTGCTCCATCCGGTCGAGGATGCCGCGGATTGTCATCTCGCCGAGATCCACGGTCATGTCGAGTTCACGATCGAGGGGCTCTAGCGTCTTTGGGTCTTCCACCAGGAAGTAGTTCGCAAGCACCTTGAGACTCTCGATACCCCATTGGCGCTCATCTTCGACGTTGTCGAATAGACCGGGGTACTCATCGTCACGCAATTCCACCCAGGCCTTGCGGAACAACGCATACAACATCTCTGGAGATCGTTCCGGGGCGTCAAGATCGAATAACCACTGCAATGCCAAATGTGCGGTGGTGCCGCGCGCCTGGTGCACCGTGGGCGGAACCTCGATCTTGTCGATCGCTTTGAACTTGAAGAGTTGCGGGCAGACCTTGAAATCGCTCGCTCGGCTGGGCGACAGTGTCTCAAGGGTCGCCGGGGAAGCTGGTTCTTGTTGGGCTTGTTCGGTAGTTTCCATCGTCTGCCCGACTATACGCCCCGGCACCGACATAAACCACAAAGATGTAGTTCTTCGCAGGTTTTGATCGGTCAAAGCACGTCCGCGAAACAAATCGGTAGCACGCGAAAACGAACCACGGTTTCGGTTTGACTACCCATCGTGGTCGGCCGTACGTTGTGGGTCCTCGAGGGCTCCAACCATGGAGGAGCAGGTTTCGGAAGGGACGGACCGGGAAACCGGTCCCTACCGGCACCGAGATCGGGATCCCGGCGCTTGCGCCGACGATCCACCCGGAGCGGCAACGTTCCGCCTCAGCGGCACTTCGGTTCCGTTGGGAACCCGTCACCGGGGCTTCGACTCCGATGACAACCTGCCAGAGCTTCGGCTCTGACGGGAGCCACGGCTTCGGCCGCGGCAACCGACCGGGCTTCGGCTCAGTCGGCGTCCTCCGAGTGAGGCGAACGCCACACCGGGTAAGGGCTTCGGCCCAAATCAGGTGAGGAGATTCGTCCCAGACGAAGGATTGATGAGGCTTCGGTCTTATCACCACACCGGTACGGTCGGGTGGTCACGAGGGTTCCCCCTCGCTACAGGCTTCGGCCTGAAGCAGGGAGCCGCGAAGGTAAAACTTCAGCGGTAAGCCAGCGGGGCTGCAGGTCATGCAGGTGCCCTGAGCGGGAGCTTCGGCACTCGCAAGGGAACGGCACGGCGAGCACGTGTGAGGACTCCGGTCCTCAACCGAGCAGGACGAGTCGGCGAATGTCCTCACGGCCATTCGCAAAGCGGACTGGAAGGGCCCGACCCCTCGGGGAAGGTGCCCGACCGGAAAGCTGAGGAACCCCGAGAGGGTGGCGGCTTCGGCCAAAGCTCCCTCGGGGTTTTCTCGTACTTGGAAGATCAACGGATAGGGAGACGCTTCGACACTGATCGGTACCGGAAGCCCTGGCTGGGTTCTCCGACCCCTTGAAGCGAGTGCC
>JAYEIP010000014.1:0-3765 GCA_034660155.1 Actinomycetota bacterium | reverse complement strand
ATCGCCGGATCGGCATCGATGGTGACGATCCCAAGCAAGTGGCCAAGGATTGGATTACGGAGAACCTGTAACCGTCCCGACTGAAACAGCAGGAGGGCGTTCGGTATACCGGGCGCCCTCCCTGTCTCTCAGCACACAATCTCCTTCACACAAGCTTCACATTCGGAATCGTTGACCCTTCACATGGGAATGTTCCTATAGAGCTATGACCACGGCTCGAAAGGAAGACACTATGTGGAAGAAAGTACTCATCACAGGCACAGTTGCCGCTGCATTAGCCGTCGGTGGCACCGCTGCAGTCGCCCAGACGGCAGTCGATACCAGTGACGATGCGCCCGCCGTTGCGGTTCAGACGCAGACTCAGACCCGCAGCCAAATCCAGGATCCCGAGCTAATGGGTAGCGACGATGCCCTGCAGACACAGCTTCAGACCCGCCAACAGCTCCAGGTCCACGACCCCGAGATGATGGGCGTCGACCCCCTCATGGTGCAAGAGCGTGCCGAGGTACGGGCAGAGAACAAGGCCGGAGCCGCGACCCAGGCTGGGGATCTGACCCAGACCCGCGAACGGGTCCAGGTTCAGGATCCTGAGCTGTGCGACGGTGACTGCGACGGCAACGGCGCCGGGTTTGCTAACGGTGACTGCGACGGAGAAGGCCCAGCCGAAAATGTGGGTCCCGAGGATGGCACCGGCCACATGAACGGCAACGGCGGTGGCAACGGAGGCGGCAACAAGTAGACAACCGACGACCAACCAACCATTTGAGGGACCCGCGCTTGTGGGTCCCTCAAATGCACCCCAATCGACTTCAATGAACGCGATGGCTTTAACATTCTCACCATGACCGCCAACAAGATCCTGATCGTCGACGACGAAGCATCCATCCGTAACCTCGTCCGCTCGTATCTCGAGGCCGACGAGTTCGACGTTCTCGAAGCCGAGAACGGTGCCGCCGCGGTGAGTCTGGTCCGGGAGCACAGCCCCGACCTGGTCGTGCTCGATGTAGGTATGCCGGTACTGGATGGCATCGAAGCTCTCCGGGAAATCCGCACGTTCTCAGAAACGTACATTGTGATGCTCACCGCCCGCGCCGAGGAAGTGGACAAGGTCATTGGCCTCTCGGTTGGTGCCGACGATTACCTCACAAAACCATTCAGCCCCAGAGAGCTCATCGCCCGGATCAAGGCGGTGCTGCGCCGGCAACGTGGCCCCACCCCAACAGCCGAAGAGGACCGTCTCGTGTTCTCTGACCTGACCATCGATCTCGGCCGCCGCGAAGTCAACCTCGGGGACAGCGTTGCCGAGCTGACAACACTCGAGTTCGATCTCCTAGCCGCACTTGCTTCTCAGCCTGCCCGGGTCTTCTCCAGAGGGCAGCTGATCGAAGCGATTTGGGGCTGGGACTATTTCGGGGATGAGCGAGTTGTCGATGTCCATATTCGCAAGCTCCGCAAGGCGCTCGGCGATGATGCCGGCGAGCCTCGCATCATCGGGACCGTGCGCGGTGTCGGTTACAAGTTCATCCCGGAGACCTGATGCTCGCCCGACCCTCGCTGCGCCGCCGCCTTGTCGTGTCATATTTGGCGGTAGTGCTGGTGGTCACTTCTGCGGTGTTCGTGACGGTACAGATACTCGTTCCCCAGTTCTTCGAGCAAGCGGTCCAAACCCGATTAGGCCCGGGCGCGCCGGATCAAACAGAGCAGCCGGGTAACCCGGACCCACCCGGCCAGAGACAGGGGAACACCACAGATTCGACTTCTAACCCAACGAGTGGTTCGGGTGGCGGTACAACGATCACTCCGACCTCCACCGTCGGACCGACCACTACCGGATCAACGCCAACAGGGTCGACACTCGGCCCCGGAGGCGAGCACGACGGCCAGGGCGACCACAGCGGGGAGGGGAGCGGAACCCCCGGGGGCAACCCGGACCCCGGAGGCGGGGGCCAGGGCTCGACCACGTCTACCCCGGAAGCGGCCGGTGGTCTGGTTGCGGGAGTAGTGGCAATGGCTGAACCAACCGCGGCCGTCGAACAGAGCCCGGTTCCGGCAGAAATCCAAGAGGACTACGACAAGGCCCTGACCGGAGCATTAGTGGTAGCCACCGCCATCGGTTTCGTCATCGCGTTGGCACTCGGTTTCCTGTTCACGCGCCGCCTCCTGGGCACCCTCAATGAGGTCAAGGACGGGGCAAGTCGTCTCGCCTCTGGTCACTACGACACCCGGGTCCCGCTGCCAAAGGAGGCCGAGCTCGCCGATCTGGCCGAGTCGGTGAACACCCTGGCCGACTCGCTCAACCGAACCGAGCAAACACGAGCGCGCCTTGTCTCAGATCTGGCGCACGAGATCCGCAATCCCCTCTCCACTATCGAGGGATACATGGAGGGCCTTATCGATGGCGTCCTGCCCGAGTCACGCGAAACCTACGAGGCCGTCGCCAGTGAGGCGCATCGACTCAAGAGACTGACCAGGGACCTCTCGACTCTGTCCAAAGCCCAAGAAGGTGCGATCGAGTACAACGTCGAGGCTGCCGACCTAGCCGAGGTCACCGCTAGAGTCATCGATGCCCTCGGACCCCAGTATGAGGTGAACGATGTGCTCTTGGAGGTCGATCTCGATGAATCGCTCCCGGTCAACGTCGACGCCGACCGGATTGCCCAAGCCCTCACCAACCTGCTGGGCAATGCCCTGGCGCACACGCCACCCGAAGGCTCGGTAAGCGTCTCGGGCGTCGCCATCGATGGTATCTGCTCTGTGGCGATCACCGACACCGGCTCCGGGATCCCGGAGTCTCACTTAGAAACGATCTTCGAGCGATTCACCCGCCTCGATCGCGAGCAGCCGGGGACCGGTATCGGGCTCAACATTGCCCGCACGCTGGTACGCGCCCATGGCGGAGATGTCCGTGCGAACTCCCCCGGGCCCGATCAGGGTTCAACATTCACACTGGAACTGCCTCGACACCGCGAGAGCTAATCGGATGCTTCCAGGTGACCGAGTGCCCGGAGCGCCGCCCGAATCCGGTCGGCGGAGGCGTCTAGGTCATCGGGGTCCGGTGCAAGATTCGCATTCTCGAAGTCGAGATCATGAACACCCTGGATCGGCACCAGATGGATGTGGACATGGGGCACTTCGAGACCGGCGATCATCATCCCCACCTTGGTCGGCCTGAAGCCATGTTGGAGAGCGATGCCAATCTTCTGTGACACCGCCATCAGATGCTGAGCGAGCTCGCCATCGAGGTCAATCCAGTGGTCCGCTTCCTCCCTCGGCACAACCAGCGTGTGCCCGGGTGCCAGCGGGTTGATCGACAAGAACGCAACACACTGCTCGTCCTTCCAAACAAACCGCCCCGGCAACTCACCATCAATAATCATCGTGAATACAGAAGACATGCCGCAAAGGTTAGCGGGAGCAGGCGGGACTGATGAGCCGGGGATTGATCCCTACAGGATCCTCGCGGCCAGCTCGGCTAGGGGGCTGCGGACGGACTTCTCGAGGGTGATGTGGCCGAACAATGGTTGGCCTTTGAGCTTCTCGATTAGGGCGGCCAGGCCTCCGAAAGGCGAGATGTATGGATTATCGACCTGGCTCAGATCGCCGCAGAAGACAACCTTGGAGCCGGAGGCGATCCTGGTGAGAATCACCTTGAGGGTAGGAAGCTCCAGATTCTGCGCCTCGTCGATGATCACCAACTCGTCGGTGATTGAGCGACCACGGAGATACGTAACTGCAGCCATTTCGATGACATTGCGGTCGAGTAAT
>JAYEIP010000013.1:0-3866 GCA_034660155.1 Actinomycetota bacterium | reverse complement strand
GATCAATGCCGCCAGCACCGCCTTGGGAAGATCCGAAAACAACGGTGCCAGAAACAACAGCGTCAAAACGATGAGCACACCCGTCGTAAGCGAAGCCACCGGTGTCCTGGCACCGGACTCATCGTTGAGCGAACTGGCCGACAGGCTGGTCGAAACGGGGATCCCCTGCAACAAACCGGACCCAAGATTGGACACACCCTGCGCCACGGACTCCTGGTTGATGTCGATCCGATAACGGTGTTTCGAGGCGAACTCCCGGGCATCGCCCGCAGTCTGCGAGAACCCGATGAGTAACAAACCCAGCGCCGCCGGACCGATCACACTGATGTTGTCCACGATGAAGCCAAAATCAGGTAGCACGACACCGCCGAGCCCCCGCGGAACGTCACCAACCAGCGCAATGCCCCGCTCATCGAAACCCAACGCAACCGAAGCCACCAGACCACCAATTACCAGCACCAGCGCCCCCGGCACCGGGGTATCGGCGAAGCGGACCCCGAGGATCACCGCCAGCGACACGAGTCCTAGTAGCAGTGTCTCACCATCGGTGTCGGGCAGTGTCCCGAGCCAGCTGTACAGCTTCCTCCACGTGTTAGAACCTTCGATCGAGGTCCCGGTCAGCTTGGGTAACTCGCCGACCACGACCTCGATGGCAGCACCGAAGAGGAATCCTGTGATGACAGCCTTCGATAGGAACTGCGAGATCCAGCCCATCCGAAAGATTGCCAACAGCAGGAAGAGGACGCCCGTAAGGATGGTGATGGCCGCAACCAACGCGACTGCGTCCTCGCCGGAAGCCGACGCCAGGAGGACAGCGCTGCCGGCTACCGCGGCGAGCGCAGAACTCGGACCAGTCGAGATCTGCCTGGCGGTGCCGAACACGGCATACAAGATCGTCCCGGCAGCAGCTGCAAAGAGGCCATGCTGGATCGGCACCCCGGCGATGCCCGCATAACCCAGCGACTTGGGCACCACCAAAGCCGCCACGGCCAGTCCGGCGACCAGGTCGAGGCGTAGCCACTCGCGCCGGTACTGCGGAGCCCATTGGAGGATCGGCAAGAAACGAGCTACCCCCTTCGGGGCAGCCGCTGGCTCCCTTGTTTCGGGCGTTGATACCAAGACTGCAATCTCCCTCTCGGTCGGTCCGTGCGATCGACGCCCATCACAATATCTGACCCGTCTCGTCAATCTTCGATTTCCCGCCCCGGCAGCAAGGTTTGGCGCTCAGCGGGCGGAGGCGCGATTCAAAGATCTTCTCAAAGTGTTTCACTCCGGAACGCACCGGCATCACCCACGACGACTGTCGGCTTGGCAGAAGGCCCTAGTCTGTCTCGATGACCGAAGTCTCTACTCCGCTTCCAATGCCCACCTCCCGCCCCCAGAGCGCACCAGGCGAGCGGGCGTGGTCGCCCGAGGCTGTCCACATTCTCGGGAAACCCACCGGGGCGATATGCAACCTGGGCTGTAGCTACTGCTTTTTCTTAGATAAGGAGGAGTTGTACGAGGGTGATCGGTTCCGGATGTCCGACGAGATGCTCGATAACTACATCGGGTCGCTCGTCGAGATGCATAAGGTCCCGCAGGTCACCGTGGCGTGGCAAGGTGGCGAACCGACTCTCATGGGTCTCGATTTCTATCGAAAGTCAATCGAGATCGAAGACCGCTACCGCAAGCCGGGCATGACGTTCCTCAACACCATGCAGACCAACGGCACATTGCTTAACGACGCGTGGTGCGAGTTCTTTGCAGAGCACGACTTCTTGATCGGGATCAGCATCGATGGCCCGAGAGAACTGCACGACGCCTACCGGGTGAACAAGCGGGGCGAGGGAACTTTCGACAAGGTGATGAAGGGGTTGCGTCTCCTCCAAAAGCACAAGGTCGAGTACAACGTGCTCACCACGGTCAACGACAAGAACGGGGACTACCCACTCGAGGTGTATCGATTCCTGCGTGACGATGCCGGGACGGATTGGATGCAGTTCATCCCCGTCGTCGAGCGTGTCGACGAGCACGGCAACCCGGCCGACCTGCGCGGCTCTTTTGCCTCGGAGCGCTCGGTCGGCGCCGAACAGTTCGGGACCTTCCTCATCACGGTGTTCGATGAATGGGTTCGTCACGATGTCGGCAATGTGTTCGTGCAATCGATCGAGGCAACCGCTCGCAATTTTGCCGACATGGGCCAATCCGGGATGTGCGTGTTCAACGAAACCTGCGGCCTGGGCCTGGCCCTCGAACACAACGGGGACCTGTACTCATGCGATCACTTCGTCGATCCCGAATTCCTCGTCGGCAACATCAACGATGCTTCGATAGACACGTTGGTCTCTGGAGCACAGCAATACACCTTTGGCCAGGACAAGCATGACAACCTGCCTCAATATTGTCTCGACTGCGACGTACGGTTCGCCTGCCACGGAGAATGTCCGAAGAACCGCTTCATCGCCACGCCGGATGGTGAACCGGGACTCAACTACCTGTGTGCCGGGTTCAAGGACTTCTTCCACCATGTCGACAAACCGATGCGAATCATGATCGACCTAATGCGGCGCGGCCAGCCGGCGGCGGGCGTGATGGATATTCTCTCTCGCGAAGAGCAGCCCCTCCTGGATGCCCTCCGACAATCAGGCCGGAACGATCCTTGCCCGTGCGGTAGCGGCCGAAAGGTCAAGCACTGCCACGGAGCACCGCAGGGCCAGGTGCCGGCCCGACCCCTTCCCGACGAGTTGGGAGTGCCGCGCGCTCCCGTCACCGAACGGGGGAAACGTGCCGCCGAGCAGGCTGTGGTGGCTCGCAGTAGTCACGAGAGTAAGATTCCACCTCGGAAGGAGTAGTCGTATGCCGTTGCTAGACCTCATTTGGGTAATGCTGATGTGGTTCCTTTTCTTTGCGTGGATCCTTGTGATCGGCAGCGTGGTTGCCGATGTCTTCCGCAGCCACGATTTGAGTGGACTGGCCAAGGCCGGCTGGGTTGTATTCGTCATCGTGATTCCATGGCTGGGCGTCGTGGTCTACCTGATCGCTCGTGGCGAATCGATGACATTCCGATATTCCGAAGCGGTCGCGGCACGGTCCCGCGATAACCGCACCTACGTTCGCACGACAGCCAGTTACTCCGATGCCGATCAACTGGCGAGCCTGCACCGGCGTCGCGAAGCAGGTTTGGTGAGCGGAATGGACTTCGACACCCAGAAGGCCAGGATCCTGGCCTAACTCGTTGGGACGGGACGACACCCGGTTAAGAGCCGGCGTTGCCCTGGTTGAGGGCCATCAGTTGGCAGGGTCGGTTGGGGTGTCGGTGTCGGGTTTGTTGCCCCACCAGAGGACCCGCTGCGGGAAGGCGATGGTGATGTCGGCTTCATCGAGGGCACGCTTTACGTTGAGGGCAACGTGGTGTCGTACGGCAGCGGCGGTCTCGATGTGTGGTCCGTGCCAGAACCATAGGGCGGCGCTGATAGTCGAGTCACCAAAGGTGTGTACGTATACGGCCGGAGTCGGGTCATCCTTCACTCCGGGCGTTTCGCTTAGGGCTCGCTGGATCACTGTCGCGGCATGGGCCAGGTCGGTGCTGTATTCCAGGCCGACATCGAGGATCGAGCGGCGGGTGTCCCCCGCGGTGTAATTGACGATCGGGTTGTCCAACACGGCACGATTGGGGACATAGACGTATTCGCCGGCCAGGGTCTCGACCAACACCGTACGGGTGGTGACCTCTCGCACGATGCCTTCGGTGCCGACCAACGAGACCTGGTCGCCGGGCTCGAACGGGCGACGGGTCTGGAGGGTGACACCGGCTGCAAAGTTCTCGAATAGAGGCCTCAGTCCGAGTGCCAGCACGATGCTCGGACTCGCAACCATCGTGCTGG
>JAYEIP010000012.1:0-3880 GCA_034660155.1 Actinomycetota bacterium | reverse complement strand
ACGTGTCACGCCTCGAGATTGACCGATCGAGATCGATGGACGCTCCCTGAGGCCCCGGCACCCTGGGCGTGGCGCTGCCGCCCGACTGCAGCCCAGCAAGGCCCCGGGCCCGCAGACACCATCGTTCTGCGGGCCCGGCCATACCGTGGTCGACGAAAAGCGACGAGTCGATCGCTCGGTTCAGCGGCTGCTGGTCGCCCCCTCTACGTCGCGGCTCGGCGACTCGCCCACCGGCGACGGCGGGTTTGCCACCGAGGCGAACGCTGCCGGGTACCACTGCACCGACAGGGCGTGATCGAGGCCGGTTGCGCCGCCTGCGAAACTCTGCAAGCAGTGGTGGACCGTGTAGGTCCCCGCCGCCGGCACCTCAACCGAGGAGACTCCTGCGGTATTGGCCCGGCCAGCAGACGCATCCTCGGCGTCGGTTGCAAAACTCCCGGTCAGTGGAGCACCGGCGAAGTAGTTGGGATCGCAGCTGGGTGTGGTGTCCAGCTCGGCCCAGCTATGGATTACATAGTCGGTGAAGCTCACATCCCACGACGAGGTGTTGTTGACCAACAGCACACCAGGCCCGGGAACGGTGATGTTCACCGAGGTCGCCGTCACCGTCTGCCCGGCGGTCAGGTTGACCGCAGTGGAATCGATGAAACTACCCGCGCTCGACGCAAGCACATTGACGTAATTGGGCGAATCCAGGCCATCCAGCAGATCTGAGTCCGCGGCCATGTCAGCCGTCGATGCCGTCACTGCCGTGGCGGCATCGACGATCTTGGAAGTGGCGAGTCGCTTCATGAACGCCGCCATCTGCTCACGGGTCACATTGTCGGACGGACAGAACATGTCGTTGGTGGGTGGGTTACACCCCTGCGTTACGCCGTTGGTGGCGAGCCAGTCGATATCGTTATGAAATATGTTGGCATCGGGTACATCGACGAATTGATGCGACGCGGACACCGCTACCGGAGCGGCAAGCACTCCGAACAGCATCAACACAGCGGCGATTCCAACCACCGCGATTGGGTATGTTTTGCGACGGACTTGATCATGGGTCCTCCTTCTATGTCCCACACCCAGCCTACGCTACAGATCGGACCGACGCTTGGGGAGCTCCGGCACGCTCACGTCCTGAGATTCAGTCATCACTCACGCCGGTCGAGAGCCAGATGCAGACCGGTCGGAGTAGGTTCATCGACATGGTTCGATACGCAGACAAGCCAACCGCCGAAGTCACCATCGATATCGCCGCTACCCCCGATGCGGTGTGGGATCTGGTCACCGACATCAACCTGCCGGCTCGCTTCTCCAACGAATTCCAAGGAGCCGACTGGCTCGACGGCGCCAAACCCGGGCTCGGAGCACGCTTCGTCGGCCGCAACGGCCACGACGCTGTCGGGAAATGGGAAACCACTTGCACCGTGGTGTGGTTCGAACCGCTCCGGTTGTTCGGGTACAAGGTCAACGACATTGAGAGCCCGGCTGCGAGCTGGCGTTTCGAGCTCGAGCCCTCCCCCAGCGGCACCCTGCTCACAATGCGGGCAGAGATGGGTCCCGGCCGTTCCGGGGTTAGCTACTTCATCTACAAGCATCCCGACCGAGAAGAAGAGATCATCGCCAACCGCCTCCACGAGTGGCGATTGAACATGGAGGCAACGCTTGCCGGCATCAAATCACTTGCCGAAGCCGACGGCTGACGCGACTGTTTTGAGCCAATCTTGGTGTCCCGCGGATAGTGTTGGTTCATGACTCGATCCATCGCCCTTGCGGTCCTTGCCACACTCCTCTTGGCCACGCCCGCTATTGCTGATCCGGGGGACGTGGTCATCGAATACGGCAACGACGGGTTCGTGGAAATCCCAGCCCCTGCTGACTCCTTCGTCTCGCCAGGTGAGCTGCTGCTAGCTCCCGACGGAACGGCGATCCTCGACATCGGCGAAGGCGATATCGACTTCGGGTTCGCCGCCGTGACCGTAGACCCGAGCGGCAACTGGAACCGTCTCGAAGCCCCATTTGAAACCTGCTCCACACTCCGGGCCCGAATGGCCGACGACGGCTCCGTCTTCTTCGCCGGCGAATGTGAGAACGGCTCATTCCTCATCCGATATACCGCTGACCTTGCCCTCGACAAGGGCTGGGGCGACTCCGCAACCCCCGGTGTCTTTTGGCACCCCGAGCTCGGGGAAGGAACCATCCTCACCATCGATGACGACACCGTCCTCTACCTCACCGGTCCCCATACCAACCGCACTCTCGTCGCCCGCAACCTGGACGGCACCCTGGTCGGTACTTTCCCCATCGACCCGATCAGCGGACCCAAACTCGCCCCCAGCCCGCTCGCCGTCTTCCCCGGAGTCGGCAGCGAGTACCTGGTCGCCGGGTTCATCGACGAGTCTTCGTTTGGCGTCATCTCCGGCACGTTGGGCGGTTCAACATCACTGCGCAGCACTTTCGACCTCACCGCCGACCGTGGAACCGCCGACGCCACACTTCTCCGCAACGGAAGCCTCCTCGTGGCGTACAGCACCACAACCGGCACCACCGATACGGTGCACCTCGCCCGGATCGGCCGTACCGGGCAGCGCGACTCGAGCCTTAGCGACCCGGCGTTACTCAGTCCCAGTGAAGTGTCCGCGATAGCCGTGGCCGAGTTGCGCAATGGAGACATCGCCTTACTCACTTCAGACGGTGACCTCGGCACCCGGGTGGACCGTTTCAGCGCCGATGGTCAGCACCTCGGCGTGCTCGTCGATTCGCTCGACATGCCTGCCGGGCCATCGTCGTTTTGGGATATGGCCGCCTCGCCATTCGACGGCAATATCTTGTTGTCCCGCGAGCTGCGGGACTCGGACAACTCAGTTGCGCAGATCTGGCGATTTGAAGGAGACCCGTCCGGGCGGTTCGCGGACGACGACGGCTCCGTCTTCGAGGCATCCATTGCGGAAGCCGCAGCCGGCGGGATCACCAAGGGCTGCAACCCGCCCCGCAACGACTTCTATTGCCCCGACGCTTCCGTCACCCGCGGGCAAATGGCCGCCTTCCTCACCCGGGCATTGGGCCTACCGCCGGCCGACCCCGGCAACAGCTTCACCGACGACGACACCAGCATCTTCGAAAACGCCATCGAACGACTCGCCACCGCCGGCATCACCAAAGGCTGCAACCCACCAGACAACACCCAGTTCTGCCCCGACGCCCCCATCACCCGCGGGCAAATGGCCGCCCTGCTCACCCGGGCATTGGGCCTACCGCCGGCCGACCCCGGCAACAGCTTCACCGACGACGACACCAGCATCTTCGAAAACGCCATCGAACAGCTCGCCACCGCCGGGATCACCAAAGGCTGCAACCCACCAGACAACACCCAGTTCTGCCCCGACGCCCCAGTCACCCGCGGGCAAATGGCAGCCTTCCTCACCCGAGCATTGGACCTCGGCGCATAACGAATCACATCACGATCGCGCCGGGTCACGCGTCGGTTCGACGATCGAGAATGTCGGCATCAACGATCAGCGGCGTGGTCTCGGGCAGCCCCAACAGCGTCACGTCCCAGAACTTTGTCGCACCGTAATTCCAGCTGAAAGCTCTCACGCTCTCACGCAGCCTTGCAACTCGCACATTTCACCAACCGTGGGCCCGTACGCCCGGAAACCGGGGCTACGAACCCAGGGTTCGGGCAACCGGTCCCTTCTCAGGGGATCGTCGTGGTGCGACAATGGTCGCCTGCATGGAGGTGGAGATGCGCGGATTTCGGGTTGGTGTTCTGCTGGCTCTGATTGGTCTTGTCGTCGGAGGGTGTGCCGACTCAGCGGGAACCGGCGGCGATGACGACACCACCTACGTCGTCGTCGATTCCGACGGTGCATTCGACGACATCAAGGCCATC
>JAYEIP010000011.1:0-3922 GCA_034660155.1 Actinomycetota bacterium | reverse complement strand
TGACGGCCCCCACCCAAGCAGCAAGGACGAGGTACGTCGCCGGTCCCGGAAGTCTGTCGTGCTTCGTCACCGATGGAGGAGTGGCTGCGGCTGGTGTGGCGCCACTATTCGGTTTGGTGTCTGGTTGCGGGTTGTGGGTGTCTACAGTCATCGTTCTTTCCTCTGGTTGTATCTACAACTTGCATCACAAAAAAAGCTCTAATCACGTCACGACAGACCCTCCCTCGCTTCGAACCCGGGGATCAGCGCCCCATCGAGCAGTTTTAGGGCCCGGCGCTGGGCCTCCTCCCAGGCAGGGATGGCTAAGCGGAGCAAGGTTGCCCCCTCGCCGGTCACGACCACCAGGTCGCCCCGGCCTTCGGGGTTGGGGCGCATCGCAACCCAGCCCTGATCGGCCAGTCGCTTGAGGTTGCGGCTCAGGGTGGACTTCTCCATCTGGAGCCCCCGGCTCAGTCGAGCCGGTTGTGCGCCGCCCTGCGCGGCAACAGCTGCCAGCAGGTTCATCTCGGTCACGTTGAGCCCGACCGGGCGGAGATGATCGTTGTAGAGACGGGTGATCTCGCGACTAAGGCGCCGGGCCCGATATGCCAGACAGTCCGCCACAACGTCGGCCGCGAGGGCCTGAACTTCTCTCTCCTGGTCAGTTCTCATGTCGTTGTATATACAACATAGATCCCTCTGGGTCAAGCAAACTCACAGCAAAGTGTCGGCTAGACGTCGATTCAACGCCACATGTGAGACGCACGTCGTTCTACCTCCCACAACTCCCGTTGACCACCGCAGCAGAAACGGAACGGACGACCTCATGAAACGACTTGGCCTACTCACCGCAGCTCTTGCGATCGTTGCCGCCGCTTGCGGCGCATCGATCAACGATTCCGGCACCGACACCAGCGCCGCTACGACAACCGCTTCACCAACTACTGGCACTACGGCCACGCCGTCGCCAACCACAAGTGGCACCGATGACAGCGTAAGCGACGCCGGCAACCCGACTGCTGACGAGCTGCCGCCTGATCTGTCGATCGTAGTTTCACCGTGGCCGACGAACTGGGCCAAGCGCTCCATCGACCTCGATGAACTGTTGGTCGGCATCGGCGCATTGGATCCCCGTGACCTCATCCGACCCATCGACGAGCCCGTCTACGAGGATGTAACCTCTGCCGGCGATTGGCTCGAAGACCCCGAACAAGGAATCCTCCTCGAAGTCGCCGGAGAGGCGATCTTCTACCCGATCCGCATCTTGATCTCCCACGAGATCGTCAATGACCAGCGTGGGGATGTTCCCTTTTCGCTGACCTACTGCCCGCTGTGCAATACCGCAGCCGCCTTCGATCGGAGAGTCGACGGCCAGGTGCTGCGCTTCGGCGTATCCGGACTGCTGCGCAACAGCGACCTGGTTATGTGGGACGACGCGACAACATCGCTGTGGCAACAAATCAACGGCGAAGCCATCGTTGGCGACTTCACCGGCACCCAGCTCGAGTTCCTTTCCACCGCCCTCATCCGTTGGGCCGACTTCAAGGAGAATCACCCCGACGGTGACGTCCTCAGCCGGGAGAGTGGCCCCTTCGACTACGGCACCAACGGCTACCTCGGATACACCAGCCGCGGAGCGCCCTTCGGCAACTTCTTCGACTCGGAGAAGATCGACGACCGTTTCGAGGCACTGTCCCGGGTGGTCGGCGTCAGGGTCGACGATGCCACCAAGGCCTACCCGTTTTCGACCATCTCACCGATTGGCGCGGTCAACGACGAGCTCAACGGGACCCCGCTGGCAATCTGGTGGGGCGCACCCGACACCGCCGACGCCCTCGACGCCCGGCGGGTAGCCGACGGGCAAGCTATCGGCACCGGTATCGCCTTCGTCCGGGAAGTCGACGGTCAGGTTCTCACATTCACGGCGAATGGCGACGACACGTTCACCGACGCCGAAACCGGGACGACATGGAACCTGCTCGGGCGGGCCCTCGATGGACCGCTCACCGGCACCGAGCTGGAGAAGGCCCTCCATCAGAACGAGTTCTGGTTCGCCTGGTCGGCTTTCAATGCCGGTGCCCCCGTGTATGGCCTGGAATAGACGCCTTCACAACAGATGCCCGAGCTGGGTAGTCAATGTGCGCCCCACCACGAGCAGCCATACCGCATAGGGCCCGGCGACGAGCACCATCGCCCTTCGGGTATCGACGTCGAATGCCTGGCGGGTGGCAGCGACCAGTAGCGCCGGCATCCAGAAGACCGCGGCAAAGAGTGCCGTCACCATCGCCGGTCCAAGGATCTGAAGCAGCATCGAGGTGAACTGGATCGTGACGGCCACCACAACCAGTGGCAGGTGAGCAAAGCCATACAGGCGAACAACCAGAGCGAACGAGCTGTCCTGGTCAAGGAGATACCGACCGATCGCCCACGCCGCAGTGGCCAACCACAGCCAACCATAGAAGCCAGTGAGGATCAGCCGGACCGAGGGCCGCGGTTGAAATAGGGCCGGAAAACCGAACCGATCGAAGGCAAAGACGGCGTATGCCCCGATAGTGACCAGGGCTGCCGAGGCGAGACTGCCGGTACGCTCATACTTGAACCACGTGAGTCGATCCAGACGCAGCAGTTCGGCTCCCCCGGTTAGGGCTGCCATACCCTGCCCTCGGGCCAGAACGTGTCAAAGTCGTCGGGGAATGATGTGAAGCCCGGGAGGGGGTTTAGAACGTCACCCTGCAGAAGCCCACTAAGCGCCAGGCCCCGCACCGGGTCCCAGACCGATCCCGTCCGGGAATCGATTATCTGATCATCGACCCGCTGCAACTCGACCACCTCTGCATCAAGGCGACGTGACAACACGGACCAGCGCTGCGGATCGGCAGGGTCGCTCACCACCGCAATCTCGACACCGGCGACCACGTCGTTGATCACACCGGCACGTTGCAGATCGAGGACGGGATATGCCGTCGTCTCAGTTCCGAAGTCGACGACGATCACCAGTTCCTCGAGCGCGAACCCGCTGCTGCCTGCGGGAGCATCAAGTGCAAGCGTCCCCGGATGAGACTCCGCCCATGCCCCCCATGTGGTGAACGTGACGGGGAACGCTTCGAGCTTGGCCCCCTTGCGAGGCCCGGCGATCGCCTCGCCGAGAGGCTGGCTCCAGATACTGCCGGTGTCGTGATCCCACCACGTCATCGCATTCCCCCAGAGCGCCCCGTGATTGCCAAATACCAATGTCTGGCCTTCAAGTTCGCGGCGATGGACCATCGCCGTACCGCAAAGCGGTCACCAGCTGACGAGTATGGGGATCCCGTCGAGTTGGTCGATAACCATCTCACGACGATTCAGAAAGCTGACCGGATAAGCCTTGGCTGTGTCCCCGGATACGACACCGATGACCTGGGCGTTCACCGGCCAACCAACACGATCCGCGGCCAGGAAATCGGGGTCGTACACAGGGGTGATGGCATCGCGTGGCAATAGTTGCCGAAACCCCTCCGGAAGCCGTTCTCCGGCAGCAACCGGGTTGTAGGCATCTCCAGCACCCACCCTTATCCCGGCCTCGCCGGCGACGGACGAAGAGGGCGAGAAAGCCCAAAAGGTCACCCCAACAAGCGCGAGCGCGCCCAGCAAGCCTGCAAAACGATCCATGTACCCTCAACGAGGCTAACGCCAGGATCTCTTCTCGACTGTCGGAGTTTGGGCAATCAGAGCAACCGGGTGACCGCTGCCAGAGCCTGTTGAGTGGCGCCGACATAGGGGCCGCCAAATTTGATCGCGTGTACGACCAGGGGGGCCAGTTGATGGAGCGGGATACGATCAACCCAGCCATCGGCCAGTGGCGCCATCTCCTCATAGGCGGCAAAGCAATCGCTTCCGAACCCGCAACCCACGGCGGCCATCGCGAGTTTGACCTCGCGATGATGCGATTGTTCGGCGGGTTCGG
>JAYEIP010000010.1:0-3934 GCA_034660155.1 Actinomycetota bacterium | reverse complement strand
GCCCGGCTCGATCATGGGCATGGCACGGGTCAACGTTCCGTCGCTCATGATCGAGCCGGGCATGTTCTTATCGCAACCGGGAATCGAGATATTGGCGTCGTACCACTGGGCGCGCATGACCGTCTCGATGGAGTCGGCGATGAGGTCGCGTGATTGGAGGGAGAAGCTCATCCCGTCGGTACCCATCGAAATGCCGTCGGACACTCCAATGGTGTTAAACCGCATCGAAACCATGCCGGCGTCGATGACCCCGTCACGAACCCGGGCCGCGAGGTCATTGAGGTGCATGTTGCAGGAGTTGCCTTCGTACCACATGCTGGCGATCCCTACCTGGGCCTTCTCCATGTCGGCAGGCATCAGACCGGTCGCATAGAGCATCGCTTGCGACGCTCCTTGCGAAGCCTCCTGGGTGATTCGTCGGCTGGTTCGATTCAGATGATCAGTCATCCGGGCATGGTAGGCACGAGACCAGGGTGCGATTAGGCGGCCACAAGTCAATGCAAGGCCGCATACTCCCCTGGTTCGTTACACTGCCCGACTGCAGCCAACGACCGACTCCTGCTGCGAGGCTCCTTTTGACCACCGAATTACCTCAACCCGTCGCGCAGCGACGCATGAGCACCCCCAAGAAAGTTCTGCTGGCTTTCCTCATTCTCTCCGTGCTGACCGTGTTCGGTGCCGTTGGATTCGTGTATTACCTCGACTCCAAGATCGACAAGATCCCCGATGAGGCTCTGCCTTCGCTCGAAGAGACCGTCGACCAGGGGTTCCGCAACATTCTCATTGTCGGCTCGGACAGTCGCGAGGATCTCCCCGAAGGCTTCGAGAACTTCGGTAGCTTCTCCGGGGAACGCACCGACGTGATCATGGTCGCCCACGTAATCCCAGGTGAGGGCGGTCAACTCTTGAGCCTGCCACGAGACCTCAAAGTTGCCATCCCCGGCAATGGGACCAACCGGATCAATGCCGCCTTTGTCCTCGGGGGCCCCGACCTGCTGGTCCAGACGATTCAGGACAATTTCGACATCCCGATCCACCACTACGTCGAGATCGACTTCGGTGGATTTGCCCGGGTCGTGGACTCGCTAGGTGGGCTGACTAAAACCTTCGACAACCCCGCCCGTGACTTGAAGTCGGGGCTCAACGTCGACGCCGGACAGCAGGTCATGAATGGCGAGACTGCGTTGGCTTATGCGCGCTCTCGTAGCTACCAGGAGCTCACCAACGGGACCTGGCAGTCAGTGGATGGCAGCGATATCGGCCGTACTCATCGCCAGCAGGAAGTACTGCTGATGATGTTCGACGAGGCGACGTCACCTTCCGGTGCGTTCAGCCTCCCCAGCTTTGCGACCACTTTTGCCGAGCAGATCACTGCGGATGCCGGCTTCACTCCAAAGGTCATGATCGACCTGGGACGGGCAACAATGAGCCTATCGTCCGGCGAAATCGAAACGATGACTCTTCCCGTGAAGGGATCGACAGAAGGCGGCGTCGCCTACGTGGTTAGGGTCGAACCCGACGCCACCGCCGTCCTCGATGCGTTCATCGCAGGTGAGCCCTTCCCCGTCTAGCGGCTTGCCGCCAAGCCCGAGATGACGGCAAGCGCGGTGTCGAGCTCTTCCTCCGTGTTGAAACAATGCACCGATGCCCGAACTATGTCGTCCAGTCCACGCTGCTCCATATCGATCCGGGCCGAGAAGGCGGTCGTGGTCGAGACATTGACGCCGTGTTTCGCCAGCTCAGCCTTGACGGCCCCCGGGCCTACGTCGGCGACGCTGAAGGTGACGATGCCCCCCTGCACCGATCCTTTGTCGTGAACTGTGACGCCAGGGATCGAAACGAGCGCGGTGCGGAGAATCGCGGCCAGCGATGCCACCCGGTCCCAGATAGCGTCAAGACCCAGGTTGAGTGCGTAATCGCACGCAGCACCCAGCCCGAGCCGCAGCGCAGAGCTCGATTCCCAGGTTTCGAAGCGCTTGGCATCACTTCTGACCTCGTAACGGTCGGGGGCCACCCATGAGGCCGCATGCAGGTCGAGGGACACCGGGTCCAGCGACTCGATCAACGTGTCACGCACATATAGGAACCCGACCCCGCGCGGCCCCCGCAGGTACTTGCGACTGGTGGCCGACAACAGATCGCACCCGATTTCGTCCACATCGATGGGCATCTGGCCTACCGTCTGACAGGCATCCAACAGATAAGTGATGCCGGCATCGCGGGCAACTCGTCCCACAGCTACAGCCGGGTTGACCAGCCCGCCATTCGTGGGCATGTGGTTGATCGAAATCAAACGGACGCGGTCG
The DNA here is from genome assembly GCA_034660155.1 of Actinomycetota bacterium. Taxonomy (GTDB): domain Bacteria; phylum Actinomycetota; class Acidimicrobiia; order Spongiisociales; family UBA5794; genus JAAETI01. The sequence continues at coordinate 1,628 of JAYEIP010000010.1, read as the reverse complement.
TCGATCATCGCTTCAAGCGCGGCGACATCTATCTCCCCGGTTGGAGCATCGGGGACTACTTCGATCATGGCCCCGGTGCGCCCGGCTACCTGCAAGTAGGCGATGAAGTTGGCGGCGTACTCTGTGGTTGTGGTGAGAATCCGGTCGCCCGGTTTGAAAGCCAGCGAGTAGAAGGCCATGTCCCAGGCGCGAGTTGCGTTGTCGACCAGTGCGATCTCATCCTCATGAGCGCCGATCACTCCGGCCACCGACCGGTACACCCCGGCAAGATCCTCTCCGCGTCGATCTGCAAGCTCGTAGCCGCCGACTGTGGCTTCCTCCTGGAGGTACTGCACAGCGGTGTCGACGACGACGGCAGGCGGCAGCGAGGCGCCCGCGTTGTTGAGGTGGATGACTTCGGCCGCGCCCGGGGTCTCGGCGCGGATCTGCGCTATGTCCATTGCCGCATTCTACGAGCACGGCATCGGGGGCGGCACCTTCGCGCCACCCCCGAAACCAACTGTCTAGTGTCCTGGATCTCCTCAGGCGGCCACCGGGTAGTCGACTCCGCCGGCAACCGTCACGATGGCGTTCCAGGTCGCTGTCTGGCTCACTGTGTCCTGCACGTGAGGTAGCTCAACCCTGTGCAACGCACCGGTCATCTTCTTCGGGGCCGAGGCGAAGAACTCGCCATTGACCTGCTCGGTGTAGTCGGATGCCTCGAGATAACGGCCGGCCGCCACCGAAACGGGCGCAGACATTCCCGGCATGATCTTGAAAAATGGCAGCATGATCCGGCGCATAAAGAAGTTGGCGTTCCGATCGGCATTGGTGTCCGGCGCACTGCCGGGCGAAACGGCGTTCACCGTCATGCCCTTTGGCAGCCTGCGGGCGAGCTCGGCACTCCAGTAGGCAACGAACAACTTGGCATTCGCATAGGCCGTCGCCGGCTTGTACTTGAGTGGGCCGTCGTAGCGCATCAGTCCTTCCGCAGCTGCGGCCAGGTCACCGTCGTAGTGCTCGGCAGCAAACGCAGGTAGTTCCACCGGGTTGAATGTCGGTACATCTCCACGTGCAGCTTCGGAGCCGGCGATCACGATGCGGGCGTGGTCGCACAACAGGCTGTCTTCGAGTAGCTGCATCGTCAGTTGGTGGTGTCCGATCAACGAGGACGCCGAGGTTATCTCGATACCCTCGTCGGTCTTCACGAGGTCACTTCCACTGACCATGCCCGCGTTGAGGAGCAGGAAATCGATTTTCTGCCCGCGGCTCGCCAGTTCCGTTGCAGCAATCTGCACGCTCCCCGGCTTGCCGAGGTCCATTTGCAGCGTTTCGAACACGTCCCGGCCCGTACGGGCGGTGAGCCTGGTTCGGGCTGCCTCGGCCTTGTCGACGCTACGCCCGGTGATGGTCACCCTGGAGTAGCCGGATTCGGCCAATTGAGCTGCGGCTTCAAAGCCGAGACCGGAGGTTGCGCCGGTCACGAGCGCGGTTTTGTTGGTGTTGTTGTCAGTCATGACATTCCCTTCTCAGTGCAGCGACGCTGCGCCACTGGTTCCTTCGATGTGTTTCTTGAGGCCCGCAAGCAACTGCTCGAGCATCCGGGCCATCTGTCGCTTGACCGCGATGCGGTCGATGACTGGACCGAT
>JAYEIP010000009.1:0-3945 GCA_034660155.1 Actinomycetota bacterium | reverse complement strand
GTATCGCCACACGATCACGGTGTACAACAACGACTACGAACTCGTCGCCACTATTCCCGACGCGATCAACCTGACCGACTTCGGATATGGCACCTACGAAGATGACCATCTCGGGTCCCCGGTCGAGGCAGTCCCCACGTCAGACGGCTCATACATGTACGTCTCGAACTACCAGATGTACGGAGATGACTACAGCCTGGCGGGCGATGACAACTGCGACGCCGGCAACTGGGATGAGAGCTTCGTCTACCGGGTATCCACGGAGACACTCGAAATCGATGAGGTGATCGAAGTCGGCGCAGTCCCCAAGTTCCTGGCGATTACCCCGGATGATCGGCTGGTGCTCGCCACCAACTGGTGCGGTTTCGACCTGTCGGTTATCGACACCGCCACGGCAGACGAGATCGCGCGGGTCCCGCTTGGTCGTCACCCCCGCGGGATCGCAGTTACCGCGGATGGGCAGACTGCATACGTCGCGATCATGGGCAGCCGCAACATCGCCGTTGTTGACCTGGAGACCTTCGAGGTTGATGCGATACGCAACGTCGGGGACAATCCGCGCCATCTCATTCTCGACCCGACGGACCAGCACCTATATGCGACGCTGAACGGTGAGGGAACGGTCGCAGTCGTTGACCTGGCTACGGGCACGGTCACCAATCGGATCAACTCGGGTGCGGCTCCCCGCAGCATGACCATTTCCGATGACGGCCGCTCGCTGTATGTCGTCAACTACAAATCCAACACCGTGAGCAAGATCAACACCGACAGCCTCGAGGTGGTGCAGACACTGCCGGTTCCCGATCGCCCGATTGGGATAACGTTCGATGCAGCCACCCGCGAGGTATGGGTCGCAAGCTACTCCGGGGCGATAACCGTGTTCCGCGAGACCGAACCCGTGGAATCAGACTGACGTCACCCGGGTTGGGCACCGTATGGATGCAACAACACTTCGGGAGTACCGCTCCAACAAGGACGAGCACTTCGGCAACGACCACCACTCACCGATCCCGGCGACACATCGAGAGCGATTCAACGGTCTCGCCTACTACGACTGGAACGCCGATCTTGCGCTAACAGTCCCGGTCGGCCCCGGCGACGGCGCCCCGATCACCATTGCCACTTCGGACGGTGCAGAACGCATCTACCACCGGGCGGGCACAGTTGAGCTAACTGTTGCCGGTGAAGGTGTTTCCCTCAGCCTCTACGACACCGGGCACCCCGGCTACTTCCTCCCGTTCCGCGACTCGACCTCAGGGAAGGAAACCTATGGAGGTGGTCGTTACCTCGATCTCGATCCCAACGAGGACGGCACGGTAACCATCGACTTCAACCTGGCCTACAACCCCTTCTGCGCCTACAACGACGCCTACTCGTGCGCCCTCCCCCCCGTAGAAAACTGGCTGTCAGTCCCAATCGAAGCCGGCGAACAGGTCTGGGACAAGCCGGCGTAGCCGGGAAGCACCTCACATCAGTCCCGGGCTGCCCTGCGGGCAGCTTAGGAAAAGCACCGCCGCCGCCAGCGACCATCAGTGCCCCTCCGGGGGGAAAGCACCGCCGGCGCCTGCCGGGGATGGGGGGTCTTCGCAGGTGTCCGAGCCAGCGGCACCCCCTATGTCCGGGTCAGGGGGTAATCCGTCACCGGTTGGCATCAACGAATCGCCGTATGAGTGGCTGCGGACACGTGCAATCTCATTCCAGGCCCGTCGGTTCTGTGCAACGGCGTCGTCCGAATCCATCCGCCGATTGTCGCGGAGTGACTCTTCTAGTGCGGGGAGCTGAGCGCGACAATCGCGCGGAGAAGAGGCGATCGTGAACGTCAGTCGGATTTGACGAAGGAGCGGGCATGGACGAGGCCAAGAATCACCGGATAGTCGTCGCGCGGCGTGGGGGACCTGAAGTCTTGGAGGTGGTGACGGAGGATCTGCCCGAGCCCGGGCCGGGCGAGATTCGGGTGAAGACTCAGGCAGTCGGTGTCTCTGGATACGATCTCATGCTGCGCAAACATTGGTTTCCGGGGGTGAAGCCGCCATACACGCCGGGTGAGGACGTCGTCGGTGTGGTGGACGAGCTGGGCAGTGGGGTATCGAATCTCAAGCTGGGGCAGAGGGTTGCGTTCTGGACGTTCGGTGATGCCGGTGGATACACGGAGTTCATCTGCACACCCGCTGACCGGGCGGTGCCGGTTCCTGCAGATCTCGATTCTGTGGAGGCCGTTGCTCTGGTGGTCAACTACATCACCGCAAGCCTCGCGATGCACAAGACGGCTGCTGTTCGCAGCGGCGAACGCATCCTCGTCCACGGTGCCGCCGGAGGAGTCGGGAGCGCTCTGGTCCAACTGGGCGAACTGGCCGGTCTGGAGGTGTTCGGCACCGCCTCGGCGTACAATCACGAGTTGGTCGAATCGCTCGGCGCCACACCGATTGACTACCGCAACCAGGACTTCGTTGCTCGTATCGGTGAGCTGACCGGCGACGGCGTGGATGTTGTGTTCGATGTCGTTGGGGGCGGCCGGCAACTCTGGCGCTCCTACCGGACACTGCGCAGGGGTGGTCGGCTGGTGATGCTCGGCATGGCCGGTACCGTAAGGGGCGGTACCAAGATCATTCCACCCAGCATGCTGGTGGTCGGTCTTGTCAAGATCTTGCCGAACGGCAAGACGGCGCCGCTGGGGCCGGGCATGGAGAACTACCCCAAGGAACACATGGACTGGTACCAAGAGACGCTTGGCGAACTACTTGATCTAGCCGCAACCGGCAAGATAGGGCCGGTGGTCGCCGAACGCTTCCCATTGCTCGAAGCATCGCGAGCTCACGAGTTCATGGACCGCGGGGGCTATGCCGGCAAGGTCATCCTCATGGCTGACGCCTAACGGGGCCTACACCACGTTGCGGGGAACGAGTTGGGCCCACCACGCTCCGTGGCAAGCATCGTGCATCAGAGGCGATCCTGGAGGTGAGGATATGGGCCGTTATGGGCGGGCTGTGTCGGGTGATCGCCGTTCGCTATATCAGGTGGAGCTTGATGACGCTAGATTCGTAGGGGGAACCGAGGCGCTGGGAGAAGTGCAATGGCCGACAGTCCGAATATTGTGTTCATGCTTGCGGACAATCTGGGCTATGGAGATCTAGCGTGCTACGGCGGGTCGGTTGCGACCCCCAGGATCGATGCACTGGCCGCAGCGGGAATCAGGTTCACAAACTTCAATACGGAGGCACAGTGCACCCCGACTCGGGGGGCGCTACTCACCGGTCGTATGCCGATTCGGACGGGAACCTTCCGAGTCCCGCTTCCGGGCGAACCCGGCAATTACGGTCTGGCTCCGTGGGAATACACGCTTGCGGAGCTTCTGTCCGATGCCGGTTACGCAACAGCGTGTTACGGAAAGTGGCATCTCGGCAATGTCGAAGGTCGATTCCCCACGGATCAAGGGTTCGATGAATGGTGAGGCATCAGTGAGTCGAGCGACTCTGCGTCGTATACATCGCATCCGCTGTACCCGGCCGACGGCGAAGTACCGGTCATCTACGAGTCACGGAAGGGTCAGCAGCCATCGGTCTGGGCGAACTTCGACTTGGAGACGAGACCGTTGATGGACGAGAGAATCGCTGATCGAACGGTCGACTTCATCCGTCGCAACGCAGCGTCTGACACACCCTTCTACGTGTATGTCCCGTTCACGAATGTTCATCCCCCGATGATTGCGCACCCTGATTTTGCTGACGCATCGCCGAACCCGTTGCCAGCGAACATCGCTGAGCTTGATCACAGGACTGGTCAGATCCTCGACGCAGTTGACGAGGCTGGTGTTGCGGACGACACCATTGTTGTGTGGGTGAGCGACAACGCAGCTGCGCAGCTTCAAGCCAAAATAATAGTTTTATTTTTCCCGAGTTATATGAAAAAAGATTAGAGGTTATTAATATATTCTTGATATATATTAAT
>JAYEIP010000008.1:0-3973 GCA_034660155.1 Actinomycetota bacterium | reverse complement strand
CAGACCCCCCAGCTTTTTGAAGTTGATGGCGTCGAGAATGCTGGGCGATAGGTAGCTCCATGTCAAGGGTTCCTTGAAGAGTGACTTGTCCGTGAGTCCTTCCTGAAGCTTGGCGTGCAGCTTGCGTGCGTTGTCCCAGAATCCGACCTTCGGGTTGTGCTCGTAGCGATGTGTGGCGACTCCGGCGTAAAAACCCATAACTTCTCCGACCGGTTGCCGTAGTCGACCGCGCAGGTCGGCGGCAACGGCAAGTTCGGGCTCGTAGCGTTTCTCGCCCAGCACGATTGACTGGGCACCTGCAAACGCCGCGGCGAGCGCGGTGTTGACCGTCACTCGCTCCCGGCGGCAGCGCTCGACCAAGCCGACTGTCTCCGTTTCCGATAGCTCGACCATCTCCATCTGATGGTCGTACGTCTGCCAATAGGCTTCGGTCAGCAACTCGTAGTCGTGTTGATCGAAGTAGACAGGATCAGCCTCCCACTTGCGGTTGATTCGCCGGATTACGTACCTGACGACCGAGTTGAGAGAGAGATCACACGGCATGGTTTCGGGGCTAACTGGGGCCGGATCGGGCAGGACCGTCACCTCTCGGGATGGATCACCGAGGTGCTCGAGGAGGTCACGGACAAGGTAAGCCAATGACAGGCCGTCACCCAGGATGTGATGGCACATGACGACTAACTCGGAGACCTCCTCCGACTGCACCAACACAAACCGTATTGCCGGCCGCTTCTCGAATTCGAATGGGATCTTGCCCATTTCCCGTGCCACCCGAATCCACTGATCGGCAGACTCGCGAGGAACCACCTTGATGGGTATCGCCGCGGCCCCCTCGGTCGTGAACCATGGGTTGTGTCGGTCATCGTCCTCGAGGCGCACCCGGAGATTCGTATGCCGTTGCTGGACTTTCTCGACAGCAACCGTTAGCGCTTCTTGCGTTACTTCACCCTTGATTCGGGCGACCATCGTGACCAAAGAAAACGGAGACCGGGTGAAGAGACGCTCCATCGCCGTGACCCGCCTCCTGTACACCGTGGTGCTTGCGTGCCTGGTCATGTTCTTAGTACCTCCTGGCGTCTGGGGCGGCAACGATGTGCCGTCATGTTCAGTTGTGTGGGGATCGTCGGGGTCTGATAGGTAGGTCTCGAATCTCAGAACCTCGATACCGAGCTGCCACAGCCGGTCGAGGATGCCGCGCACATGTGACTGATCGATGAGCGGCCCATCGAGCGTGGATCCATCTGTTGAATGCCCTAGCTCGATCTCGTCAGCGCCATCGATGAATCGCTTGTCGAGTCGCCCGGCTACCGAAATCCGGAAGCGCCTTCTGCTGGGCCGACTGTCCTGTCCGTGCTCTTCCATATAGCCAGGTTCCGTCGGGCCGGGGGGGGTCGCCACCCCCCGTATAGGGAACCCCCTCGGGTGAAATCCTGCCCAGCCGCAGCTGGGCTACAAGTTGAGAGCGTCGGCCATCTCAATTGCTGCGGCCCGGGACGTGACGCCAAGCTTCCGGTATACAGACTTGGTGTGGCCCTTGACTGTGTTGTGGGAGACGTAGAGCTCGGTTGCGATCTCACGGAGTGAGAGGTCACTGCTGAGGAGACGTAGGACATCTCGCTCGCGATCGGTGAGGGGTTCGACGTGAACCATCCCGTCCGTTCGGTGTGAAGGCCTACGCAACGCCAGTTTGCGCTCTGCCGCCACGACCAGATCCATCACCCGGCCGCGACTTCCCCCTGCCTCCACGATTTGGCGCGCCTCCCGGACAAGGGCCCGCTTGCCCGAGTAGTCGGTAAGCCCGTCGGCAAGGGCTAGGCATCCGTAGGCGATGAAGATCGGCTCGACCCACCCTCTTGCAAGCTCGAGTCCTTGACGGATCTGTGCGATTCCCTCGTCTCTCGAGCCCTGTGCGATCAGGACCTTGCCGGACGCGTAGTGAGCCGCCATGACGTCCGGATACCGATGCCACTCAGGAGGAACGGGCTGAGCGAACGCGGCCGCCGCGGCCGCCTCAGCTCCGCTCCAATCCCCGATCTCGGCGTAGGCGGTAGCGAGCAATGCGGTGACGCCGGAATCCGAGATGGAGTGCTCGGCTCGGGCCACCGAGGCCTCTCTCAGCAATGGGATGGATTCGAGGGCACCGACCGACCAGAAAGTTGCGAGACCGGCGATGCCTACGGCCAACGCATAGAGGCTCGATCCAGCGGTGCGCTCCTGGTCGGCGACTTCGACCGACCGAACGCGAGCTGTATCCATATCGCCTGCGACCAGCTCTCCAAACGCGCGATATTGGGCAGTTGTCGCTCTCACCATGGATCCCAGTCCGTTCGGCGCGCTGTCGGTCGCTGCCTCGGCGGCCTCGATCCAGCGCCATCCTCCCGAGAAATCGCCGCGTGCCAACGCAAACCTGACTCGACCAATCGCACACAAGGCATGCGCCGCGATGATGTCATCGGGCAACTGGGCAAGCCACTGCGCAACCCGCGACCAATGCACCTGCCCCCAGTCCGTCAGGTACATATCGATGAGACCAGCGGCGTGGTCCCCTTCACCGGAAGCAATCGCGTGGTTGATGGCGGACTCCAGCGAACCGTTTTCTTCATGCCAGCGACTTGCGGTTAAGTGCAGCTTGGGGATTGCCTCCGGCTGGGCTTTCTGGAGCTCGTATAGGAGCCAGTATCCGAAGAGATGGTGATACCGGTACCAGCGGCGCCGGTGATCAAGCGGAACCAAGAACATGTTGGCGCGCTCGAGGTCCTCGAGAATTGCGGCCGAGTTCGATACACCGGCCACGGCGTCACACAATGGACCGGTCAGCCGTTCGAGCACCGAAGTACGGAGCAGGAATTCCCGGCGGTCGGTAGAGACCCCCCGGAACACCTCGGTGATCAGATAGTCGGCCACGTTGCGGTCGTCCCCGGCGAATCTCTCAACGAAGTCTCGTGGATCAGACTCGCCCACAAGCGACAGCCCGGCCAACTGCAGACCTGCAGGCCACCCCTCGGTCCTGTGTCGCAGATTCTCTGTGCTTTGGGTGTCGAGTTCTACGCCAAAGCGCCGATCAAGGAACTCGGCGGCCTCCGCACTAGAGAATCCGAGCTGACCGGCACGGATCTCGACCATGGCTCCCGAAGCTCGCAGCCGGCTCACCGGCAAGGGTGGATCCGACCGGGTGACGATGACTAGTCGCAGGGACTCCGGCAGATGATCAATGAGATGGGCGACCGAAGTGTGAATATCCTCCCGTCCGACCAAGTGGTAGTCGTCGAGGACCAGCACCGTAGGTTCCTTGATCTCCGCCAACTCGTTGATGAGCATCGGGACGATCTGGCGCATCGGATTCATCTCCGCAGTGCGTAGAGCCGCGTCAGCTCCAGCCACGAGCCTTGGATGCACCGTCCGCAGTGCTGCGATCACGTAGGTCCAGAAGATGGGGCTGTCGTCGTCTCGCTCCTCGAGTCGAAGGAACGCAAACGGCCGGTGTTCGGACTCGGCGCTATGCCAGGCCGCAACCAGCGACGTCTTGCCCCAGCCTGCCGGCGCGCTGATCAGACAGATCTTCCATCCTGTATCTACAAGTTCCGATACGAGGTCGGGACGGGTCAGCAGGTTGTTGGATGCCGGCACCGGGGGGGCGAGCTTCATCCTCAGCAACGGCGAGGCATCACCAGCGGCGTCAGGACTCACGTTTCCCATCCTTCAAAGTGCCGACCTTCCAAGTTGCTCAATCCTATCGCGGACGTTCCGGCGGACCCCATTGAGCATCAGCTGAGAGGCGACGAATGCCTATCGAAGAGACCCCCCGGGGTATTCGGAATGGAGGGTGGTGCATGACCCCCCTACATGGCGAGACAGTTAGGTCGTCAGCTGCGGCCAACCGAAAGCGAGATGACCATGCAGAACTCCACACCAATTCGAAAGGTCAGCGTTGTCACTACGGGCTATGGGCTCGCCCACACCGAACATATATCTG
>JAYEIP010000007.1:0-4104 GCA_034660155.1 Actinomycetota bacterium | reverse complement strand
ATAGCGCCAGGGTGTCTCCGAGGCATCGGCGTCATCCGGCACAGCCTGACGACGAAGGCGCAGTCACTGCACTGCGTTGAGGAGGAAGGCGCAGCCGGGGGCGTCGAGGGCCGGAGAGACACGGTGAATATTTGTGCGACGTACCACTAGATTCCAACCGGTTATGGGCGATCGATTAACGGTTTGCGACCGATCGCGTGGCACCATGGAAAGGCCAGGAATGCGTCACCGGACTCTGACCATGATCGCCATGCCCTCTCCGTTTTCTTCAAGTTGGCAACGGTAGTTAGGCCAAGGTCGGTTACTCGCGACGAGAACCACGGATCGACACACTCGGCAGCCCGTGCCAATCCGAAGGACCGGATCGCTGCTCCATCGCCGTACGACACATATCGGGCTCCTGCCTCGATATCTGTGAGACCGGCAGCGTGAAAGAGTCCGCGGAGATCGCGTCCGGCACGAGGTCTAGCGATCGACTCGACACTCCACAGTCGTTCTCTGGCCTCGTAGAAGCCGGCGAGAAGAGGGCGCTCGGGACCGGCAACGAGGAGACCGCCGTAGTCAACCGAAGCAGCTCCAAACACACCCCCTGGTACAAGCACTCGCACGATCTCGTCGAGCGCTTTCAGCGGGTCTGGGAGAACCTCGAGCACCGAGTGACACAGGACCGCATCGAACACGGCTTCGGTGAAGGGAAGTGCAGCACCGTCTGCAGCGAGGAAACGAACATGGTCTGTGGAGTGATCGCCGAGGTAGCGAATCGCGGGACCAAACTCTGACGCCTCAACATCAACGGCAATCACCTCACCTGAACCGACCACATCACCAAGTCCGACGGCGATGCTCCCCGAACCACACCCAAAGTCCAGCACACGGTCGTCCGGCTTCAGGTGTGGCAGCAGGAACTTCGCAAAGGATGTAGCGGATCGATCAATCAGTTCGTCCTCGAAGTTCATGCCGTTGCCCCGGTATGTAGATGTGGCCGCCAGGAGTGTACGCGGGGCGCTCGCGCCCCTACACGCCTCAACTGCAACCCAACCGGATTGTGGCCCGGCGTATCAGCTCTCGACGACGGAAGACCTTATCGTGGACGACGACGGCGGACTCACCATCACGATGCAGCGCAACGAACCAACCGACCCAACTGAACGAGCGAACTGGCTTCCGACACCTGACGGGCGGTTCTACCTGGCCCTGAGAATGTACTGGCCCAAGCTCACGGCACTCGATGGAACATGGAACCCACCACCGGTCGAAAAGATCAGCTGACAACAATCACCCGACCCCATCAGTCCCCCCACACTGGGGAAAGTACCGCCGGCGGCAGCCGCGGGTAGAGGGGTCCTCGCAGGGTCCAGACAGTCAACCAACTGGGAAATGCCAGGACTCCATCAGTCCCCCCTCCGGGGGAAAGGGGGTCTTCGTAGGTGTCGAGACAGTCAACGACGGCAACCAACTAGGAATTGCCGGGTCCTGGACGGTTCTCGCGAGCGCTTCAAATGCTGATGATGTCCGCCGCGTCGGAGACGACTCGCGATAGCCCGAACAAGAGCACCCCCAGGGTGCCGCCGTACCCAGCGACCCCAGCCGCGCTACGGGTCCACACCGGCAGCTGCGGAAGAAAAGCGACGATCCACCTCGCCAACGTGCCGAGCCCGGCAACAGCCACGGACCATGATGCGATTACCGGCGGGGTGCACGAGCATGCCGAATCGCCGACGAAGATAGCGAACGGCAACCCCGACACCAGGAGAAGTCCGACACCGCTGATAACGGCGTAAACGACGCCCCCGGCTCTCCAGCCTTTCTCCTCAGCCGGTAGCCGAGTGTCAAGGAACCCGAACAGAGCATCTAGGGCTAGACCGAACGCGAGGAACAGGGCCGATATAAGCCCGACCAGGAGCACCGGGTTCCCGAGAATGCGGAAATCCACGTTGTCAGGATTCATCACGTCTGAGGTAGCACTTCCTGCAGCGAACAACAGCACACCAAAGGCGGCACCCCTCCATCGCCCGGTCCACGACAGCCATGGTCGAAATATGAGGTAGAGCGCTGCTCCAACTACGCCGACGAATACGCCGATGAACAAGATCAGAGCGACGGTGCCCCCAAAGGTGACCTCACCGACAGTGAACCCGGCCTCAGTCCTGGCACCCTGGGCCGCATCACGGGCGGCGGCACCTGCCGCTCGCATGAAGAGCCTGCCACCACCACCACCGACGACAATCCCGGCTACCAGGCCGGCGATGCCACCAATAGCGACATGCCGGACCAGTCCCGAAAAGGACCGGAATGCCGGCTCAGGAAGTACCGAGTGGCCAGCTCGAGATGACCGAACGCTCGTTGACACCATCGACATACCTCTCTGGATGGCTCCCGAGCAAACCTACAGGACAAGTTTCTACAGTGCCCGGCTGTGAGTTCCTATTCGGTCGAGAGGGGTCCCACGAAAGATGCACCCGCCCGCAACAGCCCTGCGCCGCTCGTTAAGGCGACTGCTTGGATTCTGGGGCATCATGGCCGATCTGCATTCCGGGAAGGGGTCCGTCTGAACCCCTTCCCGGCGTACCAATGTGAGCTTTGCTACGAGCCGTTCGGGGCAGATGTGATCTCTGCCACCCGTGTGTCCTCGGTACTGGGAACCGCGGCTATCGATGCATCAGAGATTGTGTAACTGACGAGGGCCCCATAAAGCACATCACTCACATCCCACAAGCAAACACCGATCCAGTTGTGATTTGCATTTGATGCGGTGGTTCCGCTGACGTCAATGGTCACCGTCTGCACTACAGCGCTCGTTACCGAAGTTCCCGGCGTCACGACAGCGGCGTCTCCCATTGGCGCGGTGTGGTAGGCGAGGAACCCGTCTCCGTCAGCGTCGATTGCCTTAATCTCGACAGTTGAAAGGGCGGCGCCATTCGGCAACGGAACCGCCGCTTGGAGGCACTGTCCGGAGTCGTCCTGCCAGATCCAGCCCGCGGTCCCCCACGACATATATAGATCGCCGTAAGCGCCACCCTCATCGGGTGCGAAGTCGGCGGCGTGGATGACCAACGGCGAAGACTCGATGAGGTCCTCGGCCGACAGCCCGCCAAGCGTGTCGGCATCGCCGGCAGTTGTTGCCGAGTCTGCGGTGGCTGCGTGGTCTGCGTTTGAAACCGTCCCATCCTCTGCACCGAGGAACTGAGCGAAGCGCCTCATGAAAGCTGCCATCTGACCACGAGTCACGCTGTCGTCGGGACAGAAGTTGTCATTCGTCGGCGGGTTGCAGCCTGCGGTTACTCCGGCACCCGCGAGCCACTCGATATCGGCTTCGAAGATCGAGTCTTCGTCGTCGGTGAATGTGCCGCCGGCAGCTAGTACCGCAACCGGGATCATCGAAGCCGCGAGCACAGCCGCGAGCATGATGATCATTCGGCGTTTGATACCGGCCTTAGAATTGCTGGTTTCTCGCATCATTATTCTCCCTTTGGGCGCTGACAAAGGCCGCCCATCTCCACGTACCTGACTTCCCGGGCTATCCCCTGCGGGGTCCCGCAGCCAAACCTACGCACAGGACGCCTGTAGTGCGTGACTGCACATTTGGTGAACCGTCAGAAGCCCCCGTGGTGGTGGACTCCTTGGGACCAGCCGACTCGGTGGCATGAACGAGCCGGATTAGGTCCCGGCGAGCAATGCTCGCGGGGGTTCGAATCCCTCCGTCCGCACCAATGAGAACCCTGATGATCTAAGCAAGTAGCACTCTCGCAAGGAGCGGCAACTCCTCTATCCGAGATCGCCTGCCCGTGGTCGGTGGCTAGGGCGACTGATCGAGCAACGTGGCCAGAATGTGCTCTTCGTCGCCGGCTAGCAACAGTCGGTACACCCATCCCCAGTAGCGCTGATGCCCGGCGCTAAACCGTAGGTGGTGTTCCCAATCTTCGATGTAGTCCAGAGCGCTGTGAAGAAGCCTGTGGATTGCTTCGTCAACGTTCTGTCCTTCCCCGCTGATGGGAGGTCCCCCCACCAACACGATGCTGACAGCAACACGGGCGCGATCGCCGACCGGAATCATGCTGGGGCGAAACGGGAAGAACTCGATCAGACGTTCCTCCAGCTCGATTC
>JAYEIP010000006.1:0-4153 GCA_034660155.1 Actinomycetota bacterium | reverse complement strand
CCGCCGCCCTCCCCACCTCACGACCCAACCCAAAGGAGGGACTGATCACCGCCGCCCTCCCCACCTCACGACCCAACCCAAAGGAGGGACTGATCACCGCCGCCCTCCCCACCTCACGACCCAACCCAAAGGAGGGACTGATGCGAAGCGGAAGTTGTTACTCCATTACGCGGAGGGTGCCGGGGAGGTCCATTCTGCGCATTCTGCGGATGGTGAACACCGGGGCTAGGGCGACTGCGGCTATGCCGAGGCCGATGACAGTGAACAGGGTCACCGGCGACAGTTCCACTATCAGACCGATGTCGGGCATGGTTTCGGCGGCGGTCACGTTGACGACCCACCACAACATCCACAGGCCGCCGGCGAATCCGATGATGGTGGCGACGATGCCGATGACGAGATTCTCGATCACCGCCATCCGCAATGCCTTACGTACCCTCACCCCGTAAGCGAACATGGTTGCGTGCTCGCGTTGCCGCTCCTCAAAACTGATCGACGCCGAATTGAACGCCATCAGGACCGCAAGCAATAACACAACGAACGCCACCGCTTGCAGGATTCCGACGAACTGCGCCATCAACTCATCCAAATCGTCGGCCGCGGCCGAAGCCTTCTGCACCGAAGCCACCGCATCGAGACCAAACAACTCACGCTGGACATCGCTTGAGTCAAAGCCCGCGCCAGGGTTTGCGTATACAACGTTTGCCAGTCCCACGGCACCCACCATCTCAAGAGCGGGCTCGTCCATATATGCGGCGAACCGGAACGGGTTCTCGTGCAGCGCAGCGACGACCACCTGTGATTCGGCGAAGCCGAAGGATGCGGGTCCCGTGCGGACAGGGTGGGTGAGACTTACCGTGTCCCCCACGCCGACCCCAAGATCATCGGCGGCGGGCTTGGCCAGGATGACTCCCATACCCATCTCGCCGAGATCACCATTGGCCACAGCCGGCTGCCAAATGTCATTGTCAAAATCCAAAATCTCCAGGAGTAGATCAACATCCTCGACACCGTGAGCTCTGGCACCAACCTGCATGACGGGAAGGATATCGCCAACGCTGGCGGCCTCCTCGATGGCCGTAACTCCGGGATCAGCGATGGGCAGCACCCCTTCAAGATTCACGATCATCCTGTCCGGCGACACCCCCTCAATCGAAGAAGTGCCCCGGTCGAGCGCTCCGAGGAACGAGTCAATCGAACCAAGGAACCCGACCAGAACCGCCATCACCGCAGCAATCCCCAACGCAGTCAACACAGCCCGCCGCGGTGCTCGCAGCAAATTACGGAATGGCAACTGGGCAAATGTGTCGCCGGGAAAATGGATTCGTTTGATAAGCGGGGCGAGCCCGCCACCACGCGCGGCTAGATGGCCGGTGCGGATCGCCTCGATCGGCCGAACGCGCACCGCACGCCAGACGGGATAGGCAACGGCAACGAACGGAACCATGAACCCAACAACAGCTACCCAGAAGAACAACTCCCACTGGAACCCGGTCAGCCAAACCGGGAGGGGAACAAAGCTGGTCAGCACCGATCGCATCAGCTGACCGATCAGCACGCCCACTCCGACGCCAAACACAACTCCGAGCAGAGCAATCTGGCTACCCACCAGCAACGGCCGGAGAGCGATCTTGCGAGGGGACACGCCAAGAGCCATGGAGATACCGATCTCCCGCCGCTGGGCCTCTGCCAGCCGGGTGATGAGATTGAACGCACCCATCACCGCGCCGCCAAAGATCAACAAGGCAAAGATATTGAAGAACTCCTGGTCGTTCTCCACGTCCTCGAATAGCAGTCGATAGGCCGGATCGTCCTCGCGTGCGATCACATCAACGCCCACCCCCAGGTCCGAGACGGCCTGCTTGACCTCGGTAGCGACCACGTCACGGTCCGCGTCATCAGTGATAGTCAGAACAAGATCGTTGACCGCGCCTTCCATGCCGGTGAGCGACTGTGCCGTCTCCAGAGATGTGAACACGCCGGCAAAGGTACCCAGGGCAAAGGTCGTGGAGTTCTCCGGGACCACGATGTAGAACTCTGGGGTCATCGCCTGCCCCACGTACCGCAGCCTCTCGCCGCCGCTCACAGTGATCTCACCCGACGCTGGGAGGTCATTCTGCAGGGCAAACCCGTGCTCGAGGAGCACCAGCGACTCGCCAATGTCAGCGGCGCCTAGCCCCGATCCCGACTCGATATACCAGCCGTTGATTCCTGGCCCACCATCGGCGATGTCGACGCCGACAATGCGGCCGGGAACCATAATTGTCTCGCCTGCCGTAGACGCATCGACCTGCGTGGGCCTAACCAGCCGCTCCTCGACGGCGGAGATCCAGGTCGCGTGATCAATTGCCGCGGCCGCCGCTGCCAGATCACCGGTTGGAACGGAGCTGTCCGTCCCCAGCTCGAACCTGAGGTCGTACATGTTGAGCAGTTCCATGCTGGCCACGTTGGATTGACGCCGCCAATTGGCGGTACTGGTCAATCCGGCATACGCACCCGTCCCGATCCCGATCACCAGAGCGATCGCGATCACCTTCACCCAGTATTTGCGCAGATCACGCCACGACCAACGAAGCAGGAGAAGCCAGGTCTTCATGCTGTCACCAATGCAGTTCTGCGAGCGCGGCCTTGCCACCTGCCGGCGGCCCGTCGCTAACGATGCGGCCACTACTCAATTCGACGACACGGTCGGCGACGCGGGAGATCTCACGATTGTGGGTAACCACCAGTACCGCCTTGCCGACGGTTGCCTGTGCCTGCAACAGCTCCAGGATCTGAACCCCGGTGGCGAAGTCGAGTTCCCCTGTTGGCTCGTCGGCCAGCATCACCGGGTTGCCGGTGGCAAGGGCGCGTGCGATGGCCACACGCTGCTGTTCGCCGCCCGAAAGCTCGTGCGGGAATTGGTCCAAGCGCTCCCCAAGACCGACGGACTCGAGAATGCCTGCCGCGTCGATGCCGTCGCGTCCCGTGGCATCTGCCCCGAATTGAACGTTCTCAACGGCCGTAAGCCCGGGGAAGATGTTGAAGCTCTGGAAGATAAAGCTCACGGTGGTACGGCGGAATTCAAAAAGCTCCTTGCGTTGTGCCTTCGAGACATCGACGCCGTTGACCACGATGGAGCCGCCACTGGGGTTGTCGAGCGCACCGATCATGTTCAACAACGTGGTCTTGCCACAACCGGATGGACCGAGCACCACAACGAATTCCCCTGCGCTCACGGTCAGGTCGACATCGGCGAGCGCGACAATGGCCAATCCGTCCCCAAACTGCTTCGAAACCTTCTGGAGCTCGATCATCTGCAGCACCTCTCTCAATCCGACTGGATTGCTTCGTGTCTCCCCATGAGCTACTCTCAATGATATCAGTTATTACTGAAACCACTGATAGAGGCTAACGTCCTTATCGGAACGGGACCACGATGAACAAACCCAGCAACGACGAAACCAACGCAATGCCGCCGGGACTGGCGGAGATTGTTGAGTCATTCAGCCTGGTTGTCGAACAGTTCGGCCTCCCGCGGATGGCGGGACGAATCTTTGCATTCCTCATTCTCAGCGAAGAGCCAGAGGTAACCCAGTCGAACCTGGCATCTGTGCTCCAGGCCAGCACCGGCTCGGTAAGCACGATGATCCGCTTGCTGGAGCAACTCGGATTCGTTGAACGAGTATCGCTACCGGGACACCGCCGCGATCGATTCAGGATTCGCGAGGACCCACTGGTGGAGATGAGTAAGCGGCGCATCGAGAGTGTCATTCACATGATCAACATCATCGAGAAAGCGAAACACCACAAAGAAACCGGGCCCCTTGCCACCACACGGCTGGAGCGGGCAGAGTCGTTCTATCGCTTCTTCCACATTGAAATGGAACTCGCACTTGTCCGTTGGTTGGAAGCGAATCCCACTGTCGACGGCTGACCCGCGACCGCGTCGGGCAAGAAAAAAAGTCGTCCCGATAGCGTTCAGAACAGTGCATACTGGTTTTGGGCAGATGGGTAGGAAGGCGGTCGCTTCTCGAGACCGGAGGTGCGAATGCTCGCTAGCGATCTTGACCGTTGCTTTGATTTCCCATGTACAGACGTCCGCCACGATGGTTACACCCACCCCGACCTCCCCGCCAGGAGGGACCACATCCGGGTGGTGATGATCCTGGGC
>JAYEIP010000005.1:0-4166 GCA_034660155.1 Actinomycetota bacterium | reverse complement strand
CACCGGCACATGGTCCAGGCCGCGGCGGCTCAGCTCCTCCAGGTTGTCCCGCATTACCAGGGTGCTCTTCACCAACAGCCCGCTCATACCTATCGCGTCGGCTTGCTGCTCCTCGTAAGCGTCAAGTATCTCCGAGATCCCCACCTTGATGCCGAGGTTGTGCACATCGAAGCCATTGTTGCTCAGGATGATGTCGACGAGATTCTTCCCGATGTCATGAACATCGCCACGGACCGTTGCCAGGACGATCGACCCGCGGTGTTCGGATGTGCCCTTCTCCATGAGGGGCTCCAGGTAGGCCACAGCTCGTTTCATCGTTTCGGCGCTGCGGAGGACAAACGGCAGTTGCATCTCTCCACTCCCGAAGAGTTCGCCAACCACCTTCATCCCGCCCAACAACGTCTCGTTGATAACTTCGAGCGGCTCTACACCGCCGGCCACGGCTTCCGCCAGATCGTCTTCGAGGCCCGTCATGTTGCCGTCGATGATGCGCTGACTGAGACGTTGATCCACCGGCCAGTCTTTGTGTTCATCCGTGGTCGTGGCAACTGTGACCCCGCTGAACTCTTCGATCAGAGCTGTCAACGGGTCGTACCCGTCGGTGCCCCGGTCGTAGATGAGGTCGAGGCAGAGTTGGCGATGGTTGTCCTCGATCTGATTCAGCGGGACAATCCGGCCCGCATGGATGATGGCAGCGTCAAGCCCGGCATCGACACACTCATGCAGGAACATCGAGTTGAGCACATGGCGGGTGGCGGCGTTGAGGCCAAAGGAAACGTTCGACACGCCCAGAACTGTGAACACACCCGGAAGCTCAGACTTGATACGCCGGATCGCCTCGATGGTCGCCAGGCCGTCCTGGCGAAGATCGGCATCGCCCGTGGTTAACGGGAAGGTGAGTGCGTCGAAGATCAGATCCGACGGCTCGAGGCCGTAGCGATTGACCGCAAGGTCGTAAATCCGGTGGGCGACTCGCATCTTCCACTCGAGGTCCCGCGCCTGACCGTCCTCGTCGATCAACAGACAGATGACAGCGGCTCCGTGTTCCCGGGCAAGCCGGAAGACTTGATCGGCCCGTGACCCCACCGCGTCGCCATCCTCCAGATTGGCGGAGTTGAGAACCGACCGCCCGCCGATGCGTTCGAGCCCGGCTCGCAAGACATCCGGCTCAGTGCTGTCGAGCACCAGCGGGGCCGGTACCTGGGTGGCGAAGCGACTCGCCAGCTCGTCCATGTCGGCGACTCCGTCGCGGCCGACGTAGTCGACGCTCACGTCGATGAGGTGCGCGGACTCGGCAACCTGGCTGCGTGCCACCTCGAGACAGGTGTCCCAATCCTCAGCCAACATGGCGTCGCGAAACTTCTTGGAACCGTTGGCGTTGGTGCGCTCCCCGATGATGAGAAACGACGTGTCCTGAGCAAACGGCACAAAGCTGTACGTGGAGGCGGCACCCGGCTCGGACACCGGATTCCGCGCGGCGGGTGTCAGGTGGCGACACCGATCAACGACTACCTGTAGATGCTCTGCGGTGGTTCCACAGCAACCACCGATGACGTTGACCCCCAACTCTGTGATGAAGCGGGCGTGCTGCTCTGCGAGGCTCTCCGGCGTCAGCCCGTAGTGCATGTCACCGTCGACAATCTGAGGCAGACCGGCGTTGGGAATCGCCGAGATAGGCACCCTCGAATGACGGGCCAGATAACGCAGGTGCTCGTTCATCTCGTCCGGGCCGGTGGCGCAGTTGAGCCCGAACACATCAATCCGCAGAGGCTCGATTGCGGCCAGGGCAGCACCGATCTCTGTGCCCGGCAGCATCCGGCCGGTCGTCTCAATGGTCACTTGCGTCTGGATGGGTACCCGGCGGCCGGCCGTCTTCATGGCCCGCCGGGTACCGGCCACGGCGGCCTTGAGCGTCAGCAGGTCGTACATGGTTTCGATGATGAACAGGTCACTGCCGCCATCAAGCAAACCGAGCGCCTGAGTCTCATAGGCGTCGACAAGCTCTCGATAGCTGATCTGGCCCAGCGAAGGCAGTTTCGTCCCCGGGCCGATCGAGCCGGCTACCCAGCGAGGATGGGCTCTGGTCGAATGATCTCTGGCAACGGTCGTAGCTAGCCTTGCAGCGGCGCGGTTCAGCTCATAAGCGCGCTCGCCGATGCCGTACTCGGCCAGCGGAACCGAGAACCCGCCGAATGTGTTTGTCTCAACCACGTCCACGCCTACGGACAGGAACTCATCATGTATCGCGGTGACAATGTCGGGGCGCGTCACATTGAGGAGCTCGTTACACCCCTCCAGGTCAGGACCACCGAAGTCATCAGCATCGAGCCCGACACGCTGCAAAGTGGTGCCGGCCGCCCCATCGAAGATGATCACCCGCTCGGCGACAGCTTCCAGGAAGCTGGATTGCGCTGAACTATGCTGATTGGACCTCACATCGAATCTCCCAAGTCGTCCGTAGTCGCGCTCTCAGGAGCACCGGACGGAGATTCTCCGTCGGCAACTCATCGGTCAGGCATTGGCACCGTGTGTCCACACCGGTTGCCGCGGCTTCAAGGGGCCTGTCCCTCCACCGCTCTCGATGAGCGCGTCACAATGGATTGTGAAGATGCAGCCTAGGGCTTCGGGGGTACGTCACGCGACGCCGCGTCAGCGGGTAACGTCGGGCCATGCCGCAATCCCATATCAACTTGAATGACCCTGCATTCATTCAGGACCCATACCCGATACTGAATGCCATGCGGGAGTCGGCGCCGGTGATCTACGACGAGGCATCGAATCTGTGGTTGATAACGCGTCACGCCGACGTGCGGACCTGTCTCCGGGATCGCCGCCTGGGGCGGGTATACGATCACATCGCGTCCTCCGAGGAGATTGGCGCCGAGCCCCGCGACGCTCGCTGGGCTGCGTTCTGGGAGGTCGAGGAACACTCGCTTCTCGAGCTCGAGCCGCCCGACCACACCAGGCTACGGCGACTGATTTCAAAGGCATTTACCGTCAGAGCCGTCGAAGCGATGCGGCAACCGGCGACAGATCTGGCAAGGGATCTGCTTGAGAAAGCGATGGAGAGTGACCAGATAGACCTGCTGGCGGACTTCGCCCAGCCGTACTCGATCGGGATCATCACCCAGTTGCTGGGGGTGCCCGAGACGGACCATCGCCTACTGCTCGATTGGTCACACGACATGGTCAAGATGTATGAGCTGAACACAAGCGACGAACAAGCTCAGGTTGCTGCCACTGCGGCAGCGGCTTTCGCCAAGTACGTCAGAGGCGTCGTCGAATACCACCGGGCAGCGCCTCGCGGTGGGCTCGTTGGGGAACTTGTCCACGCTGAGGTCGACGGCGAACGATTGACCGAGGAGGAAATCGTCTCCACCGTCATCGTCCTGCTCAACGCCGGACACGAAGCGACGGTCAACACAATGGGCAACGGCATCATCGGTCTCATGCAAGACCGCGATGAGTGGCATCGAGTAGTCGACGGCTGGGTCGCCCCGTCGGTGGCGGCCGAAGAGATGATCCGTTGGGACGCGCCGCTGCAACTATTCGAGCGCTGGGTACTTGCCGACGATGTCGAGATAGCAGGTACCCACTTGTCCTTCGGAGACAAGATCGGGATGCTCTTCGGTTCCGCGAATCGCGACCCCAGAGCCTTCGATGAGCCCGATACCTTCCAAGCGGGTCGCCATGCAGTCAACCACATAGGGTTTGGCGGCGGTACCCACCACTGCCTCGGTGCGCCATTGGCGAGGTTGGAACTCGACGTCGCCCTCACCGCGCTAGCCAACCGCTGCCCCGGCATGGAACTGACCGACCAGCCGGCCCGGCAAAATGCATTCACAATCCACGGCTACGAATCAGTCCCGGTCCACCTCCACGCCTAGTAGGTCCCGGGAACGGCAAGCGGCGGCCATCAGTCCTCCCTCTCGAAGTAACGCCGGCAGCGGCCATCAGTCCCCCCTCCGGGAAAGTACCGCCGGCGCCAGCCGGGGGTAGGGGGTACTCACAAGGTGAGTACCTTGGGAGTTCGCAAAGCGAACTCCGAGGTCTGAGCAGGTGTCCGAACCACGTATGGGAGTCTTCGCAGGTGTCCGAGACGCGTTCGCCGACAACCGCACATCTAATCCACCAGTAACAAGCCTTCGTCCTCTAGGGCGGTCCGC
>JAYEIP010000004.1:0-4187 GCA_034660155.1 Actinomycetota bacterium | reverse complement strand
CGCTTCCTTAGAGACCATAGATATCGAGTTGCCCTTGGTGAATGACGGCGAGTGGCACGAGTTGTGGGTCGAAGTCCCTGCGCTGCCGGCCGGTACCAATTCCGCCCTGGTAGCCGTTGGCCTGGCGCCACCGGAATCACAGTCCGGAAGCGTGTGGATAGACGGGATGGCTGTCGTTGAATGGCGGCAGGCTGATCTCGTGCCTCTCGACAGCTGGGTCGCTGCCGACTACATCCAAAGCTCAAATGGCCGCGACGTCACCCTCACTGTCGCCGGGTCGTGACGCGAGAAGACCGCCGGCTTGACCGACGGTCTTCAAACAACCTCCATAAAACCCATGTCTGACTCCCATTCTTAGTGAACCCAGTTCGTACGCACCAGAGTGGTGCCCTAGCTGTCGACCAGCTCGTCGAGCCCACCGTCGCTGAGCAGCGACGCAATCGCCTCAATATCGGGACCGATCGGGCGATCGTCCTCCAATGCTGACACGACCCTCCGAACCCTGGCAACAGCTTCCCGAGTGAGTTCGGCGGCGGCCAGGGGGGCACGATGTTCGATAGCTGCAACCGCACACATCACCTCGACCGCAATCACGTGAGCAGTATTGGCGAGGACTTCGTGGAGCTTGCGGCCAGCCCCCCAACCCATCGAGACGTGGTCCTCTTGTGAACCCGAGGTCGGGATCGACTCAACTGATGCAGGATGAGACAACACACGATTCTCCGCCACCAACGCCGCGGCCGTGTATTGGGCGAGCATGTACCCGGAGTTAATGCCGGGGTTGGGTGCCAGGAAGGCCGGGAGACCGGCCGAGCGATCCGGATCAAGGATCCTGTCGGTGCGCCTTTCCGAGATCGACCCGAGTTCGGTGACGGCGATAGCCAGAAAATCAAGCACAACTGCCAAGGGCTGACCATGGAAATTGCCCCCGGAGACCACGGTTCCGTCCTCCGCAAATACGATCGGGTTGTCGACCACCGACCCGAGTTCCCTGGTGAACACCGCCTCCGCATGCGTAAGCGTGTCACGGGTGGCGCCGTGAACCTGGGGAGCACAACGCAGGCTGTAAGCATCCTGAACCGCATGGACCATGTCGTGAGCGTGACTGGCAACGATGCCGGACCCTTCGAGGAGTCGTGCGATGTTGGCCGCCGAGGTGATCTGGCCGGGGTGGGGCCGCAATTTGTGAATCTTCGCCATAAAGGGCTTCGACGAACCGAGTAGCCCCTCGACCGAAAGTGCGCAGGCAATATCGGCCGCATTGACCAGTGAGCGCGCCCGAGCCAAAGCAAGCACCCCGAGAGCAAGCATGCCTTCAGTTCCGTTGAGGAGACTCAGGCCTTCCTTCGGGGCCAACACGATCGGGTCCAACCCAGCAGCAGCCAACGCCTCTGCTGCATCCATCTCGACCCCGTCGACCCTGATCTGTCCCTCACCAATCAGCGGTAGGGCGAGGTGCGCAAAGGGAGCAAGGTCCCCCGATGCGCCGACAGATCCCTGCCCGGGAACCACGGGAAGCAAACCCCGATTCAACATCTCGACAAGGCGCACAACGATGATCGGACGCACACCAGAGTACCCCTGGGAGAGGGTCCGTGCCCGGAGCAGCAGCATGGCGCGCACCGTGCGGTCCCGCAGCCGTTCCCCGACACCTGCGGCGTGGCTCCGCAACAACCCGATCTGGAGGCGGGCAGCTTGATCGGACTCGATGTGCGAAGTCGCTAGCCGCCCGAATCCGGTTGTGATCCCGTAGACGGTTCGGCTCTCGGCGACGACCTCTTCAACAAGGCGGCGAGCCGGAGCCATCCGCTCCGCAACATTCGGCCCAACGGTGACGGTGGCACACCCGTCTGCGACGTCGACAACGTCGGCGATCTGCAGTGGCCCCCCATCGATGGTTACGACCCGCAACCCGGTCCTCCTCAGTCGGCAATGCCCGCTGAACACTAACGAACCCGCAAGGTGCCAGGGCTATCCGACAATTCCCAACTACAGTCGCTCTCGTGCGAGATCTAGACGCAGTGAAGCGAACCCTCAGATTTGTGGCGGCTTCATTCGCCGGTGGCGCCGTGGCCATCGTCGTAGTCCTCTCATCGGTCGACCTGGGCGAGCCCGAGAGCCCGGATCTGGCCGACGGCGGGGCGCTGACCGCCGCCGTGTTCGGAGTAGCAGGTCTACTAATCGCTCTCCAATGGTGGTCCCGTGCCGGCGAGCAGGCGCCGAACCCGGCACAGCTCCAGATGGGTTTCATCATCCGCACCGCGATCGCCGAGCTAGGGCTACTGCTCGGAATCCTGGCCCTCGTCATCTCCGGATCGACCACTCCCATGGCGATCGGCCTCGGGCTCTTCCTGGCATCGCTGCTGTTGCTTGTCCTAGCCCTCGATCGTGGGGTTGACGGCTAGTCAGCCAAAACTGTTCCCAGCCGCTCCCCTTCACGTTCCCGAAGACCAACCCGGATCCGTAATCGCTCCAACTGCTGCGCCGTGAACTTGTCGGCTCCGCCCACCGAGTGTGATTCGAACCATGTCTCAATGTCGGCGGCAATTTCAGGTTCTGATCGATACATGATCAAGTCGAGCATCCGGCGGCGGTTCTGCGGCGGCATTGAGGCGAGGACCGCGTCCCAGTTCTCTTTCACCAACGCCCACACCGCAGCTCCGGTGTCCCGGTGTCCGAGCAGAACGGCCAACACCCAGTTGGCGTCCTGGCTCCGTATCTCACCGGCCAGGATCATCTCAACTAACCGGGCTGCGGTTTCCTTCTCAGGAACCGCAGCTGCGGCGCGTAGGAAACGAACCTCGTCTTGGGGGCTGTTGGCATCAGACCGCAGTTCCATGAAGCGGTCGAACTCGGCGACGGCCCCGTTGGCCGCAACGATGGTGGTGGCGGCTGCCGCCACATCCGCATCTACCGAGGCCGGGCTAGCTATCGACTGATCGAAGACGTCCCGTGCCGTCGCCTGGGTAGCCGGGTCATCGCCCAAGTTGCCGAGAGTCCGCAGCAACAACCCCCGCAACTGCCTCTGCAAGTCGCTCTCGCCCGCAGTTGGGACCCATCCCATCTCGGCCGCCTGCTCACCTACGAGACCGCGTACCAGACGCTGGAGTCCCGGCCGATCATCGGAAGAGATCACCCTTCCCAGCTCGGCTAGACCACCGACGGCAACACCCCACACATCGGGCTCCGACTCGCCATCCAAGGCACCCACCAATTCCATGAAGTCCTCGGCAGGAGTCTTGCCCGCCAGCACGTTGGCCCAGGTGTCAGCGATCAACGTGTAGCGCTCGGCCGCCGCCAGCTCGGGGAGGTCGGCAGCCAATTCATCGAGCAGCTCCGATGGGTAGTTGACCCGATAGAAACCATCACCGCCACTGTTGAGCAAGAAGTCCTTACCTGCCGCGGCCACAAAAACCTCGTCGGAGACCACGACCTTGCTCTCTTCGGTTCCGGACCGGTACAGAGCCGGAACCTGCCAGAGGGATTCGCCGCCGCCAAGGAATCGAAACTGCCGCTGCCCCAGATGGAAGCCACCCTCGGCAGGGGTGACCGTTAGCTGTGGATAGCCGCCCTGATAAATCCACCCGCTCATGATCTCGCCAACCGGCTCCCCCGACTCGGCCTCAAGCGCCACCCACAGATCATCCGTTTCGGTATTCCCGTAGGCATGCTTCTTGAGATATCTGCTGATGCCGCGCCGGAAGGTCTCTTCGCCCAGGTATTGCTCCAGCATGCGGAGTACCGCCGAACCTTTCCCATACGTCAACGTGTCGAACATCGCGTTCGCTTCCGCCGGCGACACAACCTCGAACTCGACCGGCCGGGTCGAGGTGAGCCCATCGACATCCATTGACTTCGCACGGAAGTGGGCGAAACTGAGCCACCGCTTCCAATCGGGTCGGAAGGCGTCGACGCACTTGAGCTCCATGAACGTGGCGAAGGCTTCATTGAGCCAGATTCCGTTCCACCATTTCATGGTGACAAGGTCCCCAAACCACATGTGGGCAAGCTCGTGAGAGATGACATCCGCGACGCGTGCCATCTCGTCCTGCGTTGCCCGCTTCCGATCAACCAGCAACGTGGTCTCGCGATAGGTGACCGCGCCCAGGTTCTCCATTGCCCCCCAGGCGAAGTCGGGGACCGCGATCATGTCGAGCTTGTCCGCCGGATAGGGGATGTCGTAGTAG
>JAYEIP010000003.1:0-18705 GCA_034660155.1 Actinomycetota bacterium | reverse complement strand
GGCAGCCAAGCCGGGCGCTGCCGGGGCCGTGGGCACCGTCGAGGGGACAACACTTGGCGACCAGTCAGACCACGCCCCCCGTCCATCAGCGTTGATGGCGCGAACACGATAAGTCTCCCCGTTGCTGAGGCCGGTCAGTGTTGTCTCCAGCACTAGCCCTAACTCAACATAGGAGGAAACTGCCATCGTCTGGTTCTCGACCTGGATCTCATAGCCCGATATCGCCGAGCCCCCGTCGTCGCCGGGCGCAATCCAGACCGCATCTGCCTCACCCGCTCCCCCAACCAACACCGGTGTCCCGGGAGCCCCCGGGGTGGACCCGGGTACCGCACTGTCGGACCATGCCGACCAGTCACTCCAGCCGTTGACGTTCTCCGCCCGAACCGCAGCCCGATAGGAGTGGCCGTTGACGAGCCCGGTAACCGTCTCAGTCAGGTCTAATCCTGGATCGAAGAAGATGCTCGACCCATCGCTTTCATCCTCAAGCTCTACTTCGTATGACGTGATGGCTGCTCCGCCGTTAAACGGCTGCGACCAGTCGACGGTCACTTCCCCTTCACCGGCAGCAAGCAGCGGCGTGTCGGGAGCATCGGGCACGGTCTGCGGCACGACAGTATCGGACCACGGCGACCAGCCTCCTGCGCCGTTGCTATTGATGGCGCGCACCCCGACGTCGTAGTTGTTTCCATTCGTCAGTCCGGTCACAGTTTCAGCGAGCGACAGGCCGACATTGGTGGTTGTGTTGGTTCCTTCGGTGAGGTTGCGGACGCGTAGATCGTAGGAGGTGATCGTGGAACCGCCATCGAAGGGCGGAGACCAGGTTGTGGTGAGTTGACCATCACCGGCAGTTGCGCCCGGCGTCGTCGGCGCATCGGGAGTCGTCTGTGGGATCACACTCGATGACCAACCGGACCACGGGCCGGTTCCGACAGAGTTGGTTGCCCGGACTCGGGTTCGATGCGAGTTGCCGTTGGTCAGGCCGGTCATGTCCTCCGTCAGGGTCAGACCAACATCGGTTGTGTTGTAGGTATCTGCTGTTTGGTCGTGAATCTGGAGATCGTACGAGGTGATCGCAGAGCCACCATCGCTCCCGGGGACGGTCCAAACGGCGGTAAGTTGTGCGTCTCCACCGCTCACTGCGGGCGTGCCCGGTGCCCCCGGGACAGTGGCCCCCGCGCTGGGAATGAAGTTGGCCGACCAGTTCGACCAGGCTCCATTACCCACGATATTTGCCGCTCTCACCCGAGCTCGATAGCTATCCCCGTTACTCAGACCGGTGAGGTCCTCCGACAAGGTGAGCCCCACGCCGGTGGTTGTCGAGTTAGCCGTAGTCAGGTTCTCGAGTTGCAGGTCATAGCTCAGAATTGGCGAACCACCGTTGGATGGCGCGCTCCAAGTAACCGTCGCGACTTGATCGCCTGCGGTAGCCGAGGGAGCGCCGGGTGTCCCTGGTTCCGTAGGATCGCCGCCGGCGAGGGTCTGGAAGGTGGTCGTCGGACCACCCTCACCAAGATTGAGGAAGATTGAGACGGTGTCATCGCACCACGATGGTGCGGCGAGGTCGCTCCATCCGTCACCGTTGAAGTCGGCCACGGCTGCGTCAAAAGGAGCCTCGCCCACATTCACCGAGCCACCCGATGAGAAGTTCCCGTTCCCATCGCCAAACCAGAAGGTGAGCGGATCATTGTTGCCGCCCGGACAGGTCGGATAGTGCTGGATAACGCTCGTCGCAATCAGGTCATCGTGACCGTCGTCGTTGAGGTCGCCAACGCTGACCCCTTTCGGCTCGTCGGCAACGCTGTAGGTGGTGTTGGTGGAAAACGTCGTGCCGGAAGCACCAAAGAAGACACTGAGGTTATCGGCGTTCTCACCGGCGATGACGATGTCTTCGTCCCCATCCTCATCGAAGTCACCCATCGCGATGTCATGAGCCCACCCGTTGGGGGTCCCCTCGTAGATGAGCGGCGCCTGGAACGATCCGTCGCCGTTTCCTCTCAGAGATGCAGCCGCACTGTCGCTGTTCGCCGCGGTAGCAACGTCAAGGTCGCCATCATTGTCAAAGTCGGCAGTGACGATCCCGTGCGACAAGCTCCCCGCCGGGTAATCGACCGGGGTGGAGAAGGTTCCGTCACCATTGCCCAACCACACCGTCCCGTCGTTGGTGCCCCAGCCGACGACCATAAAGTCGTCGTCGCCATCGTTGTTGAAATCGCCCACCGCTACGTCATGGGTCCCATAGCTAGTGACATATGGCGTTACCGAGCCGAAGGAGCCATCCCCGTTGCCGAGAATCACCCCGGAGGTCCCATCATCCTGGTTGGCCGAAACGATATCCAGATCGCCGTCGGCGTTGAAGTACCCAAACGCCAGGTTCTTCGGCCCAACTCCATCGCCGCTTGTCCCGACTGAGTAGATCGACCGTGACCCGAATGTGCCGTCGCCATTCCCGAGCAAGATTGATGCACTGTCGTCACCACGTACCGCGATGGCCAGATCGAGATCACCGTCGTGGTTGAGATCGGCAATATCGATCGAATGCGGTTCATTCCCCGCATACAGGGCGAGCCGGGGGCCATAGTTGAGACCGCTGAGTTGAGTCGACTCGTTGCCACCGGCGTCGTAGGCCTCGACCCGAACTGTGTAGCTGGTATCCGCGATGAGGCCGCTGAGGTTGTAGCTGGTCGACGCTGTGGAATCGATGAGTGCGTCCGCACCGTCGTAGAGCCGGTATCCGACGACCCCGGCGTCATCGAGTGCAGCCGGCCAATCAAGGGTCGCCGAACCGGTGGTCACGGCCGACACCGCGATGGAGGCATCGCTGGGCCAGGTCGGTGGCGTGTCTCCAACCGCTGCCTGGCTTGCCGTCGGCATTATCGGTAGCAGCCCAGCGACCATCGTGATGATCAGGACAACGCGCCACAGCCGCTCGTTCGTTCGAACCTCGCCAAACATCGAGGGCCCCCTCCGCCTAGAAGAACCATCCGCCCTGGGTTCGACGATACCGATCGGGGTCAAGATTCTCAGAACAGCCCGACCAATTCTGAGTCCTTGAGTCGGGGTTTGTTCGACTACCCAGAATGTCGGCAGTGCCCCGCCCCCGGACAGAATTCAGCCATGCTTTGCCGACGGTTCCGGAAGCACAATGAAACTACCGCCCGCATGGGCCACGTTCCTAGAACCCGGTGGTGATGGTGCCCGAGATGATCCCGGCGATGGTGTCGTCTGCTGCGGCTTGGACGGCCGTCGGCAGGTCGAACCCGGGGTTGTACTCGATGATGATGCCGCCGTTCTCGAGATCGATCGAGTACGCCTCACCTCCGAGCGTTCCTTGCTCGATTCCGCTGATGATCTGGCGGAGCACAACTTCCCAGTGGTACACCTGGGAAGCGACAACAAGGTCAGGTGCCAGCTCAGTCTGATTCGCCTGAGTGCCAAACCACAAGGCGTTGTTCTCGATAGCCACGCCCACAGCACCAACGACCATCTGCGCAGTTCCGGTGAGTACGTCGGCCCCTGCGCCGATGTGCGCGGTAGCGGCCTCCGCGGCGAGCGCCACGTCGCTGAACGATCCGGTGTATGTCACCGGGACGGTGGCTCCAGGTTTCGCGGACAGAACTCCGGCCCGGTATCCGTTGACAAACAGTTGGGCGTCGCCGACCTCCAGGGGTCCCACCACACCGACTACGTCACTCCCGGTGAGCAGGCCACTGATGACACCCATGACGAAACCACCCTGGTCGGAGGCGACTTCGTAAGACGACACATTGGGGAGACCGAAGGTGTCCGCGGCCGTCCCCCAGGCAAACGCCGTATCGGGGAAGTCTTTTGCGATGTCGACCAGTGCGGTGCCGTACTGCGAGCCGTGGGCGATGACCAGGTCGTAACCATCCGCCGCATATGCCCTAAGGGCCGCGGCCGCGTCATCCGGGACAAACGTCCCGTCTGTGATGTCTACCGCAACTCCTCCACGCTCCGCGGCCACGACGGCGACGGCGTCCACAATGCTCTGGGTGAACGCAAGGTCATTGGAAGCGCTGGGGGCGACGATTCCGATGCGGAACGATCCATCACCGGCACCGATCGCCACGGAGTAACCAACCTCGAATTCGATCCTTCTCTCGAGGCCGGCCACCGCTTCAGATCCAGACGAGGACGCCTCCCCGCGGGCATCGACGGCGAGTCGATCCGTCGGTATTCCTTGGGCAATCAGGTACTCCCGAACACTTTCGCCGCGGAGCAAACTGATCCGTTCGTTGTCTTCTGCCGAACCAGTCGAATCGGTGTAGCCAACAATGGTGATCTGGGGACCGCTGTATGCCTGGATGATCTCAGCGACGCTGTCAAGAACGCGCTCATGTAGGGCATTCAAACTCGTCTGGCCGCTTGCGAAGACAATCGGCGTGACGGCCGTAATCCGCTTCAGCTCCGTATCGAGAGCGACAGACCGGTCGGAGGTCTCGGTCAGGTTGACGACCTGGTTGATGCCGTCGACGGCGTCGACCGCTGCAATCAGCCCGGCTGATCCGTCCTCCGGGGTAACGCCGGTAAGGGTGGCAACACCGCCGGACACAACGACATTGATCCGGTCGTAGCCGGCCGCGGCGATCGCTGCCAGGGCCGCCGCCCGGGTCTCTTCTTCGGTGACCCCTATGGTGATCCCGCTTGCATCGACGCTGATGTCGCCCGCAAGAGCCTGGCTGGCACCGACGGCACCGGCTCGGTCATCGGCCGACGCGACGATACCGCTCAGGTAAATGGTCCCGTTCCGTTCCTCAACAGCGATCGCACCCAGGCCTAGACCGTCCAATACGGCTCTTATCTGGCCCACGGTGTCGGAGCCGGTCTCTACGCCTACGGGTGCGACGGTGGTGGTAACTGCTGTCTCCGGCGAGGCAACGGTGTCGCTTGATCGGAAGAAGAGGATCCAAGCAACCGCCGCGACTGCGGCGACGGCGATGACGACGGCAAGAATCGGGAAGGGTCTCGCATGTTTGGGTCGGACCCGTTCGAGATCCTTGTAGGCGAGCTGTGCGGGCCGCGGGCGATTGGTCTCGTACTCGATGACCGATTCTGGCGGCACGGCCGGGGCAGGCGGTGGCGGCCCTGGAGGCTGGGGCCGTGTCGCGGCAAGATCATCTTCCCTGGTTAAGTAGGGAACCGCCTCCGGGCTCAAGCCCGAAGTTCGATCCGAGCTCTCTGCATCTGGGACGACAACCGGCGAGGGTGTTGCAGGCTGAGGCAGGGGCGACGGAGAGGGTTGGATGGGCGGTGGCGGAGGTGGGGGTGTGGCCGGAGCGACCGGCTCGGGAGGGGTGAGGATTCGAGACCGTAGGTCCTCACCGACCGATCGTGGCTGCGGTGCGGGCTGCGGCGAGTCTCCGGAAGCCTGCCGGACGGCCTCTTCCGCATCTTTGATCCGATCCTTGAGCGATCCTTGAGAAGGCTCTTCGGGTGGCTCCGGCTCGGAAGAGTCTGGCGCAGGTTCAGTTGAAGCAGGCTCGTCTACACGGGCGCTCACGGCATCCTTCAAACGGGCCAGCTCGTCGCGGTTGGTGGTGAGCTCATCGAACAATTGGTTGCGGCGGACATCGTCTTGCTCGTCACGCAACAAAGCCCACAGCTCGTGTTGGCGTTCGGTGAGCGCGACAAGATTGGCGACATCATCGCCGTTCTCCGCACCTGGCGCGATCCCTTTCTCGCCCACTGCCACCCCTTCGACTGCCGGGCATGTGGTACCCCAAGCTATCGGACGAATCGACCGCTTCCTAAACCTCTGATTTCGGTGACCGATCGGGCCTCGACTAGGCAGAGATAGTGAGAGCACTGATCCCGCGGACACCACTTTGGGCTCGAACGCGGCGGGCGCTCGATCGCTAGCTCAGAGCTCGCCGCAGGAACGCTGCCATCTGCCCCCGCGTCACCACATCATCAGGACAGAACCGATCATTCACCGACGGATTACAGCCACGCGTAATCCCCCCAGCAGCCAACCGAATAGGGGTCTGAGCAGGTGAGTTCCTTGGGAGTTCGCAAAGCGAACTCCGGGGTCTGAGCAGGTGTCCGAGCCAACCAAAGATCGCACTCCGCAACCCCGGTCCGCACGTCCCCACCTCGCTCCGCAGGCCTTCAACCCCGATCGTAGGTCAGCACGTTCCTTGACAACATCTCGGCGGCGCCCTCCGGGTCGGTCAGCCAGCGGCTCTGGAAGGCATCGACAATCTTCCAACCCGCCCGGAGCAATGCCATGTGCTGCTCGACATGAGTGGCGGTCCCGTCACGTTGAACCCGGCACTCCATCCCAAAAGCATGCTCTCTGGCCCCAACCGCCAGATCCACTGCCCAACCCGCCACCGGATAGTTCCGTATCACCGGGATGCCGAACGCTCGAGGTTCCTCGCCCACCTGACCCGCCCACCCGTCCGGATTTGCGGCGGCAGCGGATGGGAGCGGTGCCCGTGACAAAGAGCCAACCGATCCGCAACAAATGCTCTGCCGAGTGGATCGAGGCGATCGAGGCGAGCCGCCGCAGCTGAAAGTTACGTCGGACCTGACGTTGCGATTGTCACCGGACTCCTTGATGAGGTGTGGTCGACTGCCGAGCCAGGCGAAATCGGCTACGCGTTCAACAACATCGGTGTTCTTACCGGCGGTGGGTGCCAGGTCGGCGAGGTATTGGAGAATGTTTTGGTTGTGATCTGGCGTCATAGATCCTGGCTGAACGTGGATATTTGGATCGGCACTCCTCGGGCAGCAGTGAAGCCTTGCGACCCGGCAAACACGCCCCATTGTGGGCCAACGTCAACAAACGACCCGCATCTGGGGTAGATTCGCCAAGGTCGATAGATGTTTAGTCGGTGAGAAAGGATTTCCCATTGTCCGTACCTCGCTTTCCCGGGATCCGGATAACCACCAACGGCAACCAGTTGGTGTCCTATCACACCGAGGCTCGGATCACCCAGGGCGGCGTCTTTTATCCCATCACCCCGTCCACCGAAATGGGCGAGAACTACCAGCTGTCGTTTGCGGAGGGACAACTCGACGTCTTCGGGCTCCCCAAGATCGCAATCGAGGCTGAAGGCGAACACGCTGCTCAGGGGGGAGCGATCGCCTTGTCCGTCGCCGGTCATCGAGTGGTCAACTTCACATCCGGACAGGGCATCGTCTACGGGATCGAGCAGTATTACCACGCCCCCGGAAAGCTCTCCACAATGGTGCTCGAGGTCGCAGCCCGCGCACTCACGAAACATGCCCTCAACGTCCACTGCGGACACGACGACATCTACGCCGCTCTCGATACTGGCTGGATCATGTTGTTCGCCCGCGACTCGCAGCAAGCCGCCGACCAGGCGCTAATCCTGCGCAAGGTCACTGAACTGACACTCAACCCCGGTATCAACATCCAGGACGGATTCCTGACCTCCCACCTGGAGCGGACGTTTCACAAGGCAGAGTCCGAGATGATGCGCGAGTTCCTTGGCCGTCCCGATGACATCATCGACTCCCCCACCGATGCCCAACGCCTGATGTTCGGCCCGACCCGGCGCCGGGTCCCGGTAATGGTCGACCTCAAGAACCCGATGCTCCTGGGCCCTGTCCAGAATCAGGAGCACTACATGAATGGCGTCATTGCGAGGCGCAACAACTTCAGTGAACCGATCCTCGGGTTTCTCCAGGGCGCCTGCGACGAGTTCGCTGAGTTAACCGGCCGGCAATACGGAATGGTGACCGAGTACAAGACAGATGACGCCGACACCGTTTTCGTATCTCTGGGTTCCGCGGCAGAGAACATCGAGGCCGCGGTTGATTACCTGCGGGCAAACGACGACGCAGCGGTCGGCTCGATCCATCTGAACGTGCTTCGCCCGTTCCCGGCAGCCGCGGTGGTCACGGCGCTTGCGGGCAAAAAGCGTGTCGTCGTCCTCGAACGCACCGACGAGGCGTTGGCTGAGGACAATCCGATTACCCGTGACATCCGGGCCGCTCTCAACAAGGCGGTCGAAGCCAATCGGGAAGGGTTCGCCAACGACATCCCGGCACTTGATGCCGCCGATGTGCCTCTGGTCGTCAGCGGTTCGTACGGGCTCGGTTCGCGTGACTTCCGCCCGGAGGCGATCCTGGGCGCCTACGAGTACGTGACGGGCCAAATCCGGCGCACCGACGGCAAGGGGATCGACGACGGTGCCACCTACTTCACTCTCGGGATCGACCACCCCTATGCCGTGATCTCAGAGCGGACACCATCATTGCTTCCGGACAACGCGGTTGCGGTCCGGCTCCACTCCATCGGTGGTTGGGGCATGATCACCACCGGCAAGAACCTCAGCGAGATCATCGGCGCCGTCGGCGACGACCTCCTTGCGGCCTCCAGCGAAATCGACGAACTCGGGCGGCCCAAGGAGATTATCCACGTCAGTGCCAACCCCAAGTACGGCTCTGAGAAGAAGGGCGCTCCTACTTCGTACTTCCTCGTCGCCGCCCCCCAACGGGTTCGAGTGAACTGTGATCTGCACCATGTCAACGTCGTGCTGTGCTGCGACCCGAAAGCCTTCACCCACACCAATCCCCTCGCCGGCCTTACCGACGGCGGCACATTCGTGTGGGAGTCGGAGGAGGACCCGGCGACCGTCTGGGAGCGCATCCCGGCCCAACACCGGCAGGAGCTCATCGACCGCAAGATCCGGATCTATACCCTGCCGGGCTTCAAGATCGCCCGGGAGGCGACCGACCGTGAGGACCTCCAATTGCGCATGCAGGGCAATGCCTTTTTGGGTGCGTTCTTCGCAGTGTCGGGAATCCTCGAGGACTACGACGTCACCCAGAGCCGGTTCCGGGAGATCGTCCTCGCCCAATACAAAAAGAAGTTCGGGCGTTTTGGTGATGCGGTCATCGACTCCAACATGACCGTGATGACGCAGGGATACGAGCTTGTGCAGGAGGTGCCGCTCGGGGCTCCGGAGGCACCAGATCGGTCCTCGATGCGCTCCGCGGCCCTTGCGGTCTGCGACAGTTGCTCCCCCGACCTCGCCAGCTACCTGGCGCCCGATACCAGCGAGGTGCGGATCCCGCTGGCACAGATCAAGACTTTCGATTCTGAGTTCCGCAACGGGTACGGATACGACCAGCCGGCGACGCCACTGGCATCAATCGGCGTGATGGCTGCCGCGTCGGGGCGGACCGCCAGCAAGTATGTGGCCCGGCGGGAAACGCCGATCTGGATCGCCGAGAACTGCACCTCATGCATGGACTGCATCACCGCTTGCCCCGACACGGCGCTGCCCAACACGGCGCAGGACCTGGGCACAATCCTGACCACAGCCGCCAAGGCATATGTGGCTGACCTTGGGGAGCGAGCCCGGCTGCTGCAAGCGCTACCCGAGCTCGAGGACCGGGTGCGCGCCCGGATGAGCGGCATACTCGCCGACAAGGAGAAGGTGCCTTTCAAGGATGTGTTGCAGAGCGAGGTGGATGCACTCGACGTCGACGATGTCGCTCGCAAGCAGTACATGGAGCTGTTCGAGCGAGTCCCCTTCGCCTACACCAAGACCCCGGGCATCTTCCGCACGTTGGAGAGGAAGGAAGAGGGCTCCGGGGGCCTGTTTGCGATCATGGTGTCGGACCTGTGCAAAGGCTGTGGCGAATGCGTTTTTGAGTGCCCGTTTGAAGCGCTGGAGATGGCAGCGGAGACAGAGGAGTTGAACGCCGACCATGTCAGCGGAACCAATTTTCTCGACCTTCTCGGCGATACACCGTCGAAGTACCTGGGTCGGTTCGACCCGAATGATCCCGTGGAGTCGGCCGCAGCCCACTTGAAGAACCACCTGATGGTGCGGAGCAACTACGAGGCTCTGGTCAGCGGTGACGGCGCTTGCGCCGGTTGTGGAGAGAAGAGTGTCCTCCACGCCGTCACGTCTCTGACCGAGGCTTACATGCGGCCGCTCTATCACGCCAAGGCGGATCGACTCGACACGAAGGTCACGAGGCTCAGCAGCGAGGGCGTCAACAGGCTGGAGCAACTTGCCGCCGCGAACCCCGACCAGTACGCGTTGTTCAGCAAGACGATTGCCCACATCTTGTTGGGGCTTGGTGGTGATTCGGCAGAAGATACCGACGCCCGGTTGGCCGCACACGGCGAGATCACAGACAAGGAACTCGTGGACACATTGTCGGCGGTGATGCGCCAGGACGCCTTTAACCATCGCGACCTCCAGGCCGTCGACGGGATGATGCCCAATGGGATGTCGGTAATGGCGATGGGCGCCCACACCGGCTGCAACACCGTCTATGGCTCCACACCACCGAACAATCCGCACCCGTACCCATGGATGAATTCGCTCTTCCAGGACGGCACCACCGTGGCCTGGTTGTTTGGCGAGAGTTTCATCATGGATCACGCTCGCCGCTCGGTGATTCCCGAGCGTCTGGCGGATCGGTTGCTCGACGCCGACGCCGTCTTCACCGAAGCCGATTACTTCGAACTGACCCACATGAACGACAACGCCATGACCGCCCGGGAGATCCGAGAGCTGCCCAAAGCATGGGCGATCGGTGGCGATGGCGGGATGGGCGACATCGGGTTCCAGAACGTCTCCAAGGTGGTGCTGCAGAACCGCCCCAACGTCAAGCTGCTGATGCTTGACACCCAGGTGTACTCCAACACCGGTGGCCAGAACTCGGACTCGACGCCGATGCCGGGCGGTGGCGACATGAACCAATTCGGGGTGGCGTCGGAGGGCAAGTTCACTGAGAAGAAGAGCGCGTCGGAGACCTTTCTGGGTGGCCACGGCTCGCCCTTCGTAGCGCAGGTCTCGATGGCCAATGTGGCGCAGTTCTACAAAGCGATCATCGAGGCGATCGACTATCGCGGTACGGCTTTTCTCCAGTCATTCACGACATGTCAACCCGAACATGGGGTGCCGGACAACATGTCGACCATTCAGGCCAATCGCGCCCGCGACGGGCGCAGCATGCCGCAATTCGTGTTCAATCCCCAAAAGGGCGAGACCTATCCCGAAGCACTAGACCTGGCCGGCAACCCGAATCGGGATCGGGACTGGGCGCAGGTGACATCGAAGGAATCCGGCGAGACCTACCAATACACCGTGGCGCACTGGGCGGCCACTGAGGCGAGGTTCCGCCGTCACTTTCGGCCCGTCAAAGACACGGATGGTTTAACCCACCTCGACGAGATGCTGCTGTTGATCATGCAGGACGACACGGTGCAACGACGGGTTCTCGATCCCGCTCATCGCTCCTATGTGCAGGACTTTGGTGTCTACATGAAGACGGATGATGAGAACGGCCGGAGGACACTGACGCTGTCTCGCCAGATGGTGTTGTTCTGTGTCGAGCGTCGCAAGGCCTGGAGGTTGCTACAGAGCCGGGCAGGCATCAATAACCCCGACTACGAGGCACAGAGGGACATGCTTGCGACTCTGGCAGAGGCGTAGGAGCGTCGGCGACGTACATGCTCCGGACGCTGGCGAAGCGTGGTTATGTCTCTACGTAGACGCATTCTCCGGGGCATTGCTCGGCAGCATCGATGACTGCTGTAATCAGCTCGTCAGGCACCCGCGCTCTTCCGCCGGCACCTTCCGGCCCGTCCTTGCCATCGAAGATGGTTTCCGTTCCGAAGAACGCTGCGTCCTCCTTGACAGCCCAGAGCCCATCACCCCGGTTCACAAACACCTCTGGAGCGATCTCCTCACAAGTCCCCGCCCCCATGCACTCATGGGGATCAATCCAAGCGAACGTCATCGCACCCTCCTCACTGAGAAATCAATGGTGCCCACACCCGCATCAAGCGATCGCTAGGTGAGCGCAAAGACTGCGGTAAGCGTTGAACCTGTCATACCCACGTCATGTCTTGCGGTGGAGGACTGACAAAGAGAACGGAACAATGTCAGACCTTCGTGATCGCAACCGCCTGTATGCTCGGCTCCAAGAAGTGCTCGGTGCCGAGTCTGCGGGAATCCTCATGAAGCAGCTACCACCTCAAGACGGCCTAGCCACACGATCCGACGTGGAAGCACTCGGAGTGCGTATCGACGGCATTGACCTGCGCATGACCGGCCTCGAAGGTCGACTGGATAGGCTTGAGAGGCACATAGAGCGGTTCGATGATCGACTCCACGATCTCCACGGTGCGCTACGCGAACAAACTCGGCACTTCATCCTCGCAAGCACGGGGACCATGGTCGCCCTGACCGGTGTCGCCTTCGGAGCCGCCGCCCTCATCTGACTCAGCCGGTCGAAGCGAGCGCCCGGCCGCGTTCAATTCCGCTGTGAGGTGATTGCATCGACCAAACTGGCGCATGGCCGTTTGAGGGACTACCCAACTGGTCCTGCCCCCGATAGGGTGAACGGTGTATCGCGCACTTCGGGCTGTGCCTTCATCGAAGGAAGACTGATGGTAAATCGGGTCATCCCTAGCCTCGCGACTGCTACCCACGGGGCCCTTACAGCTGTCATACCCGCCGATGAGACCCCTCCGAATTCCAATCGCCGGGCCACATCTCTGAGCCCGCGCCAATCGCCACTTCGTGGGGCGATGCCGCCAAGCCCCCACCGGGATGAAGCAACCAGAAGGAGTTCGCATGACTCGCGTCCTATTCCTCGTAATTTTGGTAGTTCTGGTCTTGGGCCTCATCGGCGCCGCCCTCGCTGATCTGCCGCCCGGGGGAACCTTTACCGATGACGACGGGAACATCCACGAGAGCAACATCGAAGCAATAGCCGCCGAGGGGATAACGAAAGGATGCAACCCGCCGCTCAACAACTTGTACTGCCCATCTTCGTCAGTGACTCGGGGCCAGATGGCTGCCTTCCTGGTTCGTGCCCTGAACCTGACCGATGACGGTGGAGGCAACACCTTCATCGACGACGACGGATCCATCTTCGAAAACGACATCGCCAAACTCGCCACAGTCGCCATAACCAAGGGATGCAACCCGCCCACCAACAACATGTTCTGCCCCGACGACAATGTCACTCGGGGCCAGATGGCTGCCTTCCTGGTTCGTGCCCTGAACCTGACCGAAGACGGTGGAGGCAACACCTTCATCGACGACAACGGATCCATCTTCGAAAACGACATCGCCAAACTCGCCACAGCCGCCATAACCAAGGGATGCAACCCGCCCACCAACAACATGTTCTGCCCCAACGATCCGGTGAGCAGGGATCAGATGGCGTCGTTCCTCGCTCGTGCTCTTGGACTTTCTCCGATCGTGCCCCCACCACCTACGAGCACCACGATCACGGTTCCGCCTGCGGCAACCTTTACGGGGCCATTGCAGTCAGAGCCGGGCCTCTCAGGGGAGATCAGCTTCGACACAGCAGCCGGGGGCCACGAGGTCATGAACCCCACGATCAAAGTCGTCCTCGATCGCTACACGTGCGATGGTGTCATTCTGTCTGGGGACGGGCAATCAACGGTCTTCACCACGGTGCCGGTCGTCAACGAGTCATTTGCGTATTACGGTCCAACGCTCACCTGGACCGGCACGTTCAACTCTTCGACGCAGATTACGGGCACAGTGGCCGGCACGACGTTGCTCGGCACTGTCTGCGACTGGGGCCCCTTGTCCTGGTCGGCAACGGCTGCCAACACCCCACCGCCCGCGACGTCGACAACATCCACCTCACCGACGTCGACCACATCCACAACAGCAGGACCGGGCCCGGCGTGGCCACCCTGCGATTTCAGTTCGTTCTCCATCTCGGGCACCGGGCCGTCGGTTCCTGCGCTCCAAGTTCCGGGAGACAGACCGGCGATCCTCGACATCAGCTACAGCGGGACGGGTGGGTTCTGGGTAGACAGCCTTGACGTCAG
This sequence comes from Actinomycetota bacterium, assembly GCA_034660155.1. GTDB lineage: Bacteria > Actinomycetota > Acidimicrobiia > Spongiisociales > UBA5794 > JAAETI01. The sequence continues at coordinate 4,874 of JAYEIP010000003.1, read as the reverse complement.
CCACGACTTCATCAACTTCCTCGCTTTCGATACTGGCGGCGGCTACCACGGCGTCCGGCTCGTCAACGAAAGCTGGATCTTCGAGAACGTCCGCTACCTCGATGTTGTTGAAGCGGCGGGAGCTTGGACGGTCGAGGTGCGCCCTGTCTGTAGCGCGCGAAGCATGACCGCCAACTCAATCTCTGGCACCGGTGATGACGTGATCCTCGTCAACCAGGACGGGTCAGCCACCATCACCCACAGCGGGAGCGGCAACCTCGCGGTGTGGTCACATCAGGCTTATGACGAGATGGATCTGGAGGTAAACGTCATCGGTCCGTACAGCGGGCAGATCGAGATCGACTCGGGGACGGTCTTCCTGGGCATCGAGGCAGAGGACACCGACGGGATGTGGACGGTCTCATTCCCTTGACCGATGTAGGTTGCGCGGACAAACTCGGTGCTTCATCACGGCAAGCACTGGGACTGTGGTCGCATTGACCGGTGTTGCGTTCAGAGCGGCTGCCCTCATCTGACTCCGGTCCCGAGTCAGACTCGGCGTAGATCAACCATCAGTCTCTGGCTGCCCTACGGGCAGCCGGGGGGAAAGTCCTGCCGCCGCAGACGGTGGTATGGGCAACGTCCCAGCAGGCGGCGAATCCCGCAACGTTGACGGACCAGATCCAGGATCAGCGCAATGGGCATGTTGTCTCCAGTCGAGGTATGTGCCCCAATCTCGCTCGCACCGCTTACGCCACTTTGACCGGTCGCTGACATCACCACGCCCTGCCGTCAGCGTGCCGTCAACGGCTGGACAGGTCGCTGTTGCATGGTGTGCTCAGTGACCACACCGACGAAAGCGACCAGCCCATGACGACGCTCACCGAGACCCGGCATCAGACCAAGACCGCAGCAACCGATCAGCCTGCGGTTCGAGTCGACCGACTGGTCAAGACCTATCCCGATCCCGAAGGGGGCATGTTCAATGCAGTAGATGACCTCTCATTTGAAGTTGCATCCGGCGAGGTGCTCGGGATTCTGGGACCCAACGGTGCCGGGAAGAGCACAACACTCGAAATCATCGAAGGACTGCAAGCCCCAACCAGTGGGTCGACCTCGGTATTTGGACTCGATTCGCAGGCCGACAACGCCGCGATGAAGACCCGAATCGGGGTGCAGTTGCAGGCATCCTCATACTTCGAATATCTGACCCTCGAGGAGTTGCTCACCCTCTTCGGGTCTTTCTACCCGCGGTCCCTCCCTGCCGCCGAGCTGCTCGACAAGGTTGGCTTGCTCGGCAAGCGCAAGGCACTCGTAGGACAGCTGTCGGGTGGCCAGGCGCAGCGGTTCTCGATCGTGGCAGCCATGGTCAACAATCCCCAGATCGTCTTCCTCGACGAGCCTACAACCGGGCTCGACCCGCAAGCTCGACACAACCTGTGGGACCTGATCCGGTCGATCAATGAGAACGATGGCAAGACGGTGGTCATGACAACGCACTACATGGAAGAGGCTGAGGAACTGAGTCACCGGGTTGCCATCATCGACACCGGTCAGATCCAGGCGCTCGACACTCCGGTCGGGCTCATCAGCAACCTAGCCGCCGACCACAACGTCGTGTTCACGTCAGGGCGCCCGATTATTGACGACAGCCTTGAATCGCTCCCGGCGGTCACCACCGTCCGCGCTCGCAGTAACGGTGTCCACAGCTACGAACTCGGCACCCGGTCGCCAAGCCAGACCGTCCCCGCCTTGTTCAAGCTGGCTGCAATCCGCAGCTTTGACGTCGCCGATCTCCAGGTCCACGCCCCAACTCTCGAAGACGTATTCCTCAACGTCACCGGCCGCAGCCTGCGTGACTGACCACCCATTACTCCGATAAGGACTCCTGAAAGGTTTTAACCAATGACACAGACAGCCCAACTCTTCACAGCAAGCCTCAAGATGCTGGTCCGCGACAAGACCGCCTTCCTGATGGCTCTGACCTTCCCCGTTGTCTTCGTGCTGGCATTCAGTGTTTTCGATGTGAGCTTCTCGGCTGAAGGCGCGTTGACGGGTGTCGACTACTTCGAATATGTACTCCCGGCGCTGCTGGCGATCGGCCTCATGAACTTTGCAATGGTCGGAACCGCCGCCTCCGTCGCTCGTTATCGGGAACTCAAGATCCTGAAGCGCATCGTCGTCACCCCGCTGCCGGCGTCACGGTTCATCGCCGGGCAGGTCGGAGCCCGACTCACGCTGGCCGCCGTCCAGACGGGGCTCATCATGATTATCGGCCTGCTGGTCGGCGGCACGCTCGGATCGGGATGGCCGCTCCTATTCGTCATCTCAACACTTGGCAACCTGATCTTCTTGTCGCTCGGTTTCGCTATTGCCGGCCGGGTGGCCAGCGTCGACGCGGCGAACAATATGGCGGGGCTGGCAACAACCCCGCTGATGTTCCTCTCCGGTAGCTTCTTCCCAATCGACTCGATGCCCGGCTGGCTCCAGCCATTGGCAGACCTGTTGCCACTGACCCCGCTCATCGACTCAATGCGAGCGATCGCATTGCAGGGTGCCGGCATCACCGACATTGGCTCGGAGCTGGCGCTGATCGGAGCCTGGATCGTGGGGGGCCTCGCCCTGGCGCGGATGACGTTCCGCTTCAACGAGGCATAGATACTGGACCAATGGCCGGGTAGGTCCGCATAGTTGGCACGCACGTGGACCACTGGCGCGTTGCAGCATCAATCGTCGGACCCAGGTTCGCTCTCGCCCGTGTAGGTTGTCGTTGGGGAGGGATTTCGACATTCGGCATTTAAGGACAGGAACATTTGCGGCCCTGCTGACAATGGTCGGCCTGGTTGCGGGCTCGGCGGTGGCTGTGGCGTTGCCCTTGGTAAGTGTCGAGCGGGTCAGCGTGGACAGCGACGGGGTAGAGAGCGACGGGGCCAGCCTGGAGTCGGATATCAGCGCAGACGGTCGTTATGTGGCGTTCGCATCTGACGCGACGAAATTGGTTCCTGGTGACACAAACGGGTTGCGCGACATCTTCGTGCATGACCGGCAGACCGGAGTGACTGAACGCGTCAGCGTTCACACCGGCACTGCCCAGGGGGATGGGGGCAGCTCCGATCCGGCAATCAGCGCAGACGGCCGTTACGTCGCATTCTGGTCGGACGCCACCAACTTGGTGGATGGCGACAGCAACACCTTTTCCGACGTGTTCGTACACGATCGTCAGACTGGATCCACCACCCGGGTCAGCGTCCACAGCGACGGTATCACCCAAGGTGATGGGACCAGTTTCTCTCCCGATATCAGCGCAGACGGCCGCTACGTCGCGTTCCACTCACACGGCACCAACTTGGTCGATACCGATGCCAACGGGCTGATCAACGATATCTTCGTGCATGATCTGGTGACGGGGACCACCGAGTTGGTGAGTCGTCACACAGATGGCACTCAGGCCGACCTGGGCAGCCAAGTGCCATCGCTGAGCAGCGACGGTCGTTACGTGGTCTTCAACTCCTTCGCCACGAATCTGGTAGCCGGAGACATCAACGGTCTACGCGATGTATTCGTGCGCGACCGCGTGGACGGGGTGACGACACGGGTAAGCGTTCACTCCAACGGGACCGCAGGCGACGGCGAATCGTTCAGCCCGGGCGAAGGTGCCATCAGCGACGACGGTCGCTACGTGGCTTTCGAGTCGCAGGCGACCAACCTGGTGGCTGGAGATACCAACAACGCGCAGGACGTCTTCATCCACGATCTCCAAACCGGGACCACCATCCGCATAAGCGTGCATACCAATGGTAACGAAGGGGACGGCTTGAGCCGCGATACCGACTTGAGTGGTGGAGGTCGCTATGTGACGTTCGCCTCGTTCGCCAACAATCTGGTAGATAACGATACGCGCTTTGGCAACCGGGATATCTTCGTGCACGACTTAGCCACCTCGATCACCACGCTTGTCAACACGAGCCTGGCAGGAGAGCAAGGCAATCTGGGTGAACAGAAGCCGGCCATCAGCGCAGACGGGCACAGCATTTCGTACTCGAGTCTGTCGAGCAACCTGATCCCGGGAGACACGAACTCAGCCAACGATGTATTCGTATGGTTCGGCAATACCGATCCGGAGTTGTCGGGCGATGTGTTCAATGTCGGTGAGGACGCGACCGTGGGCACGATGGCCGGCTTAGTCGCAGGTTCGGACCCCGATGGCGATGCGCTCGAGTACACGATCTCCGCTGGCAACACCGGCGGTGCGTTCGCAATCGACGCGATCTCAGGGGAGATAACAGTTGCCACGGGCCTCGACCACGAGATGACTCCCTCATATTCGCTGACGGTGGAAGCCTCGGACGGATGGTCGACCGGATCCGCAGCGGTCACGATCAACGTCACAGACACATTCGAGGTGCCGTCCACCGCAACATTCCTTGACGTCCCGACCAACCACTTGTTCTACGCGGACGTGGAATGGATGGCTTGGTCGGCCGTCACCCGTGGGTGTAATCCACCCGACAACAACCTCTATTGCCCCGATGATGTGGTGACCAGAGGGCAGATGGCCGCCTTCCTGGTTAGAGCGTTGGGGTTGACCGACGACGGGGGCGGGAACAAATTTGTTGACGATGACGGCAACATCTTCGAGGCAGATATCACCAAGCTGTCCGCTGCGAGTATCACCAAGGGCTGTAACCCGCCGGTCAACGACCAGTTCTGTCCCGAAGATCCCGTCACCAGAGGACAAATGGCCGCCTTCTTGGTGCGGGCGCTCGGCCTCAACGACGCGGGCGATGGTGACCTCTTCCTCGACGATGACGGGAACATATTCGAGTCCGACATAGACAAGCTCGGCACCGCAGGCGTAACCAAGGGTTGTAACCCGCCGGTCAACGACCAATTCT
>JAYEIP010000002.1:0-4206 GCA_034660155.1 Actinomycetota bacterium | reverse complement strand
CGCTCGAGCTGATCAGCTGTTCGGAACCACACGACAACGAAGTATTCGCCAATCTGGTGATTTCGCAAACGGTGTTCCCCGGCGACGAGGTCATCCGGGACTTCGCTTTCGAAGCATGTCTTGAGCCCTTCGAGGACTACGTCGGCGAGTCCTACCAGACTTCCCCCTTGGACTACAGCTACCTCGGCCCCACCGAAGAATCCTGGAACACCCAGGACGACCGCACCGTCACCTGCATCCTCTACGCGGCCGACCTATCCAAACTCACCACCACCGCCCGCCAGTAGCCGACCCCTACTCATCAATCCACGGATTCGTCGTCTTAACAACCCTCCCCTTGTGGGAGGGTCGCCACAGGCTTTGCTGTGGCGGGGAGGGGTCCACAGCCCCGACAACGTTCACCTGTGGCTCCGCCCCCTGGCCCGCGGAGTCTGGCGATCCCCCGTCAAGCCAAGGGGGGATTGTCATGGGACAATGTCGCACGAGAACAGGTCAACGACCGGCCGACTGAAAGCAACGGCAGAATCAGCCCGAAACGCGGTTGCCGGCTAACCGCCCGCAGGCAGCTCAATCTCCAGCGTCGGATCGTTAACCCGCTCTACCCGGACATCCATAAGCATCGCCACGGCTCCGGTGCCATCCCCTGCCGGGACACCAAGCTCCTCCATGAACTCGGCACCTAACTCCATGTCCGCCACAAGGCGGAGGACCACGTTCGTCTCGACGTCTACCCACATGACCATTTCGTGGATCGTGGCATCTTCCAGCCCGGGCACGAGACCAAAGCCCCCGAAGGCGTCGAGGACCTCAGTGAGGTCGGCTTTGATGGCGGGTCGGCCATCGAGCGTTTCCGTATCGCCGACGGGTTGACCGAGACCGTCGGAGGTGAAGTCGGCCCAGAACAGGGGAGAGGACGGGCAGCTTGATATGACACCTTGCGCAGCTGTCCCAAAGAGGGCGGAGGGCTCATAGCCACTGCCGGTGTCGAGCCACAACGTTTGCGGGGTAGACACAACGCTCTGGGACAGCCCGAGACCGCCTAGCTCCGTGGTGACCGTGCATTCGAAGGCATCGGTAATCCAGACACCGTCGCCGGTGAGTTCGATGGCGAGTTCATCGAGTGTGATCTCCATCTTCAGCGTGGAGGCAAAGGACTCAAAAACATGCGGTGGTGTTTCCGGAATGGTGTCGAAGGCGAGGACCTCGCCGGTGTCGGCGAGGGTTGTTGTCGTTGTTTCCTCGACGACGGTCGTTGTTGTGGCCGGGGCTGTGGTGGTGGCGGCTGTGGTGGTAGTCGTCGTGGCCGTTGTTGTCGTAGTTGCTACGGGACTGGAAGTCGTCTCTGTCGTCTCGGTCGTGCCCGAGCACGCCGCAGCGATGAGAGCTAGGAGAAGTATCGGGGTGATGCGGCGCATGGGTCTTCCTCGGTTGCTTCGACCTACTCGCTATCGGTGGGCCGGCCGCCAATCATAAGAGGGATTAGCCGTTCTGCATCGGTGAGCGCACCATGATTGCCGACCATACGGTCATCTGAGTACCGGTGTAGCAACAGGACGTCGTCATCGGCGATTAATACCCCGTCGGGCAGGCGATCGGCGAGGTCGGGATGCCTTGGTTCGGGTCCCCACCAGTGGATCATCTCGTCGAGGGGGACCCAGGTGGCGGGAATGTGCCCGGCGAGAGATGCCCCGTCGCCCTTAACCATCATCGCCCGGCCGTCACCGTAAAAGATGCGTCCGTTGTGATCTTCTCGTGAGATCTTGAACTGCTTGTCCTTGGGGAAGTCGATGTGCCCATGGTCGGCGGTCCCGACGGCCACGGCCCCTGCGGGGAGCCGGTTACCGAGCGATTCCCACGCGGTGGCTACCCCGCGAAGTGCCTCGACGTAGCCTTCCGACTCCTGGCCGCCGATGTGGGCTGCAACGTCCACATGGGGCAGGTAGGCAACGATGAGCCGGTTGGGTTGCGCCGCCAACTGGACAACCGCATCGACCCACTCTTCCATCGAGTAGATGCCTTCGAACCGGACGCCGCGGAAGAGGACCTTCGTCAGCCGGGTGTCCTGGAAGTTGGCCGGCTGGATGGTGATTACCTCAGTGCCGTTGGCTGCGAGACGTTCCGCCACGTTGGGTGTGGGAAGGAAGGACTCGAGGTCGTAGTCGAGTTGTTCGCCCCACAAGGTCGTCCAGTGGATGGTGTTGGCGACGACTTCCAGTTCCGGGATCCATGCCTGGTAGCCGAGGAGCCCGTGCTGGGAAGGAGGGAGGCCGGTTGCCAGCACGGAGAGACTCACGGTGGTGGTGGCCGGGAAAGGCGAGTCGATGGTCGCCCGCATGCTGGCGCGCAGCGGTTTGGCGGCGGGGTGGCTCAGTTGCCCGGCACCGAGTCCATCGAACAGGCAAAGGACGTAGGTTGATGCATCAGGGATGTGGCTCCGGAGCTCCGGGTAAAGCCGCGGCGACGGTGCCGAACCAAGAAGCCGGTATTCGAGTTCGGAGATGAGATTGACGAGTGAGCCGCCGCCGTAGTCGGGCGTAGTGACGATCATGGGTGTGGACCATAGTGGGCTGCGACAGACGCCCCGCAGATGGCCCGGGTGTAGATTTGCGACATGACGCGGCAGACAGCGAACCCTCCATCAAGTGAGTTGTGGCGGTTGCGCGGAGCCTCGCTTCGGTTCGGGCTGATCACAGCGGTAGCGTTCCTGGCCGGTTCGGTGCTCGCCCTCATGATCGATCTGGTGACTGCGGCGGGATGGGATGCGCCAACGCTTCAGGCGTGGACTCTCGTGCCACAGATACTGGCGGTCTCGGGTCTTTTGTTTCTCGGGTTTCGGTGTGCAAGTGCCAGCTTTGTGGTGCTCGCAGTTTTGCTTGCGTTGGTGGTCGTTGAAGAAGCATTCCATGTGCTGAACCCGATTGCGGCCAAAATCTCCGACGCCGCGACGGCCGGGTCCAACTGGACGGGGTTCCGGCTCACGGTTCTTATCTACGCTTTGATCTATGGGTTGGTAGCGCTTATCGGGTTGGTGATGATCTTCATATCCCACCAACGAGGTTCCGTAGCCGAGCGCCCAGTGGTCCGGAACCTGGCATTGATGCTTGCAGTGGGCGGCTTGATTGGAGGTCCGGCCGGTGCGGTGCTGTCATCGGGGCGCGTTGGGCGATGGCCATATGTCGAGGAGCTTGGCGAAGCCGTGGTCTTCGCTGCTATCGCTGGTTATGTCGCCGGGTTGGTCGTGCGGTCGCGCTCCCCGCGCGACGCTTCTCAGCATGGAGGCTGTGATTGCGCGTCTGATCTCCCAAAACGTCCTTGAGCGAACCCTCTGGTTGTATCAGTTCGTATCGCGATGGGGTCCCCGGGCTAACCGTTGCGGTCGAGTAGGATGGCTCTGCCTCTTCTTCTGCGTCTCTTCATCCCCATCCGGCGTTCCGAGAACATCCTTGAGGGAACCCTCCGTAAGGGTCATTTCGTAGCGAAGCGGAGCGCCGTTGTAGACGTAGCCCGCGAGCGGTGTACCGATGAGGTCAAGTCGCTGTGCCATGTCTTCCAGTCGTGTCACTGAGCCGCCGTGTTGAGTAACGACGATAATGCGGTCGACATACTGAGCCAGGATTGATGCATATGCGATGTGCAGCATTGGGGGGCAGTCGACGAGCACAATGTCATAGAGATGACTGACCTTGGCCATGAACGCTCGAGTTGCGGGGAGACTGAAGAAATCCGGTGCGTTCGTGGGGCGTTCGCCGCGTGATATCAAGTCCAGTGGCCCGGGTGGTCCAAGGGAGAACGTCGCCGAGCTCAAATCGAGCCCCGTCTCCACCACCTCGGTGAAACCCGGGCCCGGTTCATGTTCGCCGCGTAGGAGTTCGCTGAGGCGCTGATTGCCAAAGTCGGCGTCGATGGCCAGTACGCGACGACCCTTCCGAGCAGCGGCCAACGCCAGGTTGGCGGTGAGCACGGTCTTGCCTTCCTGGGGACCGGGTGAGGTTATGAGATAGGTGTGCTGCTGTGGTGGCTGGGGTGCGTCTTCATCGGGGCCGCGTCGCCCGCGGATTTCGATAGCAGTGGCCGCAAAGCGAAACGCTTCGGCCGAAGCCGAGGCTGGGTGCTCTAGTACTGGAAGTTCCGACCGTATTCCTTCGTCCCCAAAGACCGGTACCTCGGCGAGAAGGGATGTCTGTAGCACCCGTCCCGGCTGCGCCC
>JAYEIP010000001.1:0-18727 GCA_034660155.1 Actinomycetota bacterium | reverse complement strand
CTGGCGCACGACTTCGAGTCGTTTCGCGACGCGCTCCGTCTCTTCGATGTCCCATCGCAGAACATCGTCTATGCCGATGTGGAGGGGAACATCGGCTATCAGGCCCCTGGGAAAATCCCGGTCCGAGAAAACTGGGACGGGCGCCTGATGGTGCCGGGCTGGACCGATGAGTACGAGTGGTCCGGCTATATCCCTTTCGACGAGTTGCCGTCGCTCTACAACCCGGCTGAGGGGTACATCGTCACCGCCAACAATCCGGTGATTGACGGCAGCTACCCGCACCTGATAACGACCGACTGGAACTATGGCGATCGGGCTTACCGGATCGTGGAGATGATCGAGGCCGACGCCGACATCAGTCTCGACGACGTTGCTGCCATGCAATTCGACACGCACAATCGGCACGCCGATCGGCTTGTTCCGTGGCTAACCGACCTCAACCTCGCGGGCGAGGACGGCGTATTCGTCCGGGCTCGTGAGGTCCTTGCCGAGTGGGATCGAAACAACGACGCAGACTCGGCAGGGGCTGCCATCTTCGAGGCCGCCTGGCGTCATCTGTTGATGAAGACATTCCATGATGACCTGGAGGAAGACCTGTGGCCGGCGGGTGGGTCACGTTGGTCGCTGGCTGTTGTCGAAATGCTCAACTCCCCAGATCTGAGCGTCTGGGACGACAAGGAAACCGCGCTCGTCGAGGGCCGTGACGACATCCTCAAAGCGGCTTTCCTTGCCGGCGTCGCTGAAGTCGAGGAGCTGCTCGGCGGTGTCCCGGACGATTGGGAGTGGGGGCAGTTGCATGGGGCTGTGTTCCGCAACGAGACTCTCGGAGATTCGGGCATTGGTCTGGTCGAGAGCCGCTTCAACCGTGGGCCGTATCCCGTCGGAGGGGGGACTGATATCGTCAACGCGGTCGGCTGGTACGCCGACGAGGGTTATGAGGTCACCTGGGTTCCGTCGATGAGGATGATCGTCGACCTCGGCGATCTGGAGAACTCTCGAGCGATCCACACAACGGGTCAATCTGGTCATGCGTACAGTTCCCATTATCAGGACATGGTCGAGGCCTGGGCAGCCGGTACCTACTTGCCACTGCGATGGGATCGGGAGACCGTCGAACTGGGCTCAGAAGGTACCGTGATCCTGAAGCCGGGTGGCTAGCCGTCGGGGGCTACTTCTATCCGCTACTGCTCTCAATACTGAACGAAATGCTGTGGTAGCCGGTGGCGCCGTCGGGGGCAGGACGCTGTGTGCGGGCAGTCTGAGTAGTCCCGGTTCCGTCGGTGGTACGGACCCTGGCCTCATGTCTTCCCGGGCTCGCCGGCAGCTCGATCCGCCACTGGACCCAGGCTTTGTCTGACAACGGTGAGGTCAGTTCGCACTCGGTCCACTCGCCGTCGTCGAGCTGTACCTCGACTCGTTGAACTCCTCGTGTGGGTGCCCAGGCGACGCCGGCGAGGACCAGTGGATCTTCTGAGAGCTTCTCGCCGTTGCGGGGATGATCGATGCGTGATTGGGTCTTTATCGGTGCTTCCTTCGACCAGCCGCGGGGTATCCAGTACCCATCGAAGCCGTCCCACGTCGTGAGCTCGATCTCCTCGATCCATTTGGTTGCCGACACGTAGCCGTACAACCCGGGCACGATGAGGCGGGCGGGGAATCCGTGATTTGGTGGCAGCGGTTCGCCGTTCATCCCAATGGCCAGTAGAGGCTCTCGACCGTCGAATGCCAGTCCGACGGGGAATCCTGAGGTCCAACCATCTACCGATCGTCCCACCAGCTGTTCGGCCTCTGTCTGCACACCGGCTTCTTCAAGCAGGTCAACCAGCCGCACGCCGGTCCACTTGGCGTTTCCGATTAGGTCGCCGCCCACCTCGTTTGAGACACAGGCGATCGTCACATATTCCTCATACAGGGGTCGCTTCATCAGGTCGTCCAGTGACAGCTCTATTTCGTTGTCCACCAGCCCGGTGATCCGGAGCCGCCATGTCTCGGGGTCGGGTCGGGGTACGACCAGGGCGGTGTCAATCCGGTAGAACTCCTGATTGGGAACGACAATGGGGCTCAGGTCAGGGATCGATGTGAACTGGGCCTCCGGTGGTGGTGCCGGCACCGTCAGTTGTGCGACCGGTAGCGCTACCGATTGCCGTACCTCTTCGGAGCGGGCGATGATTAGCTTGCGGCCACCAAGACCGGCGACGGCTGCCGCAGCACTCATCCCTGCTGCCTGGGTTAGGAAGCGGCGGCGGTGCGCGTCGGTCGGCTGGCCGTCCGTTGGCAGCTCAGATGTCTTGAGCATTGCTTTGAGAATTGCCACTCCGATACCGGCTGCCGCCATGACCGTGAGGATTGTCAACGGGGGAGAGATCCCGATCTCGGTAAGCGATGCGGCTATCCCCAGCACCGCGAACGCCCCAAAAGCGACCCACGGCACCCAGGCGCGCGTCCTCGATGCTCGTCCGACAAACCAACCCACCAGCACTCCGATGATGACGGTCCCGATGGCCAGCGCCCCCTTGTCGGCTGTACCTAAGACGCTGATGGCCAACTCTTTCATAAACCGCGGTGACCAGTCAATGACAAAGCCACCGACGGCGGCGACAGCAGAAGGCACTCGCTCGGTAAGCCCGGCGACAAGTTCGGTAAGTCCGAGAGCAAGCCCGGCCGCGATGGCCCCGGCTATCCCGGCTCGATTAGGCGAAATGGTGGCGGTTGGCATGTCGATCACAATAAATCCCTATCGGCCCAAGAACGACGAAACCGCCATTACCAAACTGTGAACAGTGCCCGCCGTGCACGGCAAACGGCGGCTATCAGTCCCCCCTGTGGGGGGAAACTACCGCCGGCGCCAGCCGGGGGTAGGGGTCTTCGCAGGTGTCCGAAACGCGCACCGCGCCACCGCGCCTACCCCCGCTTTGCCGCGACAAACTCAAGGAACTCGTCGAGCGGCCAGGTGTTGATAATCAACTCCCGTTCGACCCAACCTCGTTTGGCGTTGCGGACACCCCAGCGCACGTTGTCGTATTCGCTGGTGTGATGACTATCGGTCGATATGACGAAACGTAGAGCGTCCATGCCTCTGGCGAGTAGCAGCAACTCTGCCGGCACGTCGAGTCGGTGGAGGTGAGCATTGATCTCGAGCGCAGTTCCGGTGTCGACGGCGGCCTCAAAGATGGCTTTGGCGTTGACTTCGATTCCGGGCCGATGCCCGATCCGCCTCCCGGTCAGGTGCCCGATGGCGCTGACGGCTGGATTCTGCATCGCGGTGATGACCCGTTCGGTCTGCTCAGCTTCCGTGAGGTCAAAAAGCGTGTGTACCGACGCGACACACCAATCAAACGTTCCCAGGAAATCCGGGTCGTAGTCGACGCCGCCCCTCGCTCCGATATTGAGTTCCGAGCCGTGCAGGATCGTCAAGCCGGGGTGCTCCTCCCGCAAGCGCTCGATCTCTTTCCTCTCCGCCAGCACCTGATCCTTGCTCAAGCCGTTGATTGTGAGGTCCTCGGCGTGCTCGGTCATCGCGATGTACTCCAGCCCGCGCGCCGCAGCCGTAGCCACCATCGCATCAAGCGGGCTGCGGCCGTCACCCGACCAGGTGGAATGGACGTGCAGGTCGCCACGGATGTCCTCGACCTCGACGAGGCGCGGCAGGGTCCCCTCATCGGCAGCAGTGATTTCGCCGACTCCTTCACGCATCTCAGGTGGGATGAAGCGAAGGCCAAGCGCCTTGTACACCGCGGTTTCGGTGCGGCAGGCGACGACCTTCCCGGTTGTGGTGTCCTCCAGGCCGTACTCGTTGAGCAGCAACCCGCGGTCAATCGAGCGCTGGCGGAGCTCGATATTGTGCTGCTTGGACCCTGTGAAGTACAGGCTTGCGGCACCGAACTGGTTTGGGGTGACAACCCGCACGTCGATCTGCAGGCCGGTTCCTGTCAGCACCGACGTCTTCGTCTCGCCCTGGCCGATCACTTCATCGACGATCGGCATGGCGAGGAATGCGGCCATCACTTTGAGGGGTGCGTTGCTGGCTACGACGATGTCGATGTCGGCGACCGTTTCGCGGAACCTTCGCAGCGAGCCGCAGTGCTCGACCTTGGAGACGTCGTCCAGTGCGGCCAAAGCGGCAACAATCTCTTGTGCAATTGGAAGCGCATTGGCAATCGGGGTTCTCCGGTCTTTGCCATGGAGGCCGAGTCGTTCGATCGCCGATGCAATCTTCTCTTGGGACTTGGCCCCCATGCCGGGCAGTCCTTGCAGGGCGTCGTCGGCGATTGCTTGTTTGAGGTGATCGACCGAGGTGACGCCGAGTTGGTCTCGGAGCATGACAACTGTCTTTGGGCCGAGACCGGGGATGCGGGTCAATTCCATCATCTCGGGCGGGTACACCTTACGGAGTTCCGTGACCCGGCTGATAGAGCCGGTGTCTGCGTATTCCCGGATCTTGGCCGCGGTTCCCTTCCCGATGCCGGGAATCTTCACCAACTCGGAGGTAGTCATCGCGGCGGCATCGGTGGGGAGAGTCTGGACGGCCGTGACTGCCTTCTCATAGGCACGAACCCGGAAGGCTTGCTTGCTGCCTTCGGCGAGGATGAGGAGATCGACAAGTTCCTGAAGGACTCTGGCGATCTCGGCGTTGGGTGTCATGGGTCAGTAACTCAGGGCAGCGAATGTCACGAAGATAACAAGTAGCGAAACGCCTTCGTAACGAACGAGTTTCTGGTCGTGCCAAGCGAACCGGCCGGCGATCAGTACCACGGCAACCATTACGACAAGAGCCGGCCGACTGAGGTCGACGAGTATGCCGGGGCCCGCTATGGCAGCCGTTCCGGCTACCGCCAGAGAGTTGAACAGATTCGAGCCCAGCACGTTGCCGATGATGAGGTCGGACTCATGTCGGCGGACCGCTGCCATCGTTGTTGCCAGCTCGGGCAAGCTGGTGCCGATGCCCAACAGCACTCCGAGGAATGCTTCCCCAAACCCGAAACGCTCCCCGAGATCGAGCGCCCCATTGAGAAGCAGCCTCGCGGCAAATACGGTCACTGCGAGGGCCGCGAAGCCGATGAGTAGTTCGCCGGTGACGGAGTGGGCCTCCTCGTCCTCGTCCAGCTCCACGATCCCGTCGGTGTCGGTGGCGGCCCACTTGATCATTAGGATGAGAGCGACGGCCATCCCCGCCAGGAGGGCGACGCCCTCGATCGCTGCGACCTCGCCGTCCCAGAGGACGCCGGCAAGGCCACTGACAGCGACGAACATGAGGATTCCCTCGCGCCGGAGGATCAGCGTGCGGCTCCGGATGGGGGCAATGAGTGCCGCGGCTCCCAATACCAGGGTGACATTGGCGACATTCGATCCGGTCACATTGGCCATGGCCACATCGATCTGGCCGTCGGTAGCTGCGATCGATGAGACAAGCAGCTCGGGGATGGACGTCCCCAGCCCAACGATCAGGGCACCGATCAAGACGATTGAGACCCCCATGGTGCGAGCGAGCCGCACCGCTGACTCGACGAATCGGTCGGATGCTCCTAGCAGCAGAATGATGCCGAGGACGACAGACAAGAACGAGATCAGCAACAGGATTCCTGAGGTTTTGGGGGAGTGGCGATGGTAGCGCTACGGGGGAGTCGAGCCTATTTTTGTGGGTTTGCCGTTATGGACTGGCGGAACTGATATCGTCTTAGCCACACGAGCTGGTACTAGTGCATGGCATCATTGAGTCCGCTTCAATAATGCCGACAGATCTGTAGAGACGTAGGTCCCTGACAGGCACACAAGACAGATGGGCTACGGCTCGTGCTGGTAGACAGGAGCAGGCATGGCGCCAGAAACTGAACGGGTACATGAGACCTGGATCCATTCGGATGGCAGGATTCCCAAGGGTTTTGTGCGCCCAATCATGCGATTCACGAACCTGGAGGCATCGTCGGGAATCGTTTTGCTCGCCGCCGCACTTGTCGCGCTCGTCTGGGCCAACTCGCCAGTCGGTGAGACATATGAAGAGTTCTGGGACACGCACCTCCATCTCGAGGTAGGGGGGTTCCACTACGAGGAGTCGCTGAAGCACATCGTGAACGACGCGCTGATGGCGATCTTCTTCTTCGTCGTCGGACTCGAGATCAAGCGTGAACTTGTTGTCGGCGAGTTGCGTGATCCCAGGAAGGCGGCACTTCCTGCGATCGCCGCTGTTGGTGGGATGGTCGTTCCGGCGCTGATCTATCTTGCGTTCGTATCGGGACAGGGTGGCGAGGCGGGCAACGGTTGGGCCATTCCGATGGCCACGGACATTGCCTTCTCCGTTGGCGTCATCTCTCTGTTGGGCACCAGGGTTTCGACCGGGGCCAAGTTATTCCTGCTGGCTCTTGCGATCGCCGACGACGTCGGTGCCATCCTCGTGATCGCGGTAGGTTTCACAACTGATCTCTCGTTCCTGTGGCTGGGTGCCGGCCTTCTCGGTCTTGTGCTTGTGTACCTGGCGCAGCGCGTCGGTATCCGCTCGATGCTCTTTTACGGCGTGGCCGGCGTGCTGATCTGGTACTTCATCTTTGAATCGGGTGTGCATGCGACCCTTGCCGGTGTGGCTCTGGGCCTCATGACTCCGGTCTTCCCCCTCTATTCGGAGGAGGATTACCAACGCCGCTCTAGCTGGATCTTGGGGCGTTTCGACATGAACCGGGCGGCCCCGAACCACCGGGAGCGGCTCGATTATGACGCGATGCAGATGTCGGCGGTTGCCCGCGAGTCGGTAGCGCCACTGGATCGTCTCGAGCATTCGCTGACGCCGTGGTCGGCGTTCGTGATCGTTCCGCTATTTGCTCTTGCCAACGCCGGTGTCCGTTTCTCCGAGTTCGAAAACGGGTTGCTGGATACCTTGACGAGTCCCGTCACGCTTGGTGTCGGCATGGGTTTGTTGTTCGGCAAGCTCATCGGTATCACCGTTGCGACCTGGATCGCGGTGCGGCTGGGCCTCGGGAAGCTGCCTACGCAGACGGGTTGGGTGCAGATAATCGGCTTGGCCGGCCTGGCAGGTATCGGGTTCACCGTGTCGATGTTCATCACCGAGTTGGCATTTACCGACGCCGCTCTTGCCGACGCGGCGAAGATTGGGATCTTCCTCGGGTCCGGCATTGCCGGCATCCTCGGCTACATGTTGCTCCGGAAATCCAAGACCCCCCGCGAACGCGTTGCGGAGCAGTTCGAGGAACACGAAACCGCCGCAGAGGCGTGATCTAGCGGCTTGACCGCATTCACTTCGAGCGGGGGAGTTCGATCATGCCGTTAGGGCGGCCGGGAGCATCCTGGATGTCACAGGCTTGCTGGTGATCGGCACCTCGGGCTCATAACCCGCCGGTCGCGCAACACCGCGGAAGGCCCGTCGCCAGCCTCCTACAGGCGAAGAATCACTGGTTCGATCCGTAATTCGGTGGCGAGGTCGTCCCGGCCTTTCGAGGCGATACGGTCGGCGAGGCCCACGCGTACTAACGGGTCGAGTGAACTGGCGGCTGGGACCAGCGCGGCGAATGCGACGTCGCGGCCTGCCATTGCTGCAGAGAGCAAACCTACCCGGGTTACTTCCGGGATCGTGCCGCCGGCGGCGCGATAGAGCACACCGAAGTCGGCCAGGGCGGACGGGGAGAACGTCTTGATCATCGGTTCGAGGAAGGCCCCTCCCGGATCCATGGCGGTCAGCGGCGCCAATACTTCTACGGCAGCGTCGGCATAGGTGTCCCGGAGGCTGGAGATGAGCGGCTCCCAGCTTTGGAATTCTTCTGGCGACTCTGACAAGACTGCGAATGCCTCGGTCACAGCCTTCTCGGACTGACCCGTATGGGCGTAGGCAGCAGCCAACACGCTACGGAAGATCGTCCGGTTGTTGTCGACGCGAATCACCGGCCGCGGCGAATGTGTGTCCGCGATCCGTTCGGCGATCTCGATGAGCTCCTCGAAATACCCCAGCCGCTCGGCCGATTGCGCCAGGTGGGCTGCTGTGGTGTCGTCGGCGGGTACCAATTCCAGAGCCTGCTTGCTCAAATCGAATGCTCGTTCATCATCGCCCAGGGCGATGCATCGGTCCGCCATCAGGGTCAGGGTCTGTGCCTTGAGGGCTGGCTCGGCATCGGCGGCCTCGCTCCATGTCTCCTCGAGAAGCTCAAGAGCTCGCTGCGGGGACTCGTCGGCGTAACCCAGAGATCTCGCCAGGTGGATTGCTGGGCGGGCGTCGCCGTCGGCGGCGTACTGGGCCTCCGCAAGCTCGAGATTGCGATCCGTTTTGCACGTTCGGCAATCACGTCGGCGGCGTAGCCGTGGTGCAGTAGCCGAAGCTGGTCGAATGTCTGGCCGGCGAGGGGAGCGGTGTCGCCTACCAGATGAACGGCTTCATGAACCGCGCCACGAAACTCTGTTCCGGTGGCGTGGAAAAGTCGCACAGTGGAGAAGTTGTACAGCTCGGTACCGTCAGACTGGAGGTTGACGATATCGATGCTGAGCGCTTGATGTTCTGCGTGGTAGGTAGCCAGGTAACGCCGGGTGTGCGCCGGGTCGCGGCAGACGACACGTTCGTCTGCGTCGATCCAGAGGACGTAACGGGCGTCACGGCATTCTTCGAGGACGTAGTTGCGTGCCTTCCCGAAATCATCAGGCCATTCACGCTCTATGACGTTGGCGCCGGCAGCGCGGGCGATCTCGATCGTGTTGTCGGTCGACCCTGTGTCGCAGATCTCAATCCTGTCCACGACCGAAGCGAGCGACTCGAGGCACCCGGGCAACATCTCTTCCTCATCTTTGACGATGAGAGCCGCGACTAGCAGCGGTTGGCCGACCGGGTCATCATTCGTGAACCGTCGCAGGCAGCGGGTTGAGTGTGATGCCAGAGCTCCGCCGGCAACTGAGAACTCGTTTGAAGCCCCCCTGAGCATCGCATAGGGGTCGGCCAGAGGCTCTCCGAGGAGTTTGGTGAGATCGTCTTTCGTGCCGAGGATGCAAGCTGGTCTGATGGCCGAAGCCGGTTTCGTCTCCTTGGGGACGTTGGTCTGATCGAGAGTACGTTCCGCGCCCTTTTCGGTGGGGAGCGGGCCGACGAAGTGATCAGTTCCCGGATCATTGGTATAGGGGACGATGTAGCGCGAGCCCTGGGAATGCTGGCGATTCATCGCTGTCAGGCCCCGTGCCGTGATGACGACATCGTCATGGATAAGGAGGGTTGCTTCGTTGGGTAGTTGCGAAAGAGCTGCTCGTAGCCCGGCTCGTCCCAGACCCTTCACAGTCGTGACGCCTGTCGGCTTGCTCACCGCGGACGTTGCTGCGGGTGAGGCAGCGGCGACCAGCACCTCGTGAGTCTTGCCGGCGAGCTTGCGAGCCCGGCTGATGGCGCGGCGAGTCAGTTGGGTGGGGCCGTAGGCCAAGACGACGACATGCATTCCGGCTCCTTCAAAGGTTGCAGGAACCCAGTCGGCGGCTGCGGCGCCGATTCAAGAAGAAGCCCATTCGAGGAGAAGCCGATTCGAGGCAAGAAGGGGGCGGCCAAATGGCCGCCCCCTTTCTATGTTGAACGCCGTGCTTGTTGTTACTGGAGGAGGGAAAGGACGGTTGATGGGATCTGGTTCGCCTGGGTCAACATTGCCGTACCGGCCTGAACCATGATCTGATGACGGGTAAACGACACCATCTCTTCAGCCATTAGGGGGGAACTCACCGGGTGAGTTCCTTGGGAGTTCACCAGGCGAACTCCGGGGTCTTTACAGGTGTCCGAGTCAGTCGACAACCGCACTCGCGGAACAAGTTCCACGTCGATGCGGTTGCGACCAAGCATGAGCAATGATTCACCAAACCCAGTGAAGGTCGCCTGGTCGATCGTACGAGCCATGCGAGTGCGACGGCCGGCACCTACCGGTGAGGGCACCGTCGACCACAGCGAGCTGGCGCTAATTCTGTCGAAGCTGAAGACACACGGTGTGCGCGGATTGGCCGATGACAGGGAACTGATCGGCGCATACCGATCGGGTCTCGAGAAGGTCATCCCCTATGAGCTGAGTCGGGGGGAGGCACTTGCTTTCTGGCTGAATCTATACAACGCAGGTGCGCTGGATATTGCAGCTGAAGCATTCGTTCGAGCAGAGACCACAGTCCTGCGTGTCCCCGGCGCCTTCAGCAGGACCTGGGCCACTGTCGCCGGGGAGGATTTGTCACTCGAAGATATCGAGCATGGCAAGATCCGTCGCTTCAAGGACCCGCGGATCCACGGTGCCCTCGTGTGCGGTTCGGCGTCCTGTCCGACACTTCGCTATGAGCCGTACCAGGGTGACCAGGTTGGTGCTCAGCTCGATTCGCAGATGCGGAGTTTCCTGGCAGGTGGCGGCGCGGCGTATGACGCAGACGCACGCCGGCTTCTCCTGTCGCGCATTTTCATGTGGTACGGAGCCGACTTCGTCAGGCCGCACCGGATGCCGACGTGGATTCCTGCCTCGAAGCGTTCCATCGGCATGGCGGTGGCCGAGTGGTTGGCCCCCCAGCTGCGCGAGCAAGCTGCGGGTGCCGGGATTGCGTACCAGTCATACGACTGGGGTTTGGCGTGCTCCATCGGGTGACGCTCGTCTGGCAGCCAGGATGGTCAACCCGATCGTCATCGTCGCCGCGGCGACATCAAACGGGATCACGAGCCGCAGCATCTGTTCCTGATCTACCAGCCAATCTCCACCACTGGCGAGGCCGACCTCGGCCAGGTAGAGACCAATGGAGAACACACAAACGACGCTCATGGCGAAGCCGATTGTCAAGGCAGCTGTGCGTCCCCAGAGCGTCCGTGCCGCGAGGATGATGCCGCCCACGACCCAGGCGATATCCAAAGCGGACAGCAGTTGAAGAAACTGGAGCGAAGGTTGGAATCCCATAGCTGCGCTCGATGCCAGCGTCACTAGCCCGGTTGTTCCGGTGACTATGACGATAAGCGTCGCGACGGTGACGAGGTGACGATGAAGCGGCGACCAGCTCTGTCCGATGAACCATTCACGATCACCGAACGGGGCCAGCTTCCAGGTCAGCGCAAACAGGAATCCGACCAACACCGCTAGCTGGATGATGAAGTCCGAGCGCCGGTCTGTTGGTGCCGGGATCAAGAGCAACGGCAGGGATGCAAATAGGCCACCAACCAGCCATGGAAATGCGGCGAGCACTGACTGTTCGAGTGGGTTGGAGTCCGGTTCTGCCATGTGTGACAGAGTAGACCAGAGCGTGTTGCCGGCTACCGCGCCGAGCGATAGGAGCCAAGCACCAGTAGATGCGCGAGGGTCGCCGGTTGCGGGTCGATCACATGGCGGAGCCCCTCGGGTCCGGGAGGATGCACCAGATCAACGAAGAAACGGTAGCTCCAGGCTTCATCACTGGGCCGAGACTCAATGCGGGTGAGGTTGGCGCCGCGCAGACCGAGCTCAGTGAGCGCCAGTGCGAGAGCTCCCGGACGGTGGGCGGTCATGAACATGACAGTGGTCTTGTCATCGTCGGGGTCGACCTCCGTCCCACCCTTAGCCAGGACGAAGAAGCGGGTCGTGTTGTGGTCACGATCCATCACGTTCTCGCGGACCACCTCGAGCTGGTGGGGTGGCCCGGCTTCGGGCGGCCCGAGGGCTGCCACCTCCGCATCGCCGTCCGTCGCTACCTCTCGCACCGCGCCGGCAGTGTCGTGACGGGGAACAGGTCGAATGCCGAGCCGGGACAGGGTTCCTTCTGCCTGCGCCAGCGCTTCGGGGTGCGATTTCACGAAGCGAATCTGCTCAAGATCGGTGCCGGGGACCCCGAGCAGGGCATGGCGAATCTCAACAAGATGCTCTGCCCTGATAGACACGGGGCCGCGTCCTTCGGCACCGGCCAGTCGGTCGAGCACCGGGAGGACACTCCCGGTTGTGGAGTTTTCCACGGGCATCACGAGCCGATCAGCCGAGCCGTCGTCAAGCGCCTCAAAAGAGGCGACGAAACTCGGGTAACCAACGGCCTCGTCGCTCGGAAAGAGTTCGCCGACCGCCCGGTAGCTGTAAGAGTGGGCCTCGCCCTGATAGCCAATGCGCATGACAGACGACAATAGTGGCCCCCTAGCGATCTGAGAGCAGTCCGGCTTGAGCGAACTCGTCACAATCTTTGCCGACATCCTTGGACCGGTCTTTGTCCTCGTCGCGATCGGGTTTGGTTTCGGGCGACGATTCAGCATCGATCCCATGCCACTGGCCCGCTTCGCCTACTACATCCTCGCACCAGCCTTCATCTACGACGTTCTCGCCGGTTCCCATCTCAGCGGCGATGTCGTTGCCCGGATGGCCGCGGCTCTACTAATCGTGTCTGCCGTGGTCATCGGCGTCGCAGTTGTTGCGGGTCGCCTGGCGGGGCGATCGTCATCAACGATTGCGGCGTTGGTGCTGGTCGCGGTCTACGGGAACGTGGGCAATTTCGGGCTCCCGATCGTTTCGTTCAAGTTCGGTGAGGATTCCCTGGCCTTGGCCAGCGTCGCCTTCCTCGTCGTCAATGTCTTGGCCTTCATCATCGGCGTTACCGCGGCGACCTGGCGTCACTCTCATCCGCTGGTGGCGATCGTCAAGGCACTCACAACGCCGGCGGTGGCAGTGGTGCCGTTCGCGGTCGCCGCCAATGTGTCGAAAACGGAGCTACCCCCTATCGCCGATCGGCCGATCTCGCTTCTCGCGGCTGCACTCATCCCTGTGATGTTGGTGACGCTGGGGGCACAACTCGCCGCAATGCGCCGGCCGCGGATTACGGCAGATGTCTTGCTCGGTAGTGGGATCAGGCTGGTGATCGCACCCCTGGCCGCGGTAGCGGCGACGGCGTTAGTTGGTCTATCCGGCGTGCCTTCTGGGGTCATCGTGCTTCAGTCGGCGATGCCCGCGGCGGTCTTCGCCTCGATCATTGCCATGGAGCACGATCTCGAGCCTGAACTGGTTACCACGACCGTGCTGTTTACAACTTTGGCCAGCGCCGTCACTCTTGCGGTGACGCTCGCCTTCGTGTGACGGGCTGTGTGTCTACCGCGGGGAGGCCGTCGATGCTGATGGCGTTCTTCTCTTGCTGGTAGGTGACAAGTTCCTCGGCAGTCTTGTTCCTTCCCCACTCGGTCATGCGTGAGCGCTGTCGGGTCAGATCCATCTGCGGGACTCCATATCCGCAGGAGTCGGCAAGTCGGTCGACCTGGATGCGGATTATCGATCGAACGGCGTGGTAGTCGGGGAAAATGGCTGCCAATGTGGCGAACTCGGGGTCGTCGGGGAGCAGATGTGTCCCGCGGCCGTATGCGCGCAGAATCCTCGGAGTCGAACCGAACGAGCACCACATGATGGTGATCCGGCCGTTGTCGCGAAGGTGTGCGATGGTCTCTGCCCCGGAACCGACAAAATCTACATATGCAATGGTTCTGGCATCGACCACCCTGAGCGTGTCCATGCCCTTGGGCGACAAGTTGACACGGCCATGGTCCGCCAGCGGAGCGGTAGCTACGAAGAACATCGGTTGCTCGGCGACGAAGCGCGCTAGTGGTTCAGTAATGGCGTCGTAGATCCTGCCCATGGCCGAGGAGCGTAGCTGGCGACTGCTGCAGCACTAACGTCCAACCCTGTGGCACCAATAGGCATTTTCGATTCGGGCGTTGGCGGTTTGTCGGTTCTTAGAGAGTTTCGACGTCTGGCCCCCGACCATCCTGTCATCTATCTGGCGGACCAGGCGTGGTCGCCGTATGGGGAGCGTAGCTTGGACGCGGTGCGACAGCGTTCGGTGGCCATCACGCGTTTTCTGGTCGATCAAGGCTGCGAGCTGATCGTCGTAGCGTGCAACAGTGCGTCGGCGGCGGCGCTTCATCACCTTCGTGAGGTCTTCCCAACTGTCCTGTTCGTGGGTATGGAACCGGCAGTGAAGCCCGCGGCCAGCCAGAGTGAGCGCGGCGTGATTGGTGTATTGGCGACGAGCGCCACCTTCCAGGGGGAGTTGTATGCCTCGGTCGTGGACCGCCATGCCAACGGGGCGGAGGTGGTCGAGCAGGCCTGTCCCGGGTTAGCCGACGCGGTCGAGCGGTTGGGCGCTGATGCGCCGGAGACGATTGAACTTGTCACCAGATATGTCGCACCACTTCGTGAAGCCGGCGTCGACACCCTCGTCCTTGGCTGCACCCACTATCCGTTCCTCCTGCCGACCATCGAGAGACTCGTGGGAGACATCGTCGTTATCGACCCATCTCCCGCAGTGGCCCGGCAAGTTCTTCGCCTGCTTCGGGACCTCGACACTGGTGGGGTCACGACCTTCTTGACGACGGGAGAGCCGGCCACATTCGCCGATCAGATTGAGACACTTCTCGAGATTGCGGCTCGACCCCACCGGGTGGATATCGAGGGACGCGGGGTGCTCGTTTCCGGGGCGACCGTAACGATCGTCAATGGTGATCTAACAGTCCAGGACGTCGATGCTGTCGTCAACGCCGCCAATGACACGCTCCAGCATGGGGGTGGGGTGGCCGCCGCCCTGGCTAACGCAGGTGGCCCGATCGTTCAGGAGGAATCCGATGAATGGATCCGCCGCCATGGACCGGTGCCAACCGGTGGAGCAGCAATCACGACGGCCGGGACCATGCCCGCCGACCATGTGATCCACGTTGTCGGACCGATCTATCGAAACGGCCAGGACAATGAAGGGCTCCTACGTGCCGCGGTCGTGGGAGCGCTTGATGCTGCGATAGAGATCGAGGCTAAGTCGGTTGCGTTCCCGGCCATCTCTGCCGGTGTCTATGGCTATCCCATCACCGAAGCAACGGCCATATTGGCGGACGAGATAGTGCGCTGGCTTCGTCTCAATCCAGGCACCGTCGATGAGGTGATGCTGATCGGGTTCAACCCTGTGGCGACCGATCATCTGGCTCGTGGTCTCGTTGCGGCCATCGCCACCTGAGTCTCCTTCCGCCAACCCAGGTAGTAATCTCAGTTCTCCCGAAGGGAGGTGAGATGAAGTATCGGAGATTGACCGAGCCAATGGTTCGCGTCGACGGTGAACTCCGCCCCGCAACGTGGGACGAAGCCCTCGATCGTGTCGCGACCGGCCTGACCCCATATCGTGGCAGTCAATTCGGCATGTTCAGCTGTTCAAAGGCAACGAACGAGACCAACTATCAGGCGCAGAAGTTCACACGCGTCGTAATGGGCTCGCACAACGTCGACAGTTGCAACCGAACTTGACACGCTCCTTCTGTCGTCGGTCTGACGACTGTCCTCGGAGCGGGAGGCGGCACCTCCTCATATGAAGAGATCGAAACCACGGATCTGATCATCCTGTGGGGCTCGAATGCGCGTGAAGCTCATCCGATCTTTTTCCATCACCTGCTGACGGGCGTCCGTAACGGCGCCAAGATGTACGCGGTTGATCCGCGGCGTACTACTTCAGCCCAGTTTGCCGACGTGTGGCTGGGCATCGACGTCGGATCCGATATCGCCCTCGCCAATGCTATGGGTCGAGAAATCATCAAGGCCGGCCTGGTCAACCGGGGTTTCATCGAGCATTCGACCAGCGGCTTCGCCGACTACGAAGCGTCCGTAGAGCCGTATACCTTGGAACGCGCCCAGGAAATCACCGGCGTACCCGCCGCGGTGATCAAGCAGTTCGCTCATGACTACGCCAACGCCGGCACCGCGCAACTGTGCTGGACGCTGGGTATCACCGAGCATCACAACGCGACCGACAACGTCTTTGCGCTGATCAACCTCGCCCTCCTTACCGGGCACGTCGGCCGTTACGGCTCCGGGCTGGTTCCAATTCGTGGGCAGAACAACGTCCAGGGCGGCGCCGACGTGGGTGGCCTCCCCAACAAGCTTCCTGGGTATCAGAACGTTGCAGATCCCCAAGACATCGCAAAGTTCAACAGATTCTGGGAGACCGATATGGAGGCCAAGAATGGTCTGCATATCTCCCTGATGTTCGACGCCATGGAGTCGGGCGATCTCAAGGCTTTGTATGTCTTGGGCGAGAACCCGGCCCAGTCAGAAGCCGACAGTGCCCGGACGATTGGCCTGCTCGAAGGGCTCGACTTCCTCGTCGTCCAGGACATGTTCCTCACCCGTACGGCCGAGCTGGCCGACGTCGTATTGCCGGCGGCAGCAGGTTGGGCAGAGAGCGAGGGCACGGTGACGTCGTCGGAGCGCCGCACCCAGCGTGTCCGCAAGGCAGTCGAGCCACCGGGTCAGGCAAAAGACGATATCGAGATCGTTCCACTGATCGCCCAACGCATGGGGCACGATTGGCCGATCCAAACCGCCGAACAAATCTGGGACGAGCTTCGCAGCATCTCGCCGATGCACGCAGGAATGAGCTATGAGCGGCTCGAAGAGATGGGCGGCATCCAATGGCCATGCCCGTCGCTGGATCACCCCGGCACCCCGTTCCTCCACAGCTGGCTGTGGGAAGACCCGATGCCACGCAAACAGGCACCATTCATCCCGACCGAGTTTGCGCCCCCGCTCGACGAGCTCACCGATGAGTATCCGATGCGGCTCACCACTGGTCGCAAGCTCGATTCATACAACACCGGAGTACAAAGCGGCGGGTACAAGTCGCCGAAGCGGCAGGGTGGCGTTATCGAGATGGCTCCCGAGGATGGCCAGTCGTATGGACTGGCTGAGGGCGAGATCGTCAAGGTCACGTCGCGGCGCGGCAGCATCGAAGCGCCGGTTTTCTTCCATCGCAGCCTCCGGCCCGGACTTGCCTTTATGCCGCTGCACTTCCCCGATCAGACGGACGTCAACGTTCTCACGAACGACTACTGGGATCCCAAGGCCGGCACCGCTGAGTTCAAGGCCACCGCAGTCCGTATCGAAAAGGTCGGCTAAGTCCGGCTATCTGCACTCGACTCAGCCAGGGCACTAGGCATTGGTGGCGGGCGCCACCGGATCGAACTCACCGACTGGACCGCGTCGGCACGCCGCGAGCGGCGGGTCATCAATGTGCAGTTTTCGCTCGATCGATGAGGCGGCACGCTGTGGCTGGATCGTCGATGCCCTGTTTGGTCGGCGACGCGTCTGCCGCGATTCTCGCCCAGATCTTACGGAGCCCGGTCAAAGTGGTTTCGACGAAACGTAGAGTCGCCTCTGTTTCTCGAGGGGCCTTCTCTTCCCCGTGCCGGGGGGCTAGGCCGGCTAGTTGGGTTGCGCAGAAGTTGATGGTGTCGGCTAGCGACTTGGCGATGTCGCTGCTGTGTTCGAGGTCGATCATGCCCGGCAAGTCACGGATCGTAGCGTGGGCCCTGGCTAGTTCTTGCTGAGCAGTTTGGGTGTCTGCCGATTGTTGACTCATTGCCCATCGGTACCGTGAGATCGATGCGAGTGTTCGATCGAACGCTATCTGCCCGGTGTGCAGGTTGTTGACGTTCGAGACTGGCGTACCCAGCGGATGGTCAGTCGCGGGTTCCGGGGCGGCGGCAGTAGCGGCTGCGGTCGTTCGTCGTGTATCCGGTTCTGCGCTTTGGGATGGAGCGATGGCCGATGGTTTCGTAGGCTTGCGTCGGAGGCCGGGTGCCGCGCCTCGGGCCGCCGCGGTCATGACCTTGGCGTGGGCACGGTGGATGCGCGCGACAAGTTCTGGTGCGATGTCGACTACGACCATGCGGCGACCGCCAGCAAGGACTATGACGGTTTCTGGAGTTTCTTCGATTCGTTCTATTACACGGAGGTTGAGCAGGACTGTGCGTCCAGCAAGGGGTGTAATCGGAATCATTGTTGGTCACCGCTCGGGTGGCTTTGTGTCAGTCTCATGCGAGAGTTTTCCATCAGATTCGAGCGACCATGTCAGATGGGTCCGAAGAGCCACGATGGACTGAGCCAGCGGATCAACAAGCGACTACGCGACGGCCCTGTTTCGAAAACCTCAGCGCCAAGCTCGACCGCAGGAGCCTTGTGTGCGATTCCCGGTCGTGATGACACAGTGTTTGCCAGTTCGTCGTCACCGACCTCACCTCCGACGAGACGCGCTGGGGCCACGCCCATGTCCGAATAGGGCACCGGATCATGCGTATTGGCAGCAGGTAGCGAGACTGCGTCCCCCGCTAACCACCGCACCATCACCCCAACAGTCTCGGAAGTGATTCGAATACCGCCCTCGCCGTACCCGGAGATCGTGTAGGCCATCGCTTCTGCGAAGTGCTCTGCCGGGCTCTGCGCCCACCCAGCCGAGTAGTCAAACCAGTCCCGCCCAACGGGTAGACGCTGTGTCGCGTAGAAGGCTTGCGTGAAATCCGCCTCGGCAAAGATGCCGCACCTCAGAAATGTATGATGCGCCAACTCGTGGACCACTATCCCCGCGATACCATCAGCCCCGTCACCTGCATCGATGACAACTTCGCCGGTAGCGGTGCGATACTCGCCGCGGCGAGAAGGCAACTCCTCAAATACAATCGATACGCCCGAAGAACACGACTGTCGAACACCAAGACCAGCGCGAAACTGCTCATACGCCTCCTCCACGACCGCCTCTACAGATGGGGTAGGCGCGGCTGTAGCTGCGAGAAGCGGCCCGGAGAGGGGGCCGATCAGTATCCCTGCCAGCAGTAACGCCATTGTCGATTGCATATCGATTCGTCCTTTTCTGTGCGTCCCACAGCACCTGTCGGCCAAAGAGCCCCACAGATGCGTAGTCATTTCGCGCGTCATGCAGATAGTCACCGTCAACCACGACAGAAGCAACGTCTCGACACCCCGGTCGTGAGTTTGAC